>JABLXQ010000060.1 GCA_013178375.1 Gammaproteobacteria bacterium
GCACGGCCTTTTCGGCGTAGTCAGCGCAGAAGTCGGCCAACGATATGCCCTTTTCACCCAGCACGTCGATCCCGGGCTGCTCGCCGAGAAAGGGAATGACGACAATTTTTTTGACGCTGCCGATATGCGCGCCTAGCTCCGCCATCACCCGCAGGGAATCGAACGACTTGCCGTTATAGGTGTAGCCATCTGCGGTAAACAGCACCTTGGGTTCGATCTGCCCAAAGCGATCCTTGAGTCCATTGACACCAAAATCCGGTGAACAGGATGACCACACGGCGCCCAGCGATGTGGTTGCCAGCATGGCCACTACGGTTTCCGGAATATTGGGCAGATACCCGGCAACCCGGTCGCCCTTCCCGACGCCCAGATCCCGCAATGCCTGCTGCAGGCGCGAAACCTGGCTCAGCAGCTCTTTGCGTGTTATTTCCCGCCGCTTCCCGCTTTCATGACGAAAAATAAGAACCGGATCGCTCTGCGCACCCTGCAACAGATTCTCGGCATAGTTGAGTTCGGCGCCCGGAAAAAATTCGCTGTTAAACAGGTCGGCCTTATTGCGCAACACCTCATCCGTGCGATCACCCACTACACCACAAAAGTCCCACAGCGAGCTCCAGAACGCCTCCAGCTCATCCACGGACCACTGCCACAAGGCGTCATAATCTTCAAATGTCTTGCGCTGCTGTTCACCTATCACCTTCATGAAGCGGTCAAGCAAGGTGTTTTGAATGCGTTCCGGTGACGGAGACCAAAGTTGCTGTTTCATGGTTGATTTGTCTTTATGAATAGGAAATTTGAAACCCCGTCAAACACACCCAGGCCAGCGGCGCCTCAGGATCTGAATCGTTGCAGGGTCATGGAGTGTCGATAACGGGATGCAGGATGCGTATTGATGGTCACCTGAAGGATTCGTCCATCCGATACCTTGTAGGTACGCCTGATTTCAAGCGCAGCGGAATCCTCTTTGACATCGAGCTGGGCAGCCAGGGATTTTGATATCAGGGTCGCTGAAATTTGCTGATGAACTTCAACAACGCTTTGGCCAAACATGTCTTCGATCAGCGGAAATATGGGGCCCTGGTGGCGGAGCAGAATTCTTCCAACAGCAGCAAACGCCCGGTTGATGTAGTACTCGGATTGCCCGACAGGCTCATCGGCATTTTCCGTACGGCGATAGCCAAGCACCTGCAACCATTCCTCGCCGACCGGCAAGCCGGTCCGCTTTGCAAGCTTGGCATCGATCACAATCATTTTGATGGAATCAATGGCATAGTGAGTATCGGTACCAAACGCCAACAGATCGTTGATCGACATCACCTGATGGATATCGGTATCGCGGGAACGGGACGGCACAACGATGGTACCCGCACCTCGCCGCGACGACACCAGACCTTCTTCCCGCAACACTCGCAACGCTTCCCGGACCGTATAGCGGCTTACTGAAAAACGCTTGCACAATTCGTCTTCCGTTGGAATCAACGAACCTACCGGATAAACGCCATTCACAATCTCGGCCTTCAACGCCAACGCCGCCTGCATATAGAGAGGTTGCTTGGAATCCTCATTGGCTTTTGCGGCGAGCAGCCCAGCCTGCTCAGGCGCATTCCGGGGCTTGGCATCGGATTTGGATCTCTTCTTTATCATGGATTCTATTCAGCTCCGCGTTGGACGACAGCACGGGGACACCCGGGGATCACTGCCGTAATTGTATAGTTGTCCGTACATATAAATCAATACCTAAATAATACAGCGTATATGGCGTTATTTTTCCGTTTATGCCATTATCTATGTCCGGACATATTTTTATTGCCATTAAAAACCATCTAAACGGTATCCAGCTTACAACCACCAGTACCCGCCAGTAGTAGCCAAGGGGCTGTACTTGCCCTCCCCCGCACTACCAACGTGGGAATGGAGAAGACGATGACGAATAAAATAACAGACATCAAGGAAGTCCTTTCCGAGCCCGTCACCATTCCGGTAGAAGCTTATATTTCTGACACCTACGCGCGGGCTGAACGTGACAAGCTGTGGCGCAAGGTCTGGCTCCAGGCCGGCCGGGTCGAGGAAATTCCGGAAATTGGCAATTTCATAACGTTTGAAATTCTGGATGACTCCATCATCATCGTGCGCTCACCGGAACAGATACGCGCCTATCACAACGTCTGCCCCCATCGCGGCCGGCGGCTGGTTGACATACCCTCGGGCGCCAGAAATGCCCAGGGCCAGCGCAGCCAGTTTTTCTGCGGCTATCACGGCTGGCGCTTCAACCTGGACGGCGCAAACACCCACATACCGCACCAGGAAGACTGGCAGGGCGCCCTCAACAAAAGCTGTACCGGCCTGAGCCCCGTCAAGATTGACTTCTGGGGAGGCTGGATCTGGATCAATCTCGATCCCGACTGCGAACCCCTGCTCGACTACCTGAATCCCGTCACCAGCATGCTGGACCCCTTCCAACTGCAAAACATGCGCTTCCGCTGGCGCAAGTGGGGCATCTTCGATTGCAACTGGAAAGTCGCCCTGGAAGCCTTCAACGAAACCTACCACGTCCAGACCACACATCCGGAATTCAACAAGTACGGATCATTTCGCGGCTGGGCAAAGGCTCACGGGAAGCACAGCAATATTGGCTACGAACGCCCCAAGGACATGGATGAAAACCAGTCGGCGAAATTGCGCGTAGGCACCAACGAAGATCCGCGGATTTCCACCGCCGAAATGCAAACCTACACCTGGGAAAAAGCCAATACCAACACCACCCAGACGCTGGTGAATGCGGCGAAACGGCTGGCAGATGAACTCCCTGCAGGCACTCCTGCGGACCAGGTACTCAAGCACTGGATCGAGACGGCGCGCAAGGATGACGAAGCCCGTGGCGTGATCTGGCCCTTGGTTGACCCTGCGCTGCTGGCAAAAAGCGGCACCGCCTGGCAAATATTTCCCAATTTCCAGATCGGGCACTCCGTCAACAACGCCCTGTGCTACAGCGCCCGTCCTTACGGCTACGATCCTGACAAGTGCATCTTCGAAGCTGCGGTTTACGAACTGTTCCCGGCAGGACAGGAACCACACACCCAATGGGAATATTGCCCACCGACAGAAGAAGCCTGGTGCTATGTGCTGTCGCAAGACTTTTCCAACATGGCAGCCGTACAGCAGGGCATGAAGTCCATGGGATTCAGCGGCACCAAGCCCAATCCCTACATGGAACGAAGCACAGCCAATTTTCACCGCAATCTCGCGGAATATATGGGTACGGGCAATCCGAAGCCGCTTCCCGTCAACGACCAATAACACAGTAACCAAGCAATGAACATGCGCAATAATATTTCAGATAAAAACACTGACGCCAGCAAACCAGGGAATGACAAAAAGCATTCCGGTCCGTTGTCCGGCGTGCGTGTCGTCGACCTGACCGCCATGGTAATGGGCCCCTATTGCACGCAGATGCTGGCCGACATGGGCGCAGACGTCATCAAGATAGAACCCCCTGCCGGTGACGGCACACGATTCATTTCGCCGGGACCGGTTCCGGGCATGAGCGGTGTCTTCGTCAATGTGAATCGGGGCAAGCGCAGTGTGGTGCTCGACCTGCAATCGGAAAGCGGTGCCACCGCTCTGCGCGAACTGATAAAGACCGCCGATGTATTCATCCACTCCATGCGCGCCAAGGCGGTCAACAAACTCGGTTTCAGCTACGACGATGTTTCCGCACTGAATCCTTCGATCATTTATACCAATTGCTATGGCTACAGTCGCCGTGGCCCTGATGCTGACCTGCCCGCTTACGACGATACAATCCAGGCAGAATGCGGTTTGCCCATCGTGCAACAGATGCTCACGGGCGAAGTCAACTACGTGGGCACCATCATGGCCGACAAGATCGCCGGCATGACAGCGCTCTACGCCACAGTTATGGCCCTGTATCATCGCGAACGCACCGGCGAGGGCCAGGAAGTTGAAATCGGCATGTTTGAAGCAATGGCGTCTTTCATGCTGGTGGAACACGCCAATGGCATGCTGTTTAATCCGCCCATTGGCCCGGCCAATTACCATAGAGCCGTGGCACCCAACCGACGTCCTTACCAAACCAAAAACGGTTACATTTCGGCGCTGGTTTACAACGACAAACAGTGGTCCCAGTTCATGGATGCCGTGAAACCAAAGTGGGCAAGCGATGAATTCGCCACGCTGGAACAACGTGCCAAACAAATCAATACCCTGTATGGGCTGCTGGGAGAGACCTTTAAAGAACGCACGACCGAAGACTGGCTCAGCCTGCTTCGCGAACTCGGCATTCCTGCTGCGCCCTTGCGCACACCGGATGAGTTATTCGACAACCCCCATTTACAGGCCATCGGATTTTTTGAAACCGTCAAGGCGCCCTATGCGGAGATGCGATACCCCGGCGTTCCCACCTGGTTTTCGAAGACACCGGGAAAAGTGGCTGGCCCCACCCCGCTGGTTGGGCAGGACACACAGGCGGTATTGGAAGAGTTAGGCCTGGTCGCTACTGCGGCTGTACAAGAGGTGATGCCGTGAATTTTTCGTTCACTGAAGATCAGCAAAATATTCGCGATACCGTGCTCAAGCATTGCTCCCGGTTTACCGATGAATTCTGGCTTGCTCGGGACCAGGAAGGTATTTTTCCACACGACTTCCATCGCTCCATGGCCGAAGCAGGCTGGCTGGGTATTGCCATGCCGGAAAAATTTGGCGGCTCCGGCCTTGGCATCACTGAAGCAGCCATCATGATGCAGGCCGTGGCTGAATCCGGCGGCGGCATGACAGCAGCCTCCAGCATCCACGGCCCGGTGTTCACCATGAAGCCCGTGGAATTGTTTGGTACCGAAGAGCAGAAACAACGCATGATTCCACCGGTGATTGGTGGCCAGGAACTCATCTGCTTCGCCGTCACCGAACCCAACACCGGCCTCGACACCACCAAGCTGAAAACCCGCGCGGAAAAGCGCGATGGCGGCTACCTGGTCAACGGTGAAAAAATCTGGATCTCGGTTGCCAAGGTAGCAAAGAAGGTGATGTTGCTGGCGCGCACAACGCCGCTGGAAGAAGTCAAACGCAAAACTGACGGCCTCTCACTGTTTTTCACCGACATCGATCCATCCAAAATGGAGATTCGCACCATCCACAAGATGGGTCGCCATGCAGTGGATTCCAATATGATGTTTATCTCGGATCTCTGGATTCCCGAGGAAGATCGCATTGGCAAGGAAGGCGACGGGTTCAAAATCATTCTGCATGGGCTCAATCCGGAGCGCATATTGCTCGGCGCTGAAGCCGTCGGTCTCGGCCGTGTGGCACTAAAAAAAGCTGCCCGTTATGCCAACGAACGCATTGTATTCGATCGCCCCATTGGCATGAACCAGGGCATCCAGCATCCCCTGGCAAAATGCTGGGCGCAACTGGAAGCCGCCAACCTCATGGTAATGAAAGCGGCCACCCTGTTCGACAAAGGCCAGGACTGCGGCATTGAAGCCAATGCGGGAAAATATCTTGCCGCCGAAGCGGGTTTTGAAGCGTGCCATACCGCCATGTTGACACTGGGTGGCATGGGCTACGCGCAGGAATATCATGTTGAGCGGTACCTGCGGGAAATCCTAATTCCCCGTACCGCACCCGTAAGCCCCCACATGATTCTGAATTTTATCGCTGAAAAAGCGCTGGGACTTCCTAAATCGTATTAACAGATGTGCGTGATAGGTGTCAGGAAAAAGAACTGAGGTAAAAGCAGTGAACGATTCCGTACCAAACGAAGCAGTACTTTTTGAAGCCCGCGATGATGGAATCGCCATCATCACCCTGAATCAACCTGAGACACGCAACGCGCTTTCCAGGGAAATCCGCGAAGGATTGTTCGCCGCATGGGACCGTTTCGAGCGTGATCCCGCATTACGCGTCGCCATCCTGACTGGCGCCGGCGACAAGGCTTTTTGTGCCGGGGGAGATCTCAAGGAAATGGTTGATCGCGGGTTAAAGGTTCCGCCTCGCGACATGTTTCCGGTGCCCTATGATTCGGTCGAACTGTCCAAACCAACAATCGCCGCGGTAAACGGAGTGGCCTTCGCTGGCGGCTGGATGATTGCCCAGGCATGCGATCTCTGCGTCGCCAGCACCAGCGCCAGATTCGCAGTTACCGAAGTCAAAGTGGGCAGAAGCTCACCCTGGGCTTCTCCTCTGATTCACATGATTCCTCAGCGCATCATGATGGAGATTCTGCTCACCGGAAAACCCATCACGGCCCATCGCGCCTATGAAATCGGCCTGGTGAATCGCCTGGCGAACCCAGAGTCACTTATGGACACCGCACTGGAACTGGCAGCCGATATTCTCGACGGTGCGCCCCTGTCGGTTCGGGCAGCAAGGGAAACAGTCATGCTCGCCACCGAGATGGGACGTTCCGCCGCATTGAAAGCGGCCAGACACGCATCCGAATATTGCTACAATAGTGAAGATGCCCAGGAAGGACCACGGGCTTTTGCTGAAAAACGCCGCCCACAATGGAAAGGTCGCTAAGTTATCCCATTCATAGCTTTTTTGACGCAACGCGAGCCGGCGCGACAAAACGGTGAATACAGGAAAAACAAAAAAAGGTCGTCGATGTTATGTCGACGACCTTTTTTTACGCTCAACATAAAGCCCGCACCGAAGTGCAGGCTCAGGCTGAACCAGATTACTGCGTGCCTTCAGCGTACCAGGTACGGAACTCTTCGTAGTTCGGCGTATCCTTGTTTTCGTTACCACCGTGATTGGCCGACGGATCGACCGGCACATGGATAACGGTCGGTTTACCACTTTCAAACGCCCTGGTAATGGCCGGGCCGATGTCCTCTTCCTTGTCGACATACACGCCGACACAACCGAGACCTTCAGCGATCTTGTCGAAGCGCACGTTCTTGCTCCAATGCACACCCGGCTCAGTGGATTTGCCATGGCCAAAGGTGCGCTTGTACACGCCCACTTCCAGGCCCCACTGGAAATCCACCGCAACGACAGTCACGATCGGAAGATTCAGGCGCGCGGCAACTTCCAGTTCGCCTATATGGAACAGGAAAGCGGAATCGGAGGTTGTGAACAATACCGGACGCTTGCCACCTTCGGCGACAGAAGCACCGATAGCATATGGCAGACCCGTACCCAGGTGACCGAAGTTCTGGTTCCAGATTACGTCGTGCGGCTTCGACTGCAGGTAGGTCCAGGTGAAAATCACCGAGCCACCGCCGTCACGCACATGAATACCGTTTTCCGGGAAAGCCTTGGTGGCTTCCACAACCCAGCTGGCGGTGTGCACCTTGCCGCTTTCGGTTTTCTTGTTCTTGGCATCGGCAGCGAGATCGTCCAGACGCTTCTGCTCGGCTGCAATCCAGCGGGACATATCGGGCGCCGTCTGGCGCGGAGTATCCTTCAGCGCCTCAGTCAACTGCGGCACAACGGTACGCAGATCGCCCACCAGCGGCACATCGAACGAACGGTTCTGGCC
Source organism: Gammaproteobacteria bacterium (assembly GCA_013178375.1). GTDB lineage: Bacteria > Pseudomonadota > Gammaproteobacteria > Pseudomonadales > Ketobacteraceae > Ch67. The sequence goes on from JABLXQ010000060.1 coordinate 7,502, forward strand.
GATGGCAGCCGGATCAAGTTCGATGTAGATCCACTTGCGTTTATCGTTGCCAGTTTTCCAGTGGTGGCCCTTGCCGTAGTGCATCGGCTCGCCCAACTCGGTGCCGATGGCGACCACCAGATCCGACTGCTTCACAATCTCGTTGCCAACGCTGGAGAACAGATACGGAAAGGTGCGATCTTCCAGGCCCGGAATAAACGCCGTGCCACCCGAAGTCTGAATCACCGGGCAACCCATCACTTCGGCCAGCGCTTTCACCTGCTCGCCACCGCGCACGCATTGCACGGCATGACCCACCAGCAGGATCGGGTCCTTGGCGGCCCTTATCAGTTCGGCGGCCTTGGCCACCATGCCGGCATCAGCGCCCGGCTTCACCAGCCGATAAGCTTCAGGCGACACCGCCTCCGGCACATCTAGATCCTGCTGAATGATGTGCGAAGGATATTCGATATAACACGGACCCGGCGTGCCGGATTGGCACATGCGCAGGGCATGGCGAATGATTTCGTCGGTCTGGTCAGCGTATTCGATGCTGGCGCTGTACTTGACGGAATTTTCGAACAGGGGAGCCTGCTTGACGAACTGGATGCGACCGCGACGGACGCGCTGCTCGGTAACGCGCGCGCGCTGACCACCGATAAAGATAACCGGCGAGTTCTCGACCTTGGCACACATCATCGCGCCGGCGGTATTCGCAATACCGGGGCCCAGTGTCGCTATGCACAGTGCCGGCGTGCCGTTCATCCGCGCATAGCCTTCAGCCATGAAACCGGCAGCCAGTTCGTGGTGAGGTGTGACGACATTCCAGCCACGCTTCTCGGCGGCAACGAACATGTGCACGAAATTTGGATCGGGAATACCGAAGATGGTATTGATACCTTCCGCTTCAAATAGCTGCAGGATGCGTTCGTACACTTTTACGGCCATGATCGTGAGACCTCATCTTGAGTTTATTGTGCGGCAGACTTTGAAATCGTTCTGGGACGGCAAAAAGCCCGCACGTTGTTACTGAATTGTTTTTTGGTCTAGGAGACAACCAAGCAGGTTGGAACACCTGTCAACTTGCATTTAACTAGCGTGCATTTTTTAACTAGCGTGCATTTTTCCGGTGCGCAGGCACTGGGTCGACACGCCCATCACTGCTGCTGTCAAAGCCATATTATCCTGCTTACAAGCTTAACGCTGCCGCCGGACCGAAGCAACAGAAAGAGCGCTTTATTTGTCCGGACAATTAAACGTTTTTATTGGATTACCCCTGCGAAAATTACCTATTTAGCAAATTCAACATATCGAAATATATCAGGACATATTGGATTACTATCAACTTCAAAGAGTCCCGAAACCTGTTGTGCTGCACCGCGCATTTCCAGCCACACCTCCAATAAAAAAATGCCCGGCGCGGGCCGGGCAAACGTCTGCAATGTGAGGTGAAGTGCCGCCAGGTTAACCCCTGGAAGCCATTGCAAAACTGTAGCGAAGGTGGTCGACATGGCCCGAGGGAGCCGGAGGAAAAATAACAGGATCATCGGTGTTGCGAATGGCTTCAATCTGCTCGGCAACCTGTTCAACGGTCCAGGCAGGCTGATATACGCCTTGCGTTTCAGCGGCATAGGCACGGGCTATACGGCCAGCAATGGCAATCAGCATCTCACCCGTTATGGTGCAACTCTCATGCGCCATCCAGGCCACTGCCGGTGCCACAAGTTCCGGGTCCATGGGAGGATATTTGCTGGTATCCAGTCCCTCCGCCATGCGCGTCACTGCGCCGGGAAGAATAATATTGCTCTTCACACCGTATTCTTCGCCTTCGATAGCGGCAACATTGGACAAACCGATGAGCCCTGCTTTCGCCGCACTGTAATTGACTACGCCGCGATTTCCGTACAGGCCGTTGATCGATCCTGTCAGCACAATGCGACCGTAACCGGCTTCGCACATATGGGGGAAGGCTGCACGCACAACATGAAATCCGCCCCGCAAGTGCACATCGAGGACACTTTCGAAATCCGCATATGACATTTCTTTCAACGCAGCCCGGCGCACAATGCCCGCGTTGTGAATGACAATATCGATCCGCCCATAATGATCCAGCGCAGCCTTGATAATCGCTTCGCCACCTTCAGGTGTCGCAACGGAATCGGTATTGGCCACAGCCTTGCCGCCGGCAGAAATGATCTCTTGCACCACCTGTTGCGCGGGACCGATATCGTTGCCATCACCCGCCATGCTGACGCCGGGATCATTGACCACAACTTTCGCTCCCCGCGAAGCGAGAAGCTTGGCATATGCGGCTCCCAACCCCCTGCCGGCCCCCGTGATTACTGCTACACGATCATCGAATCTCAACTCTGCCATTGGCTTAGCCCTGTTTATCGTTGTTTTACGGTCTACTGCTTAACGCGCCGGGTGTCATATCGCTGGTACAAAGTATATATAGAACTACCCAGCCGCGGAACAACATGTCCATATATTTTTTACACGCGACTTATCAAAATATATGAATTTTTGGCTAATTTACGGCGTTCAAATACATTAACGCCATATTTGTCCGTACAAATTAACAAGATAATATCAACAGCCCCCTGACATACGGCAACAGCGGACAGCACCCACCTGTAACGTTCACCCGACAGAATTCCTGCGTTGACCGGATAAACCGCTTGCAACATAACTGACTAAACGTTAGTTTAATGAAAGAGCAACAATAGAGCAACCCGCTGCAAGGGACTCGTTCCATGACGCCGGCCACTTCCCTCGACACCCTGCCCCTCGCCCTGAGCGCCAATCTGGCGCTTGCGCGATTCAGACAAGTGGCGCAAATCAAAGACGAGCAGCTCACCGGCGCCAACTTGCTGTATGAACGCGCTTTCATGTTGGGACTTGTGCCCACGCCCACGTTCTCCCCGAATGGGAGTTGCCATTTACTGCCCTGTCGCGATGCGCTGCTCGCCGTCAATCTGCCGCGCAGCTCGGACTGGGAATTATTGCCTGCCTGGCTTGGACCCTGGCGAGATAATCTGACCATTGCACCGGGCGACTGGCCTGCACTGGAGCATCAATGTCGGGAGCTTGCCGCAGGCGATCTGTTACAGCAGGCGCACAGCCTGGGATTGGCAGTAGCGGTTGCCGATGAACTGCCACCGCCGCCCTCACAGCCGATTCAAATCCAATGTTTTCATCATCGCAGCAGGACAACATCGCAGCGGCGCAAAGACATCCCTCTGGTAGTGGACCTGTCTTCCCTCTGGGCCGGCCCACTGTGCGGCTATTTGTTGCAGAAAGCAGGCTGTCGGGTGATCAAGGTAGAAGGTTTGAACCGCCTCGATGGCGCCCGCACCGGATTTCCGGATTTTTACCAGCTGCTGAATCAGGGCAAGGAATCTGTGGCTCTGGATTTTAAATCTGCGGCCGACATCGAGCGGCTGAAACAACTGATCGCCCACGCGGACATTGTGATTGAAGCATCAAGACCCCGAGCACTTCACAACATCGGCATTCACGCCGAACACTGGGTGCAATCGCAGCCGGGACGGGTCTGGCTGAGCATTACAGGATATGGCCGGCATGGAGCCGATGGTGCGCGCGTCGGCTTTGGCGACGATACAGCAACCGCTGCGGGGCTCAGCCGGATCATGTTTGAAGCAACGGGTGACTATCAGATTGTGGGTGATGCCATTGCCGATCCATTGACAGGCATTCACGCCGCGCTGTCTGCCTGGCAAAGCTATCTGGCTGGTGGCAATGAATTAATATCCATATCGTTGCGGGATACGGTGTCCTTTTGTCTGCACAATGAATTGAATCTGGCTCGTGAACATGCGCTGGAATCCTGCCGGCGGTGGCGTCGGCTGGGCAATCAACTGGATCAACTTTTTCCAACCGGACCCCGCATTCCGGCGACCGATTGCGCAGCACCCGGTCAGCACAATGCATCTGTATTTGCAGAACTGGATTTATTCGCTGGGGCCTTTCACCAGCAACATCATCCATAACTCCTTGATCGCGTCGTTCAGTTTTTTACGGGTGATGCGCGTAGGCCCCGTCATGGCCCGGAAATTGGCTCCCGCCAGACGCTCCATTGCGGTGAACAACACCAGCACCAATGACAGGGGATTTTTAGCGTGGGGCTGGGCCGCGGCCACTTTTTTTTCCAGGCCTTCGATAATGTCCCGGGTGGAATCCAGCCGGAACTGCAGGAAACGGAGATTGCCCTGGTCCGCTTCCTGATTGCGAATGCGCAGTTCCACCGAATGTTTTTCCCAGACATTCATATAGGAATCAACAAACTCGGACACCATGGCATCCATGTTGTCCATGGTCCATTCGCGGTTCAGCACATCCATGATGCTGTTTAGGTCCTGATCGGCCTCTTCCACACAAGCGAACAGCACATCCTCGATATCGGTGAAATACACGTAAAAAGTGGAGGTTGATGTGTCGGCCTCGTAGGCGACATCAGCGACAGTGAGATCCTTGTAGGAAGAGTCCCTGATGAGTTCAAGCGCTTTTTCCATAATCCGCTTGCGCATGACAAGGCCCTTGCGGCCCATCTTCTGCCCATGCTTGTTCAGCAGCGTCTTTTCCACCCTGATGTCTCCACAAATACCGCAAACGAGGCTCGCCAGTTTCTGCAACATGCCACGCAATAACTGACGATTATTATCTTTTATGGTAGTTTATGCAAATGCGCGCAAGCTTGAATAGCCAAATATCCGACTGCGGGCGCAAAGCTCAACAGAGAAAACCAAGCAATATGCATTCAATGATAGAGTCTTGAAATGTTGATCAGGAACGCCGAAATCTATCAGGCAGGTTTGAATGATCTGCGCATCGACCGGGGCATCATCAGCGATATCGGCCGCCTTTCCTGTCGTCCCGGCGAAACCGTTGTGGAAGCGCTCGGCGGCGCACTGCTCCCGGGCCTCAACGATCATCATATTCATTTCCTCAGTTTTGCTGCATCCCTGGCTTCTGTTGATTGCAGTCCTGCGGCTGTGGCCAATAGCGAGGGGCTTGCAACACGGTTGCGACAGCAACTCCCAAGCAATGCGTGGCTGAGAGGATTCGGGTACCACGAAAGCATCGCTGGCGACATTGATTGCCACTGGCTGGATTGTCACTGTCCGAACCGCCCCGCCAGAATCCAGCACCGCTCTGGAAGACTGTGGATTTTCAATTCAGCAGGGCTTGCGATTCTGCAACAGGCTATTCATTTGCAAAAATCGCCACCGCAGCTGCCCGCAGAAAGCCTCAAATCAGGCCGTTTTTACGATAGCGACCAAGCATTGACTGCCCTGCTGGGCCGTCACTTGCCACCGGTAAAACAGGCAAGTGAAAAACTGGCATCCTGTGGTATTACCGGCTTTTCTGATATGACACCATCGAATGACCGGGACACTTTTGCATTGTTCCAGTGCCTGAAGCTGGAAAATTCGATTCTGCAGAATATTCAGCTGGCCCGGAATTCAACATTCACTTCAGAGGAAACGGCCACAACCATTTCTTCCGGCCCGGTGAAAATCCATTTACACGAAAATCGCCTGCCCGCATTACAGGAATTGGTGGAACGCATTCAGGCAAGCCACACAGCGGGCGTCGCTGTCGCGATCCATTGCGTTACCGAAATCGAGCTTCTGTTCAGCCTTGCGGCACTGGAGGAAGCCGGCACCATTGCGGGCGATCGCATTGAACACGCAGCTGTCACGCCGGAGCATGCGCTCGATCGAATGCAGGCGCTGGGTGTGACGGTGGTAACCCAGCCGCACTTCATACTGGAAAAAGGTGACTCCTATCTGCGCGACGTCGAATCCGTCGACCACGAATCACTTTACCGCTGCCACACTTTTCTGAACTGGAATATTCCCCTGGCCGGAAGCTCTGACGCACCTTTCGGCTCAGCCGATCCCTGGACAGCCATGCGTGCAGCTGTATCACGCCGCACTGCATCCGGAACTTTGCTCGGCCACAACGAAGCATTAAACCCTGAACAGGCGCTGGCACTTTTTCTGGGTTCACTGGAAGCACCTGGCCAAGCACGCAAAATCCAACCCGGCGCGGCCGCCGACCTGTGTTTGCTCAAACATCCTTGGGCAGTTGCCAGAACACGCCTGACAAGCGACGACGTTCAATTTGTCCTGAGCAAGGGACAGCCGATATACAGAAAATAACTGGCTTCAGCAAAGCTGATAGCGAATAAAAGTGGTCACAGCGAATTCAGCCAGGCTGGTCCGCGACAATCCCGTCAATCAGCCCCCACTCCAGCGCTTTTTGCGCATCGATTTTTTTGTTCATCAATACCAGATAGGCAGTTCGCCGCCGCCCTATCCGGCGCGAAATACTGACACAGCCTCCGGCACCAGGAATCAATCCCATGGACAATTCGGGCAGCCAGAATACCGTTTTCGGAGCAGCGGTAAGATAACCGGCACAGGCAGGCAGCTCGATGCCGCTGCCAATGCAGGCCTTGTGCACATGAAAATGATAGCGATCCGCCGCAGACAACAGCAGTTTTGCCGGCGAGACTTGTGACCGGATCATATGCCCCATCGCCGGTGAACCCACTTTTCCAAACTCAGTCAACTCGCCACCGGTACAAAAGCAACGCCCCGTTGAAGTAACACTGACCTGGCGGATGGATGTATCCAGCTCCACCAGTTTGAACACTTCTGCCAGCGCATCCCGCATTTCCGCCGTATAGGCATTGCTGTTTTCCGGCCGGTTCAACACCAGGGTGAGTTGGTCCCCGCATCGATTCGACAACACGGGCGGGCCACTTTCCTTGACGGGTGTTGCAGGATTCTTTTCCTGATGCTGCGTCAGCCAGCGTTTGAATTCTTCACCGGATTGCAATGTGGCATAGCCAAGCGATTCAACGACCAACCCGTCCTCGGGCGACAAATGCTCGATGGATCGCAGCACCTGAACCAGCACGGATGCAGCCTGGGGATTGGCTGCTATGCGGCGCAGCATTGTATTGAGCTCAGCGCTGCTTTCTACGATGGCATCGGCGCAGCTGGCGGCTGCCGAAGATTCCGAACCCACACCAATTACCGGACATGGTTGTTGTCGGCTCCAGCGCTCCACCTGCAGCAATTCGCTTTCACTCAACAAGGACAGACTATCCAGATCCAGCACAATGGCCGGGTCGCCACTGTCCTCCAGCAAATCCACGGCAGATTGGAGCAAGGCCGATTGAATGGTATTTCTGTCGAGCAAGCTCATGAGGTCGGTATTCCCGGGTCGCAGGTGCCAGCAAGATCCTGCTCACATTCTAATGAGACCTGCTTGCAGAACTTACGGTTGCGACAGTTCAATCGCATGCTTTTGCAACAGCTCGTTGACTGGCTTGATGACGTAGAATTTGTTCTGGATGTAGTCAGCATGAACCACTTCGCCATCCCAGATGATGATATCCAGATCGATGCAGCGGGGACCAGACTTTATGGGCCCCTTCACCCGACCAAGCCTGGTTTCGATACCTTTCAGGTATTGGTTGAATTCGTCATAGGACATATCCGTGCCCAACAGGTAGGCCCCATTATGAAAATCGGGCTGGTCCTGATAGCCGTCAGGCGCGGTTCTAATCACCTCGGCCTCACCCAGAAACGCCACTTCATTTTTCAGGATATCCCGGGAATTCTGCAGGTTTTGCTCGGGATCAATATTGGACCCCACAGACACAATAGCGAGATGAAGCGTTTCACGCATGATGGCTTGGCCTGAATTCGTTATTGTTTATCCGGAAAATTTTCGGAATTCCTGCCCACCTGATTCAGGGATTCCCCACCATCGACAAAAAGTATCTGCCCCGTGACAAAATCGTTTTTCAGAAGATAGTCAAGTGCCGTCATCAGTTGAACGTCACTACCCTTCTTCCCGAGCGGTATGCCTTCAATCCGCCAGCTCAGATAAGCACTGTCCCTGGATTCCATGGGCAGCGTCACGCCCGGTGCAATACCATTGACACGAATATCCGGAGCGAACTCCAGCGCCGCCATTCTGGTAAATTCAGCCAGCGATTTTTTCGATAACAGGTAAGCGGAATACTGATACTGGTGGTAGGCAATTTTGTTGTCGAGGATGTTGATGACCTGGCCCTTGCCAATGCGTCGAGCAAAACTGCCGGCCAACAGAAAGGGCGTAACAAAATTCACCCTGAACTGGGATTCCAGCAGCGCCCTGCTGGTGTTCTGTGACAGCGCTGGCTGGTAGGCCGACGCATTGTTTATCACGCATTCAAGATTGGGAAAACGGGACTGCACATTCGCGATAAAGTCATCGGTATCGAATGGTTCCATGAAATCCTGAACGAATATTTCACATTTCCGCCCCAAACTGCGCAGCTCCTGCGCCAGCTGTCTAGCATCTTCCAATGAAGCGTTGCAATGCAGCGCAAGATCGTAACCCAGGGTTGCCATATGCCTGGCAAACAGACTTCCCAATCGGGTACCTGCCCCAGTAACCAGAACTGCCGGAGAATTCATTTGCGATACCGCCAATAGCAATTTTCGAGGTTATCTCAAATAACGGACGAAAAGTCAACTATTTGAACGAAACCAAATCCGCTGCAACACACAGATCCACGCACCCGAAAGCCCAGCATGAAAAAACACCCATAAAAATCCGGGCTAAAGTCTGGATGCTTTGCCGCTGCAACAGGGAGTCGCGTCCATGCGGATTACAGCGCCAGCTCCGAAAATTGACTGAGTGTATTCATTATTGAAATAGCACCCACCAGCTTTCCGATTGCCGACTACCAGTTTGGCCTTCCATAGCGCTATACCGCAACGCCCCAGATCGCGCCGGCATGAAACGCCCTGCCGTGAAAATTCTTGTTGCCAGATATGGAACACTGTATATCATACTTAACTATGGCATACAGTGTTCCATAGATAGAGGTGAGCTTATGTGGGTAGATATCCTTCGTCTCTTCGTCGCCTTTGGTGGCGTCGTTCTGATTATTGCCTTCTGGTACTGGCTGATGGATTCAATCGGCACGTTTTGAAGACAGGTTCCAGCCACACCAACCCATAACAACGACGTTATAGCGCCGCCCAACATGACTGAGTCCGCCATCAACCATGCCCTTCATATTGAACAGAGTTGCGCAATGGTGGCATCGGCGTTTTCCGAAGGACGTCGTGAAGGCGTGCGCTTGATATCCGGCGAACACCGCAGTTTTGGTCTGGGCCCCAACCGGTTGCGGGTGCACATCCCCTTTCCTCTTTTAGCGGCAGACTGGACGCTGCGCACGCTGACCTGCGGTGTGGCCCTGCAATGCTCACCATCGAAAGACCGGATTGCACAACTGCCGTTACATGCATTAACGCCCCGGGAGCTCCGTGCATTGTCAATCGTGGAAGGCGGCGTAGCGCTGGGCTGGGTGATTTCGCGCTGGCCGGGCCTGACAACGGAACTGACGCGTCTGCTGCCTGATCTGGAACGTCTCGACGGCGAACTCGACGGCCCTTCCATGCTGTATCGCGCCTGTGAGCTGGCGCAGTCCCGTGCGGAAATAATGCTGTATCCCCTGCTGGGTCGGCTACCGATGAATTCTTCCGGGCAGGACGGACTGCTTGCGTCCCTGCGCAAGCTTTACGGTCGCATGCCCTGGTCGTCAAAAAAACGGTTTTCAAAAGGCCGGTTCACGATTCCAGTCGGTGGTGACGGTGGCGTACAGAATCCGAATCTGCCACCGCCCAGTCGCCCGGAAGAGGAGGACGTTCCAATTCGCGCGGACCAGCGTGCCGGCATTCCCTATCCGGAATGGAATATCTGGACCCAACGGTTTCTGCCCCACCATGTCGCCGTGCTGGAACGCAAGCATCCACCGTCGCCGCAACAGTCAGCGCAAGCGTCGACGAATCTGCGCCGCTGGTTCGAGGCGCACACGCACCGGTCCATGAAAAACCGGCTGGAAGATGGTTCCGATCTTGATGTGGACCGCTACATCAATCATTACGTTGATGTGTTGAGTGGCACCGCTTCCGATGCGCGCGTATTTCGGGATTTGCTGCCCGCTGCACGCGATGTCACCACCGCGCTGCTGCTGGATGGAAGCTCGTCACTGGGCATACATCAGGGTCGCGTCTTCCAGCTGGAGCTTGCATGCGCTGATGCACTGTCCCAGGCAATGGCGCTGGCGCGTGAACGTCACGGTCTGTTTGTATTCAGCGGCAACACCCGGCATCGGGTCGATGTGGTCTGCCTGAAGGATTTCACCGATCGTCGGACCGTGATTCCCGGCAATCTCGGTCTTTCGGTGGGAGGCTACACACGACTGGGCGCGCCGCTGCGACACCTGACCAGCCGCCTGCTGGAACAACCGTCGGAACGACGCCTGCTGATTGTGATCGGCGACGGACTGATGTCCGACGAAGGTTACGAAGGTCATTACGCCTGGGCCGATGTCGCACATGCGGTGGAAGAGGCCGAAGATGCCGGCGTGTTCCTCTACTACATCGGTGTCGGCCCTGCCCGGGTTGATCCCTTGCCGGATGTGTTCGGAGCACAGCGCTCGACACGCATTCGTCGTATCGAAGAACTGCCCCGCGTTCTGGCTCATGTCCATCAACAACTGGTGGCAGCGTGATGATTTTTACAGGATGCACACAATGCATATGACGCTCGATGAAATCCAGCAAACCGGCAGCCACTCCGACACCTATCACGTCAACGGCAATGAAGAGCTGCTATTCCGGCTGGCGTATTCACAACGACTGCCGGTGATGCTGACCGGACCGACCGGATGCGGCAAAACCCGCTTCGTCGAATACATGGGTAAAAAACTGGAGCGCCCGGTGATCACCATCAGCTGTCACGACGATCTGACCAGTTCCGATCTGGTGGGGCGGTTTATGGTCACTGGCGGCGATGTGGTCTGGAACGATGGGCCACTGACCCGGTCAGTGAAGCAAGGCGCAATCTGCTATCTCGACGAAGTGGTGGAAGCGCGACATGATTCGCTGGCGGTGCTGCACTCGCTCACGGATCACCGACGTGCCCTGTATCTCGATCGCGCCGGGGAAGTCATTCAGGCGCCGGACACTTTCATGCTGGTGTGCTCCTACAACCCCGCCTATCGCAGTTCGCTCAAGGAATTGAAACCTTCTTTTCGTCAGCGCTTCATAACGCTGGCCATGAACTATCTGCCACCGGATCGCGAAGCGGATGTTCTGGTAACCGAATCCCATATTCCGTTATCGGTCGCGCAGCAACTGGTGCGTTTTGCGGTGAGCATCCGCAACGCCGATTCTGCGTTTCATTTCGAACCGCCATCCACCCGTGTATTGGTAACCGCCGCCAAACTGATTGCAGCAGGCGCCACTGAAATGGAAGCGGCGGAAGTCTGCATTCTTGCACCGCTGAGCAGTGACGGTGCTATCACCGATGGCCTGCGGGAACTGGCGGCAGCCAGTCTGTCATCCCCAGCGGGTTCTACCATTAAACAATGACAAAAAGAGGTATCCGACGATGAAGGAACAACCGATCAGCGAACAGGACCGTCGACGCCGCAAAGCGCTTATCGCTTTCCAGATTGTCTGCTATGGCTATCTGCTGACGATGTTTTTAATCCAGATGTATATGTACTCCGTGCGCGACTGGTAAGGGGGAAAAATGATGAATACCAACACACTGACAATGGGTGGGATGACTAACCTCGACGATCATCACCTGCGCAGTCGCCAGGCACAGTGGCAGGCAGATAAATGGATGATGGTGGGGGCCCTGTTTTTGGGAACCGCAGTATTCGGCCTGATCGGCTTTCCGCTTTTCCTGCGCGGCCTGGCGCTGCAAATCAAGGCACAACGGCAAGGGCTTTCAGTACGCCCCACGATGGTGACACTCATCGGCTATCTGGTTGCCATCGATGCCGCACTCAACTCCATCGGCTGGGCCCTGGATCTGGTCGCGCACCACACCTTGCTGGCGCGTGTATTTTTGATGGCCTGGGGCAATATGTTTGATGCCGGTTACTTCTGGCATTACAACGAACTGTGGATCGGTGGCGCCACCGCGCCCGGGGAAAAGGGTTGGGAAATTGCATTGCTGCCGGTTGTGTTCTGTATGCGCATCGCAGCTGCCATTGGCTTTTTGCAGATGAAACGCTGGGGTCAGCAATGGTTGATCATCACCTGCTGGTTTGGCGTCGTGGCCTGGGTCGGCTATATCGCCAACATGACCATCTTCGCCGATGTACGTTACACCGGCGTGGTGTTCCCGGTGATCGGCTGGTGGCTGTACGACATTTTCTACATCACACCTTTCCTGGCGTTGCCATATCTGCATTCCGTCAATCGCGAAATTTTTACCGACTGAGTGAACACTCAAATCGAGGGAATTGATCATGAATAACGTATCCCCTAACAATCTGCCTTTAGGCACTACACCGGCATTCGCGGGTATGCACAAATGGCTGCAGCGTGGACTGATCGTCTGCCTGTCGGCGCTGGTGCTCGAAGGTGCGTTCACATTCCCGCTGCTGGCAATCTGGTACGGCTGGCCCGAATTGTCACTGCAGGAAATTTGCACCGAATTTGAAAAAATCCGTTTTTCTGACGAATCACGCGAATGCATTTATCCCTATCCGCTGTTTGCGCCAGCGGAAGGTGCCGGTCAGAAGACCGCACAGGATGTATGGGGTGTTCAACCCAGGCCGCAATACAAAGCGATCGAATACCGCGAACTGATTAAACGCCGGGACGATCGGCTCACCCGTCAGGCCGAAGGGGAAACGGATAGTAAATATTGAAAGTCTTGAAAAAAGCCGGTTCAGGGCGCACATTGGCATCGATGCCAAAATTCTGGGTTTCCTGTATATGCTGAACCCCATATACAGGATTTTGCTGATCAGCAAGGTGATGAAGCTCGTGATGGGCAATTAGACAGGCATTTACCGATAACCGGACGTCATGCAAGAAGATTCATTGGAAAACCAGGACCCTCGCGCCGTTCGCTCCCGCACTGCATTGCGTAGCGCTTTGCTGCAATTGCTGGAAGAAAAAGCGCTGGAGCAGATCACTGTGCGCGACATTGTGGCCAGGGCCGGCATTGGCTACACCACGTTCTTTCGTCATCATCCAACCAAGGAAGCCTTGCTTGAGGATATAGCCGCAGAGCAGATCAGCGCCCTGTTTCAGCTATCCATGCCGGTGATGGATGCGCGGGATGTGCGCTCCGGCGCTATCGCATTGCTGTCCTATGTCGAACAGCACCGGTCGATATGGTCTACCCTGCTGACAGGCGGTGCTGCTTCTTTCATCCGCGAGGAATTTTTGCGCCAGGCACGGGCTGTCGCCGATGTACGCGGCCAGTCAGACAATCTGATGCCGCCTGACCTCGGCGTCATTCTTATCGTTAGCAGCACGCTCGAATTGATAGTATGGTGGTTGCGGCAAGAAAACCCTTACTCCATCGAACGGATTGCGGAACTCCTTGATTGCACCGTGATCAGACCCGTTATCGAAGCGGGAAATCGCAAAGGCGGGCAGTAGAGGAGAACACGACATGAGCCAATCGCTAATTGAGCGTTATCTCACTACACGCCAGCAATCAGTGCAGTTCTGCGAGCCACTGGCCGTTGAAGACCATGGTTTGCAGGCAGCCGAGTTCGTCAGTCCACCCAAGTGGCATCTGGCACATACGACCTGGTTCTTCGAGACATTTATCCTCAAGCCTTTCGCGGCTGGCTACCAGCCGCTGGACCCACGTTACGAATATTTATTCAATTCCTATTACAACGGCGTGGGCCCGCAATTTCCTCGCGCCCAGCGCGGGCTGCTGTCGCGCCCTACGGTAAAAGAGGTAATCGAGTATCGCCAGCATGTGGACGAAGCGATGCTGCGTTTGTTGCGCAACCCGGAACTGCCTGAAGTGGAAACAGTGATGCAACGCTGCACCCTGGGCATCGAACACGAGATGCAGCATCAGGAACTGTTCTTCACTGATCTGAAATATTCCCTCTTCATCAATCCGCTTTGTCCCACGTATAGCGCCACGAAAACACCGGCAGATCAAGCGCCCATAACACTCACCTGGCTCGAATTTCCCGGTGGCCTGCACGAGATCGGCCATGCGGGCGACAGTTTTGCCTTTGACAATGAAACGCCACGCCACAAAGTCTATGTGGAACCCTATCTGCTCGCCAATCGTTTGGTCACCAACGGCGAGTATCAGGCGTTTATCGACGATGGCGGCTATGAGCGCCCTGATCTGTGGCTGGCGGACGGCTGGCAGACACGCCAGCGACACAACTGGCAGGCGCCGCATTACTGGTTACAACAGGACGGCGAGCCGCTGGAATATACCCTGCACGGATTGCGCCGGCGCAACGCACTGCAACCCGTCTGTCATATCAGCGGTTATGAAGCGGATGCGTACGCGCGCTGGGCCGATGCGCGGTTGCCAACGGAGCAGGAATGGGAACTTTCCGCAGCCACTTTTTCCGGTCAACAGGCCATCACCGGTCAGGGACCGGCCTGCGGTTGCTTTCATCCCTCGACTGCAATCGCAGCAGACGGCCTGTTGCAACTCTACAGCGATTGCTGGCAGTGGACCCAGAGTGCCTACAGCCCTTACCCCGGCTTTCGACCTGCAGCCGGCGCCATCGGGGAGTACAATGGCAAATTCATGAGTAACCAGTGGGTGTTGCGCGGCGGTTCCTGTGTATCGCAACCCGCGCAGTTGCGCCCCAGTTACCGCAACTTCTTCTACCCTGCGGACCGCTGGCAGTTCAGCGGCCTGCGCCTGGCGAAAACGCCCGGTCAAATTCAAGGATGAAAAAAACTGCCATGACAATCACTGCGCTTGACGATCCGCTTGATAGCCAGCAGCTCGACCATCAGGGCCTGCCACTGCCCGACAACGTGAAATTTGACAACCAGCATCCCAGTGCGGGTGACTGCCACCAGGAGATCCTCCAGGGGCTGCGACAAAAACAGAAAGTCATAAATCCCAAATTTTTTTACGATGCCCGTGGCTCTGCACTCTTCGACCAGATCACCCGCCTTGCCGAGTATTACCTCACCCGTACCGAGCAAAAAATTCTAAACACTTACAGCGCGGAAATCGCCGACTGCTGCGGCCGACGCAGCATAGTGATCGAACCCGGCAGCGGCAGCAGCGAAAAAGTCAGGCTTCTGCTAAACGAACTGCGCCCACGGATGTACATTCCCATTGATATTTCCGCCGCCCCCCTGCAGCAGGCAGCGGTGCAATTGGGACGGCAATTTCCCTGGTTGCGCATTCACGCCATCTGCGCCGACTTTACCGACGCCTGGACGCTGTCGGGCCAACTGCCTGCCGGCAAACGCGTGATTTTCTATCCCGGCTCCACCATCGGCAACCTGGACCCGCACAACGCGGTAAACCTGCTCACGCATCTGGGTAACTGGATGGGAAATGGCGGCGGCGCACTGATTGGCGTGGATCTCCACAAACCGACACAGCAACTGCAGGCTGCGTACGATGATGCAGCCGGCGTTACCGCCGCATTCAATCGCAATGTGTTGCATCATCTGAATCAACTGCTGGGCAGCGACTTTGATCCCACGGAATTTGAGCACCGCGCCCACTATGACGAGCAGCTGCAGCGGATCGAGATGCATCTCGTCAGCCGTAAGGCGCACAGCGTCAACTCACCCTATGGGTCGTTTCAGTTTGCTGCCGGTGAAACCATCCATACGGAGAATTCCTACAAATACACTATCGATGGCTTTGCCGAATTGGCAGAGCAGGCCGGACTGCGCGTGATGCGCAGCTGGCTGGATGAAGAAAAGCTGTTCAGCGTGCACTATCTGGAACCGGTACCACACACCCCGCCCGCTTGAATTCACCCCCGCCAGACATCAACTGACCCCTGAAAATCATCCAATCAGGGGTCCAGACAGTCCCAATTGGATTCTTTTACATCCAGTCTGGATTCTTTTCTATCCAACCTGGATATAAAAGAATCTAAACATGTCTCCCCAACCTGTCCATTTGATGTCTTTCCAGGCCAATAGGATGTTTTTGATACGTCCCAGGCTGCTGAAGAATCCAATCCGATAACCGGGAACCCCCTTTCAGAGTTCCAGCCACCATCCAATAGCCTTCTTGAATCTATAAACCAGCCGCAACTCCCCTTCCACCCCGAACAGGCATCATTTTAGTTCGCAACCCCTCATGTAATGTTCATTAATTTTCGTTTGTTGTTTTTTTCGAAAACAACTACACTGATTTCATCGCCCCCCAATCCCACTGGGAAGCCTGTCATGCCGCACAATCAAAACCTCGACACCGCCCAAGTTGCTGATAATTCAACCTGTTATGACCTGTTTATTGTCGGCGGCGGCATCAATGGCACCGGCATCGCGGCGGACGCCACCGGGCGCGGCCTGTCGGTGGCCCTGTGCGAACAGGATGATCTGGCCAGTGCCACCTCCTCCGCCAGCAGCAAACTGATCCACGGCGGCCTGCGCTACCTGGAACATTACGAATTCCGCCTGGTACGGGAAGCCCTGGCGGAACGGGAAATCCTGCTGGCCAACGCGCCCCACCTGATCAAACCCCTGCGTTTCGTGCTGCCCCACCGGCCCCATCTGCGCCCGGCCTGGATGATCCGCATCGGCCTTTTCATGTACGACCACCTGAGCCGCCGCAACCAGTTGCCAGCCTCCCGTGGTCTGTGCCTGGACGCCTCCGCCAGCACCAACCCACTCAATGACAGCATTCATTACGGCTTCGAATACTCCGACTGCCGGGTGGACGACGCCCGCCTGGTGGTGGCCAATGCCCCTCGCCGCGCAAAGCCGTGGCGCCCGCATCCAGGTGCGCACCCGCTGCATCGACGCCGTGCGTGTGAGTGGCCTGTGGCACATCACGTTGCAGGATCTGGCTACCGGCCGCATCCACCACTGCCGTGCCCGCGCCCTGGTCAACGCTGCCGGCCCCTGGGCCCAGCGCTTTATCGAACAAAACCTGCAGGCGCAATCGCCGCGCCGCATCAAGCTGATCAAGGGCAGCCACTTCGTCACGCCGAAACTGTATGAGGGCGAGCAGGCGTACATCCTCCAGAACGAGGATCAGCGCATCGTGTTCGTGATTCCCTACAATGGGGATTTCACACTGGTGGGTACCACCGACAAGGCCTATGACGGCGATCCCTCGAAAGTGGAGATGGATGGCGAAGAGGAGCAGTACCTGCTGAACGTGGTGAACCAGCACTTCAAGCGCCAGATCGGCAGCGACGACATCCTGTGGCGTTATTCCGGTGTGCGTCCGCTGTGCGACGACGAATCCGATTCACCCTCGGCCATGACCCGCGACTACACGCTGGAAACCCAGGCGGATGAAAACGGCAAGGCGCCGCTGCTGAGTGTGTTCGGCGGCAAGATCACCACCTATCGCCGGCTGGCGGAAGCGGCGCTGCTGGCGCTGAAACCCCATTTTCCCACCCTGGGCAGTCCCTGGACCCGCACCGCCACTCTGCCCGGCGGCGATATCGGCGAGCAGACATTTACACAGTGGCTGCAGGCATTGCAGCAGCAATATGCGTGGTTGCCACAACCGTTGCTGCAACGCCTGGCCAACGCCTACGGCACCCGCGTGCATGAACTGCTGCAGGGCTGTTCCGGCGTGGACGATCTTGGCACGGATTTCGGTGCCGGCCTGACCCAGCGCGAAGTGGAATTCCTGTTGCGGGAAGAGTGGGCACGCTCGGCGGACGACATTCTCTGGCGGCGCAGCAAGCTGGGCCTGTATTTCAACGCCGGACAGCGCGCGCAGCTGGACAGCTTTGTGCAAACCCGTTTGTCCGATGCGATTCCGGCGGCGCACGTCGCACCGGCCCCGTCCACCACGAGCGCCAAAGAACCCCTGCGCCGCGCCTGCTGAGGCACGGCGCTTTTCCAGCAACGCTTTTTTGCGCCCCTTTCACAGCCCCCTTTCACAGCCCCCTTTCACACGACCCTCACTCTTGTTGTGATCGCCAGGACCCGACCCCCTTGGGCCCTGGCATTTTTTTCCAGCGCAGTTTTTACCGTGACGTGCCCGCACTGCCTTCGGCTTGACGTAAAAAATCAATTGTCGTTAGATGGGGCAGCACATCCATCGCAAATCGACCCAACCCGTTTCATTGCCTCCAATCCAGAACCCTCAACGTCGGGAGCCGACCCATGAAAAATTTCAAAGGCGTGGCCAGTTTGATCGTGGCAGGCTGGCTCGGTGCAAGTGCACTGCCGGTAGCGGCCGTGGAACTCAGCTCGGCGAACATTGAAACGGCGCTGCAGTCGGCGTACAGCAAGTACAAGGTGCTGAAGGAAGGCGCCAACGCTGATTACATTCCGGCGCTGGCCAAGGTGGATTCAAACCTGTTCGGCATTGCGCTGGTGACCGTTGATGGCAAGGTCTATTCCGTCGGCGACATCAAGTCTGAAGTGTCCATCCAGTCCATCTCCAAGGTATTCACCATGACGCTGGTGATGGACGAATCCGGCGTGGAATCCATTGCGAACAACATGGGCGTGGATGCCACCGGACAGGTATTCAATTCCATTGTCGCGATCGAGCAGTACAAGGGCGCGGAGATGAATGCGCTGGTCAATCCGGGCGCCATTGCCGCCACCAGCATGGTCAAGGGCGACAACTACGATGGAATCTGGAACAGGATTCTGGACAAATACAGCGATTTTGCCGGACGCAAACTGACAGTGCTGGAAGACGTGTATCAATCGGAAGCGGCCACCAATCAGCGCAACCGTGCCATTGCGGCCCTGATGTCGGCCTACGGTCACATCAAAACAGATCCAGTACGCGCCACCGACATTTATACCCGCCAGTGTTCCGTGGGCGTGAACGCGAAAGATCTG
Organism: Gammaproteobacteria bacterium; assembly: GCA_013178375.1. Lineage (GTDB taxonomy): Bacteria > Pseudomonadota > Gammaproteobacteria > Pseudomonadales > Ketobacteraceae > Ch67. The sequence continues at coordinate 26,347 of JABLXQ010000060.1, forward strand.
GCGCAGATGGCCGCGACCCTGGCCAACGCCGGCAAGAATCCGCTGTCCGGCAAGCAGGTGATGAATGCCGACAATGTGCCGGAAACCCTGGCTGTCATGGCAACGGCGGGCCTGTATGATGATTCGGGCAAATGGTTGTACAAAACAGGTCTGCCGGCCAAAAGCGGCGTGGGTGGTGGCATCATTGCCGTGGCACCGGGCAAGTTCGGCATCGCGGTGATCTCACCGCCACTGGACGCAGCCGGGAACAGTGTGCGTGCGCAAAAAGCCATTGCCGATGTTTCCAATGCGCTTGGCGGCAATCCTTATCAAGTCAGCGCGCAATAACCAACGTCCAGAAAATGGCGAGTGTCAGTCTGACACGGGTTTCAGCTGACACTTCTTCAATTTTATTTAGCAGCAGGTTTTGATGCGATTTCCAAGAAGTCTGATTCTGGCTTGCGGGCTACTGGTACTGACAGCAGGCAGTGTGCGCGCAGAAACGCCTGCAGAACCACCCATACCGGCCATCAAACACTGGCTGCCACCAACCCCTGCGGCCGATTCCGAATGGGACTGGATTCAGCTGACCTCCGGCGAATGGCTGAAGGGCACGCTGCGCAGCCTGGAACAGGACGTTCTGGATTTCGACAGCGACGAGCTGGGCATTCTGGAACTGGACTGGGAGGATGTGCAGCTGTTGATGTCCGCCAAACCCATGGCGATTCTGTATGGTGACGGCGCCACGGCGGTGGGCTATCTGACCACCGAAAACGATCAGCTGGTGGTACTGGGCACCGATGTGCGGGTGCCGCTGAAAGATGTCATCAGCATCGCCAAGGGAACGCCCAACGAAAAGGATCTCTGGACCGGCGACATCGCGCTGACCATCAATGTGCGCACAGGCAACGTTGAACAGCAGGAACTGAATTCGTCGGCCAAGCTGCGGCGCAAGACGGCGCTGAGTACGTTCCGCTTCAGTTATCTCGGCCATTATTCCTATTTCGATTCCCTGGAAAATGCCAACGACCACCGTGCGTCCGGCACCTATGATATTCGTCTGATCCGCGACTGGTTTTTCCGTCCTGTCGCCGTCAATTACTATCGTGATCCCTACCAGAATATCGATCATGAATGGTCGGTCGGTACCGGCATGGGCTATTACGTGATGGATGAAAGCGACATCACCTGGATCGTGACCACCGGCCCCGGCTACCAGATGACCCGCTTCAGCGAAACGCCGGACGACGAAGACAGAACGGTGGATTCGGCGGTGCTGTTCCTCTCCACCCAGTATGAACAGGAATTGTCGGACGATGTGGATCTGGAAGGCTCCTATCAGGTGATCTTCAGTGACGAAGAATCTGGCCGCGCCAAACATCACGCCGAATTGATACTGGAAGTGGATCTGACCGACAAGCTGGATCTGATGGTGGCGGTTTACTGGGACCGCACGGAAAAGCCGCAGCAGGATGACGAAGGCATTGCGCCCACACCGGATGATGCGCAGCTGGCGGTCGGTCTGAACCTGGAATTTTGAAACAGGGGTCGCCTGCAATCCGGCGCCGCTGCAACCCGGCCCCCAGAAAGCCTGTTAAACTCCAGACATTCCTTTGTTCATCGCCGGATCACAACATGGCCCGCATCGAAATCAAACATCTGCGCACCCTGGTCGCCCTGCGCGATTGCGGCAGCCTGGTGGACGCTGCCCAGCAGGTTCACCTCACCCAGTCTGCCCTGTCCCATCAATTGAAAGAACTGGAAGACCGCCTGGGCCAGCCAGTGGTGATCCGCAAATCCAAGCCGCTGAAATTCACCGACAGTGGCCAGCGCCTGCTGCAACTGGCAGACCGCGTGCTGCCCGCCGTGGACCAGACCGAACAGGACATCCTGCGCCTGGCCGCTGGCAAGCACGGCCGTCTGCACATCGCCATCGAATGCCACAGCTGTTTCGAATGGCTGATGCCCACCATCGACGAATATCGCGAAGACTGGCCCGATGTGGAGATCGACCTGATCAGTGGTTTCAATTTCGATCCGCTGCCGGCCCTGAGCCGTGCCGAACTGGATCTGGTGATCACCTCCGACCCGCAGCCGCTGCCCGGCATCCGCTATATTCCGCTGTTCGAATACGAAGCCTTGCTGTGCGTGGGAAAAAATCATCCGCTGGCGAAGAAAGACGTGATCGAGCCACAGGATCTGGCGGCGGAAACGCTGATCACCTATCCGGTGGAACAGGGCCGGCTCGACGTTTTCAAATATTTCCTGCAACCGGCCGGCGTCACCCCCGCTGCGATCCGCACGGCAGAACTGACCCTGATGATCATCCAGCTGGTGGCGTCGGCGCGCGGAGTTTGCGTGCTACCAAACTGGGGCATCGCGGACTATCTGGCGAAAGGTTATGTGGTGGCACGCTCGCTGGGGGACGACGGCGTGTGGGCGAAACTGTACGCGGCTGTGCGCGATGAATCCGCGCAACTGCCGTACATGGAGGAATTCATTCACACGGCGCGGGAAATCAGCCAGAAAACACTGAAAGGGATTTTGCAGGTGGAACTGGGGCATTCGGCCTGACGCCTGCCTGATATTGAGCGCTGTCTATCTTGCTGCTTTCACGTCCGCAAAATGACTGGTGCCCAGCCAGCCGGAAATAGTCTTGCGCAGATTCGGTGAGCCCGCCACCTGCACCTGATTTTCCCGCATTGCCTTCAGGATGGTGGTATCCCCGATCCAAACCGCCGTGAGGGTTTTCAGATCGGATGAAATCGTCAGATCGACATCAAATCCCGGGTCCTTCAAACACACATCCACATCGCCATCGCGGATCACCAGCCACCAAAAGCGCTTGCTGGATGCCATGTCGGTAAATTCAATCCTGATCACCGTGCGCTCCGCGGTAAAAAAATCCGCCTTCAGGGTGCGGTGTATATCCCACACCAGCAAACCGGGGTCCAGATCCGCGCTGGACAGATCACTGCGCACCCAGCGATGCCCCCACGTGCCGAGCTGCAGGATAATCGGCACCAGTTCATCGCCGGCCTTCGTCAACAGATAACGTACATGGCTGCCGCGGGACTGACGCTGCACAATGCCGGCCTCCTCCAGCGACTTGAGCCGACTCGACAGCAGCGACGGCGACATGAGTGGCAGCCCCTTGCGCAGGTCATTGAATGAATCCGAACCCAGACTCAACTCACGGATCACCAGATGCGTCCAGCGCTCGCCGAGCACTTCCGACGCCTTGGCGATCGGGCAGAATTGTCCATATCCGCGCATTGCCCTGCTCTCCCGTTCGTTTTTTGATTTCTCATATAAGGCATGCAATGAGGTTACGTAAAAACAGGAACGCAGACCAGTACAGATTCCGTACCTGATTTCGGGGCATGAAGTCGATCGTGTGCTGAATATTTGCGCAGGCCTGCAATCAGGCCACTGTTTTTATTCGGGATTGTCATGCGTCATGTCGCTGCCCTGCGTTTGCAGGCGATACAAACGTTGTACTGGTTGCGAAATCACGTCAGCCGCACACTCTGCTGCGTGTTGAACCTGCACAGGCAAAGGGAGAACAATCATGAACGCAATCACCAACACTGCAACCGCCAGCCAGCCGCAATCCGACATCGAAAAAATCAAGGCCCGACAGAAAGCAACCTGGGAAGACGGCGACTATGCCGACTTTGCCACCTACATGCATGCCGGCGCCGTGGACATTCTGCAAAACTGGGATTTGGAGTCAGCGCAATCAATACTGGATGTCGGCTGCGGTTCCGGGCAAACCGCCATTCCGGCCGCCAAAAAAGGATTGCAGGTCACCGGTATTGATATCGCCGCCAACCTGATCGAGCATGCCCGCAAAGCCGCTGCCCGCGCAAAACTCGACGTGCAATTTGATGTGGGCGATGCGGAAGATCTGCCCTACGCCGACCAGCGTTTTGATGCCGCCATTTCGCTGATTGGTGCCATGTTTGCGCCACGCCCCGAGCAGGTGGCCGCTGAACTGGCGCGGGTCATCAAACCCGGTGGACAACTGTTCATGGCGAACTGGACACCCGCCAGCATGCCGGCCCAGATGTTCAAATGCGTAAGCGAGATCCAGCCGCCACCATCAGGACTGGTATCCCCCGTGCTGTGGGGCGACGAACTGACCGTGCAACAACGCCTGGCGGAGGGATTTACCGATATCCGCCTCACCCGCAAGATCTACCCGCAATGGCATTATCCACTCAATGAACACGAACTGGTGGATCTGTTCCGCCACAAGTTCGGACCGGTCAAGCGCGCGTTTGATGCGGGAACTCCGGCACAACAGACAGCCTTGCGTGAAAAGCTGGTTCAGGTTTACCGCAACAACAGCGAGAGGAAAAACGGCATACTGACCATTACGGGAGGAGAATACCTGGAAGTGATCGCGACTCGCCGCTAGCCAGACAACAAAATCTGCCCACAAAAAAGGGCGTCCCGCACGCCCTTCAGTTCGATTCCCGCAGACTCTGCAACCGTGGCCACAGAAAACTGAATTTCGCGCCACCCATACTGCTTTCGGCCACGCGGGCACGGCCGCCGTGCCAATAGGCAATCCGCTCCACAATGGAAAGCCCCAGGCCATAACCACCGGACGCACGGGTGCGGCTGTCATCCAGACGCGTGAACGGCTGGAACACGCGCTTACGATCCGACTCGGGAATGCCCGGGCCGTCGTCCTCCACGTCGATGCGGAACACATCGCCCATCACACCGTAACTGATCACCACCCTGCTGCGGGCGTAACGCAACGCATTGCCCACCAGGTTCTGCACCACGCGGTGCACATAACGTTCCTCGCCCTCGGCAAAGCGGCGTTCTTCCGGCAGATCCGGCGCCATGTACACGACCTGCTTTTTGCCGGCCAGGGCTTGGCTTTCCTGCTCCAGGCGGCGCAACAGCTGGTCCACGTCGATCATCACAAAGTCCAGTACCGGCGTGCCTTCTTCCAGCTTGGAATAGGTAAGAATCTCGTCAATCAGTTTATCCAGCTGCTCGATGTCCTGATCGATGGCGTCGGCCGCTTTCAGGCGCTGCTCGTCGTTCATCGCGTCGATCATCATTTCCAGGCCGAAGCGGATACGCGCCACCGGCGTGCGCAGTTCGTGCGACACGGCGCGGGTCAATTCCTTCTGCGAATTCAGCAGGCGCTGGATGTGTTCGGTCATACCGTTCAGCGTGCCTGCCAGCTGGCCGATGGCATCAGACCCTTCCACCGGCGCCCGCGCATTCATGTCACCACCGCGAATCCGCAACACGGCTTTTTCCAGGCCAGACAACCGGGTTTCCAGCGGCTTCACCAGCATGTACACACCAAAACCGACGAACGCCAGGGCAAACACCACCAGCACCGCCATCAGTTCGAACGGATACCAGTTGAACAACTGCTGCGGTCCCAGCATCAGTACTTCGCCGGTTTCTGTCAGCAGCTTGTACGCCGTGATCTGGGTGTTGCCGCCGCGATTGCCGGAAAAAGTGGCCACGGCCTGCTCGTCATTGAACAGGCGGTGCTTTTTCTCGTCATCCAGTTCCACCTGAAACGGTGGCACGCGCTTGAGGGAAAATCCGAACTGCCGGTTAAGTTTTTCCAGCAGGCCATTCCACTGCAGCACCGGATGCGCAGACAAATGTTGCGCCACCAGCTCTGCCACACCGCGCGCCTGCTGCTCGGTCAGGTATTCGCCCCGCGCCACGATGTAGCGGTCCAGATCGCCTGGCACTTTCACCACCGCCTCGCCCTGGCGATTGAAATCGTCCAGCATGCGCAGCACCAGCTTGCCTTTCTGCAGCTGTTCGATATCGGCTTCGTCCAGTGCCAGTTCACTGCGCTCGCGCAACTGCATGCGCGCATCCAGCAGCCGGCCCACGTCCTCCACCCAGCGCGCCTGATAATCCGGCAGCTGTTTTGCCGTCATTTCAGCGACAAGTTCAATAGGCCCGGACACCAGATTGGCGCGGAACATATTCAGGCGGAAAAAATTGATGGTTTCGAGAGAAACGTAAAACAAAACCCCGATCAGGACACAGACCAGGATCATGCCACCGTAAATACGAAGGAATATGCTGTTCAATCAGACCCGCCGTTCAGGTGAGGTCGCGCACGAACAGGTAACCTTTGCTGCGAACAGTCTTGATGCGGCGCGGATTCATGGGATCGTCACCCACCTTGGGACGGATGCGCGACACGTGGACATCGATGGAACGGTCCTGGCCGTCGTACTGGATACCACGCAGGCGTTCAAAAATTTCCTCGCGGGACAGAATGGTGCCGGCATTGGACGCCAGCAGCCACAGCAAATCATATTCCGCACTGGTGAGGTCCACTGCGTCGCCGTTGAGCCAGACTTCGCGCGCGCTGTTGTCAATCACCAGGTCGCCAAACTCCAGTCGGTTGTGACCCTGGTCGGCGCCGCTCTTATCGGATTGCTTTTCTGCCGGATCGGACCGCCGCAGCAAGGCACGGATGCGGGCCAGCAACACCCGGGGTTTCACCGGCTTCGCCACGTAGTCGTCGGCACCCATTTCCAGCCCCAGCACCTGGTCCACATCGTCAGTGCGGGCGGTCAGCATCAGGATTGGCTTCTTGTAGCGGTCGCGCACGCTCTTGCAGACTTCCAGCCCGTCCGCACCCGGCAACATCAGGTCCAGCACCACCATATCAGGCTGGTTGTCGATGATGGCGTCGATGGCCACGCTGCCGTCGTGGATGACATCCACCTTGATGCCATTGCTGCGCAGGTATTCCGCGGTCAGATCCGCCAGCCGCTCGTCGTCTTCCACAATGATGACGTAGGGCTGCATGTTTTCACTCACGTCTGTGCGCATCAGGACGTCCTCTTACCTGGGTTCAGGAACAAATTTGTTGTTTTTTTAGCAACTTAAATAAGAAGATAGGTTGTTTACACGAAGTCTGCCAGTCAATCCGCAGGACTTTGCGCAAATAGGCGCCAATAGGGTATACCAGTGACATCTAAATGAGCTAGGCAAAAATTCCGTATAACACATCATTCCCACATTTTATCCACAAGTTATCCCCGGAAAATCGCCTTGCGACCCCACCAGGTGCGCACTATCTTGTATATCAACGATAAACAAACACCCAGATGTTGTGGCGGGCCGCCCGGCCTGCCGGGGCCGCTTTTGGCCTGTGAATAACCACTAACGATCCACAACCCCAGGGGGAGCACCGGTCTACACCCACAATAACTATAACCGTCAAAACCGCGCTAATATGGCCCCGCATCGTCCCCGCGATCGCGGGGCTTTTTTTTGTGTCTTCACTGCAGGGAACGCCCGCATGCCCACCAAAACCACACCCCCCGCCACTCGCAAGGCCCCGACGCGCTGCCTGTGGTGCGGAGACGATCCACTCTATCAGGCCTACCACGACGAGGAATGGGGTGTGCCGGTGCGCGACGACCAGCGCATGTTCGAATTCATCGTGCTGGAGGGCGCCCAGGCGGGTCTGAGCTGGATCACCATCCTGCGCAAACGCGAAAACTACCGCGCCGCCTTCGACCAGTTCGATCCCGAAAAGATCGCCCGCTACACCCCCGCCCGCATCGAAAAGCTGCTGCTGAATCCCGGCATCGTGCGCAATCGCCTGAAGGTGGAAGGCACCGTACGCAACGCCCGCGCCTATTTGAACATTCTGGAGAAACAGGGTAGTTTCTCGGACTACCTCTGGCAGTTCGTCGACGGCGAACCGGTGCAGAACAGCAGGGCCAGCATGAAAGAAGTGCCCGCCACCACACCGCAGTCGGACCAGATGAGCAAGACACTGAAGAAAGCCGGCTTCACGTTTGTCGGCAGCACCATCTGCTATGCCCACATGCAGGCGACCGGCATGGTGAACGATCACACGGTGGATTGCTTCCGCCACCAGGAGTGCAGAAAACTTGCAAAGCCCGCGCAAAAAAGAAAACGATAAATCCGTTTCAAAACGAAAAATCCTGCCGGCGCTGTTGTTGTGTTTCTTCTTTGGGATTTTCGGCACCCACCGCTTTTATGTGGGCAAGGTCAACAGCGGGATTCTGATGATGCTGACTCTCGGTGGCCTGGGATTCTGGGTTATCTTCGATCTGCTGGTGCTGCTACTGGGACGCTTCTGCGACAACGAAGGCGCGGCATTGAAAGACTGGACCTGAGGGCACGGCAGTCCGCCACCTGCCCTCGCATCCTTCATCTATTTTTTGATCTCAATTCAAAAACGGCACCAGCCCGAATCGGGGTGACTTCACGCCTTCCAGTTTTTCCGCCGCACGGATCGCCTGCGCATTGATGCGGGCAATGCGGTCATCACCGAACGGCGTGGTGCCGCCGCTGGTGTTGACGATAAAACCCACCGCCAGATGCCGGGTCGGATCGCACCAGGCACCCGACCCCTGAAAACCGAAATGCCCGAACGCATGGGGCGTGCGCGGACCGGTGGTGAATACCCGGTGATAACCCAGCCGCCAGTGCATGGGAATCGGCACCACGCGATCCACCTTGCGGCTCTGGATCTGGCTGATCTCGCGCACCCGTTGCGGTGACATCAGTTTCACGCCATCCAGCTCGCCATCGTTGGCCATCACCGCATACAGCCGCGCCAGCGAGCGGGCGGTGAACATGCCATTGGCGGCGGGAATGCAGGCCTTTATCACCGCATCGTCATTGAAACTGAAGCGGGCCATACCGTGGGGAGCCAGCCCGCGGGTGAAATCATCCGGGTCCACGCCGATCATCTGGATGGCGCCACGAATCAGGTTGGCCTGCAGACGGTTTTGCAAACTGACAGGACGCTTGCGCGCATTCGCTTCCGCCGGCGGGCGATGGCTGCGGGGAAAATTGGGCAGATAGGCGCGGCGGTAAAACTGATCTTCCGGCAAGCCCACATAAAGTCCGTCCAGTCCCAGCGGGTCCGCCAGTTCGCTCTTCAATACTTCCGCAAAGGATTTGCCGGTCACCCGCTGGATCAGTTCACCGATCAGCCAGCCGTAGGTGATACCGTGATAACCATGAGCCTCACCCGGGCGGTGCACCGGGGCAGCGGCAGCCAGCGTGTCGGTCATGTATTCCCAGTCGGTGATGCGGGTGGCATCGTCGATCATGCTGCGAATATCGTACAGGCCCGCCTGGTGGCAGAGCAGATGCAGCACGGTGATGTCGCCCTTGCCGGACTGGGCGAACTCGGGCCAGTAGTAACTCACCGGCTTGTGGTAATCGATCAGGCCCTGGTCCGCCAGCACGTGCAGCAAGGTCGAGGCGACTCCCTTGGTGGTGGAGAAAGACAGCGACAGCGTATCTTCCTGCCAGGGATTGCCTTCATGGTCGCGACAGCCGCCCCACACATCCACCACGCAATGGCCCTGGTGGTACACCGCCACCGCCGCGCCACTGCGACCGTTGTCGGGAATCTGGCGGGCCAGCTCGCTGGCGACACCGGCAAACGCCGGATGCACATAGCCTCTGATCATCTGACTTTCCTCTGTAATTGCAGTGCCGCTGCAATGCCAATGTTTAAATCGATTGTTCTTATTGTTCGCGCGCGGCAAAGAAATCCTTCAGCCGCAGGCTCATTTCTTCATTGAGAAAACAGGTGATGAACTTGCCGTTGCGCTCCACCCGGATCAGGTCGGCATTCACCAGTTCCTTGATATGGTGCGACACGGTAGGCGCCCCTACATTCAGGGAATTGATGAAATCGGTCAGTGCGCAGCCGCACACATCCTTCGAGTCCAGCTGGCGCCGCCGCATGATTTCCTGAAAGATCTGTAACCGGTTGGGGTTGGACAGGGCCTTGAAGGCCTTGGCCAGTTGCCGCGAATCTGCCAAGTTGTGCGCTCCTGAATGCTTCCACAGTTTGACAAGTATAGAAGTAATAGCCGGGGCTGGCACCCGCTTTTGCCAGGCTGGCTGTGGCCGGCCCGGCGTCGCCTCGGGGCGGTACCCTCCGCTATAATGCGCAGCCCCTATCCGCCGAGATGCCCCAGACCCATGTCCCCGACAGTTACCAGAACCGCTTCAGTGGCATCGACCGCCTGTACGGCAAGGGCGCGTTGGACATCCTGCGCCAGCGCCATGTGGCCGTGGTAGGCATCGGCGGCGTCGGCTCCTGGGCTGCGGAGGCCCTGGCCCGCTCCGGCGTGGGCGAGATCACCCTGTTCGACCTGGACGACATCTGTGTGTCCAACACCAACCGCCAGATCCACGCTACCACCGGTACCTTCGGTCAGATGAAAGTGGATGTGATGGCCGAGCGCCTGAAGGCCATCAACCCCGACCTGAGCGTGCATGCCGAGGCGGATTTCGTCACTGCCACCAACGTGGCGGAAAAGCTCACGAAACGCTTCCACTTCGTGCTCGACGCCACCGACAAGGTCAAGCACAAGACCGCCATGATCGTGCACTGCAAACGCAACAAGATTCCCATCTACGTGGTAGGCGGCGCCGGCGGCCAGACCGACCCCACCCGCATCCAGTACGCCGACATGACCCGCGCCCACCAGGACCCCCTGCTGGCCCTGGTGCGCAAGAAACTGCGGCAGAATCATGGCTATAGCAGCAACCTCAAACGCCGCTTCAGCGTGGAATGCGTGTTTTCCGACGAGCAGCTAATGTTCCCCCAGCCCGACGGCAGCGTCTGCGCCACCCGCCCGGAACTGGACGAGGACTCCGGCAGCATCCGCCTGGACTGCGCTGCCGGCTTCGGCGCCTCCACCTGCGTCACAGCCACCTTTGGCTTTGTCGCCGTTTCCCGTATCATCCGGAAACTGCTGGACAAAGCGTGGAACGCCCCCTCCCCTTCATCCCCCGACCGGGACGAAACGTGACCGGGTTCAACTGCCGGCAGCACAGGATATAACTACAATCAGGACTGACAGTTTTTAGCGGTAATCCCATGACTTCATTATTTTTGCGCGGCTCCTTACTGACGCTCGTCGTCGGCTCCCTGGCTTCCCCCTGCGTGTTCGCAGCAACTGACCTCCACAAGTTCGCACTAATCGACGGCGTCAGCCGGGAACTGGTGCTGCAGGAAAATCGGGAGCTGATGCAATCCCTGCCAAAAGAGAACGGCGATGCCGTTCACTACACCGGCCAGCTGGTGGATTTTCCTGATAGCTGGGCGCGGCTGTCCCACATTGACGGGCAATGGCAAGGCGTAGTGGTGAACGGCGGGGAAATCTTACTGGTCGAGCAACTGGCGGATTCGCCCCAGCAGGCAGCCCGCAGCAGCGAATTCACCGTCAGCGCGGTCAAGAGTTTTGAAGAACTGGGCGATTGCGCCGTAGCCCATCCACCTGCCCGCAACAGTTCTGCGCCCCAGGCCCGGGCACTGACGTCGCAGGCACTGGTGGGTCAGGCCGTCAGCGTTAACTTTCCGGCCTACTGCAGCGCAACCGTCAACGGCGTCTGCCTGGTGGCGGAACTCACCGTGGTGTTCGACGAAAAGTTCAAGCAGGCATTTCCGAGCAACTACACCAGCCAGGCCGCATCCTTGCTGAATACCCTCGACGGTTTTTATCGCCAGGATTTCAACATCGTGTTTCGTCACCTGCGGCTGGATTTCAACAACGGCAGCACCTTTACCGCCAGCCGCGATCCCTACGACCTGCTCAGCGACATTGGCGAAAAGCGCTTCAACAACAGCATCAGCAGCTTTGATCCCAACAAACGCTCCCTGCTGCATATGGTCACCGGACGGGATTTCCGCTTCGAGGACGACGGCGATATCAATGATGACGTGGTGGGACTGGCCTACAGCCCGGGCTACGACAGCAGCAATTACCCCAACTCGTTTTATCCAGTGCTGTGCGACAGCGACGGCAGCGCCGTGGGCACCTCCCAGCTGCTGTACAGTGGCAACACACCCAGCGCGACCCGCACCGCACTGGTGGTTGCTCACGAGATCGGCCACAACTTCGGTGCCGAGCACGATGGCACCACCGACAGCGTGACAGCCTCCAGTTGCACCGACGCCACCAAAATCATGTACCCCTACGTGGTGTCCAATCCCAGCGGCTTTTCCACCTGCTCCCACAGTTCCATCGCCACCAACATCAGCCGCCTGTCGTCGGTGGAAGCCTGCTTCGATTTTCCCGTGGACGCCAGCCTGGCTGCGGTGTCCGGCAACCTGACCCAGACCACACCTGACAACGCCTTCATTCAGCAATACACAGCAGGGTTCAGCACCGCCAACGGGGTCAACGGTACCGTCACCGTCAGCGGCACCCTCAACGGGGGCGACGCCACTTTCAGCGCTGTCACCCTGGCCGGCAACGCCTGCGCCCTGAGCAACGGCAACCAGGCCTATACCTGCACCACTGGCAGCCTGGTCAGCCCGTCCGCGCTTGCGGTGAGCCTGAACGCCAATTCAACCCACCTGTCACTCAGCCAAACCATCACCCCGTCCAGCGCCAACCATCTGTACGACGTGGATGCGGCCGACAACAGCCTGAGTGAAACCATCCTGGTCAGGGACGCTGATCTGCCACCCAACAGCCTCACGGCAACATTGTCGGGCAACGACGTGGAACTGGCCTGGCAGGACCACGCCACCAACGAACAGGGGTTCGTAGTGGAACGCCGGAAAGGCACTGAGGAATGGACCGTAGTAGCCGCCGCACTGGCCACCAACAGCGTCAGCTACACCGATGCAGACGTTGCCTCGCAGAGCAGTTACACCTACCGCGTCAGCGCCCTGTTCGATGGCGAACGCTCGGCCCCCTCCAATGAAGTCAGCATTGACGTGAACATCGCACCGTCGGGCTCCATGCGAATCGGCGGCTCCGGCAAAGGGGGCGGCGGCAGCCTGTCCCCGTTGCTGCTGGCATTCATGGCTGGAATGGCGAGCCTGTTGGCATTTCTGCGGCGCGAATATTGATCAACGCTGCGCGGCGGCAGCAGGGTGACTACACTTTCCGGTAGTCACCCCGGAGCTCGCCCATGCCCCACAACCAAGACGCCACCCTGCGGCGCCTGATCGACATTACCCAGTCCCTTTCATCGGAACAGGATAAATGGCGCCTGCTGGAACGCATTCTGGCGGAAAGCCTGGCACTCACCCACGCCGACGGCGGCACCCTGTATCTGCTGCAGAACGACAGCGAAGGCCAGTGGCTGGAATACGGCATCCTGCACAACCGCTCACTGGGCCTGGTCCAGATCAACCGCAGCGGCGGCGACTCAGCGCTGATGCCGATTCCGGTGTACGACCTCCACACCGGCGCCGCCAATCACCAGAACATCGCCACTCACTGCGCACTGACCCGCCGCACCATCAATATCAGCGACGCCTACGAAGCCAGCCAGTTCGATATCAGTGGCATCCGTGCCTTCGACGAACTGTTCGACTACCGCACCCGCTCGATGCTGACGCTGCCCCTGCAGAATCATGCCGGCCAGGTGATTGGCGTCATGCAACTGGTCAACGCAATGGCGCCAGACACCACCGGTGTGGTGCCCTTCACCGATCCCGCCCTGAGCATCGTACAGGCACTCGCATCCCTCGCGTCCATCATCCTGGAAAACAGCCTGATGCTGGAATTCCAGCGCGACCTGCTGATTCGTCTTTCCAGCGCGCGGGACACAAGTGAACTGTTCGAACGCATTCTCGATGAAGCCCTCGCCATCACCCGGGCGGAAGGCGGTTCGCTGTACCTGGTGCGGGACGGCAAGGCACCGCGGCTCGAATTTGTACTGCTCAAGAATCAGGCATTGAAACTCAATCTGGGGGGACGCCACGGGCAGCCCGTGGACATGGCTCCCCTGCAGCTGGAAAAAAATGGCGAGGCCAACCTGGGCAATATCGCCACCTACACCGCCCTGAGCCGGGAGACCGTCAATATCCAGAATGCCTATCACGATATCCGCTTCGATTTTTCCGGCATGAAGGCCTTCGATACCGACCACCGCTACCGCTCGCGCTCCTTCCTTTCAGTACCCCTGATCAATCATGCCGGCAGCGTCCTCGGTGTGCTGCAACTGGTCAATGCCCGCGACCCTGACGGCCAGATCACGGCATTCGACGAACGCCAGGAACCCATCGTGCAGGCACTGGCGTCTTACGCCGCCATCGCGCTCGAAAACCAGCAGCTGCGGGAAGATCACGCGCGCCTGCTGGCTGAGGCCAACCGCTCCGACCACGCCCCCAAAGGCGATTGACTTTTTTCTGACGCAAAGTCAATCCGCCAATTCCGGCAATTTTTCACATTCCTGCTGGCACTAAGTGGGTAACCAAGCCCCGGCTAAGCCACTACCATTGAACTCAGGTGGTTAGGGATCTCTGCGAGCACTTTGGTTCCTGACTGTCTGCCCTGGGATGCAAGTTCCAGGTGCATCAGTACTATGCGAGCACCGGGATCTGTTGGGCAAGGATTGCCCAGCCAAGCAGATCCCAAGTGCGGGCAAGGGTTGCGAGCCCCTTGTCCGCACTTTCTATGTATGACGGACAGTGACTGTTTTACGGCACTGAATGTATTAACTCGACGCTGATCACCGGAATTCGACAGCATCGCGTCCCAAGCCCGGAATAGACTTATGTTGGCAAGCAAGATGAATATCGACTTCGCAGTGCACGATGCGCAGCAATGGACAGAATATGAAGGGGTGACGCAGGTCATGGTCGCAGCCAACGGGCGCTCCATCCTGGTCGTCACGTCCTGCAACCCGGCGGCAATCACCGCCCCAATTCCGTCATTTTTTCACGGTTTCCAGGTTCAATTTCACCAGTCAAGTCAAGCCCCGCAAAAATTGGAATCCTGATCTTCCCCCGTTATACTCTCGAAACGAATGGACATAGGCAGGCCAATGCCCATTCCGTCAGGCGTCTGCCTCCGGGCCAACCCGGAAACCTCTTCGAGAGCAGTTCATGTATTGCCAGGCATGCGGGGCCGAGAATCCCAACTTTCACGCGTTCTGCTATAAATGCGGCGGTGCGCTGAAGGAATCCAAGGAACAACCGGAGCACTTCCGGCAGGAACCCCGTGTGCCTCATGCCCGCGATCTGGAGCCGGAGCTTAAAAAAGTCTCGGTCCTGTTCGTCGACATCACCAACTCCGTTCACCTGATCCACAAGCTGCGGCCCGAAGACAGCGCCGAATATCTGGAACCCACCCTCAATGCCCTGAAACAGAGCGCCCATCGCTATGGCGGCATGATCAACCGGGTGGACGGCGACGGCATGATGGTGATCTTCGGCGCCCCCATTGCCTACGAAGACCATGCCGTGCGGGCCTGCTATGCCGCACTGGACATGCTGAAAGCGGTGAAATCCGAATTCGATGCCACCCATATTGGCGTGCGGGTCGGCATCCATTCCGGCGAAGTGCTGATGAAGCCCTTCTACAACGATTTTTCGGTGGACTACGAAGCGCTGGGGCCTACGGTTTATCTGGCCCACCGCATGGAAGTGCTGGCCTCCCCCAATACCGCGATCATTTCCCGGGAAACCTATCGTCTGGCCCAGAAGCACATCAAGGCGCTGGATACCGGCCCCACGCTGGTGAAAGGGCTGGAGCAACCGGTGCACGTGTTCCAGCTGCAGAGCCGGGTCTCGCAACAGAGCGAGCAGGTGCAGCGGGTGGAAGATGTGGCTTTTATCGCGCGCCACAACGAACTGCACGTGCTGGAAATGGCCCTGAATGAAGCCAGCCAGCACCATGGCCGCTGTGTGGCGGTCTGTGCCGAACCGGGCGTGGGCAAGTCACGGCTGGTGAACCAGTTCTGCCAGGGCATCGACCGCGAATATTTCCAGCTGATCGAAACCGCCTGCGATTCCCACAACCGCAACACCGCCTATCTGCCGTTTACCAACATCCTGCGCTACTGGCTCAGCGTGCAGGAGACCGACAAGCAGTTGGACATCGCGCAAAAGCTGCGGGACCGGGTGGCGCGCATGGGTGAGGAATTGGTGGAACATCTGTCAGCCTTCCACTTTCTGCTGGATCTGCCCATCCAGAACCAGACCTGGAATTCCCTGGAGCCGGTGCAGAAACGGCTGCAGGCGCAAAAGGCCATCCGCGCCCTGCTGGGTTTTCTGTCCCAGCACAAGCCGCTGATCCTGGTGCTGGAAGATCTGCACTGGATCGACGTGGAAAGCCAGATGCTGCTGGAAAAATTCGTGGAGTTCGTGCAGTCCCATTCGATCCTGCTGATCACCACGTTCCGCCCAGAATACCAGGCCAGCTGGCTGAACGACAGTGTGAGCCTGCTGGAACTGAAACCGTTTTCCGATCTGGAAGCGCTGGAATATTTACGCTCGATCCTGGGCCCGCACACCAGCATGCAGCAGGTGCGCGGCGAGATCGCGCGGCGCTGCGAGGGCATTCCTCTTTATATGGAGGAAATGATTCACCACCTGCAGGACAGTCATCTGATCTGGGGTGAGCAGGGTAATTTCCAGTCATCACTGGATACGCTGCCGGATTCACTGCCGGTGACCATCCACTCGGTGATTTCCACCCGTATCGACCGCCGCTCGAAAATGGCAAAAAGCATCCTGCAGGCAGCGTCGGTGATCGGCCAGCGCTTCTCTGCCAGCGTGCTGGATTATGTTACGGACATTCCGCGCGAATATGCCCGCCACGCCATCGCCGAGCTGATCCAGGCCGGACTCGTAATGGAAAGCGGCGATCCGATGAACGAGGAGTATCACTTCAAGCACGCGCTGATTCATCAGGTGACCTACGATGCGATTCCCCGCGATCGCAAGCGGCTGACGCACGCCAGCCTGGTGAACGCCATCGAGTCGCTCTACAAGGAGCGCCTGGAAGAACATATTTACCGGCTGGCGGAACACGCCTATCTGGGCCAGTACTGGTACAAGGCGGTGGAGTACTACCTCAAGGCCTGTTATCACGCGATCGGGCGCTCGTCGCACCATCAGGCGGTGTTGCTGCTGGATCGCGGGCTGGATGCACTGCGCCATCTGCCGCTGAACCAGGACACGCTGGGGCAACGCATCGACTTTCTGGCGGTGGGCATGAATGCACTGGTGCCGCTGGGGGAACAGGATCGGCTGGTGCGGGATCTGCGGGAAGCGGAAAAACTCTGTGCGGCCGTGGGCGAACCCAAGCGCACCTGTTCCATTCTGAGCCAGCTGACCAATGCGTTGTGGATGGTGGGCAAACATGACGAAGCGCAGGTAGCCGCCCGCGCTGCCGTGGAAATTGCCCAGGACCTGCATTACACACCGCTGATGATCGCCAGCCAGTACAACCTGGCGATGGTCTGCCACGCCCAGGGCAATTACGAGGACACAATTGCGATCGAGGAAAAAATCCTGGCCACGCTGTCAGGAGAACTGGAAACCCGCCGCTTCGGCTGGTCCGGTTTTCCCAGTGTGTTTGCCCGCACTTTCCTCGGCAACAGCCTGGTGGAGATGGGCAAACTGGAACGGGCGGAGCAGGAAATCCTGCGCGGTGTGCATGTGGCCGATCAGGCTCACCACCCCTACTCCCAGGCCATGATTTATGACACCTGGGGCTATTACCTGAATGCGGTGGACCGGTTTGTGGAGGCGCGTACCTGCCTGGATACGGCGCTGATGCTGTGCGAGGAATACGCGGTGCCCACCATGATTCCGGCGGTATCGGCCAAGCTCGGCGAAGCGCTGATCGGCTGCGGTGAACTGAATCTGGCCAGCAAGGTACTGGAGGCCGCTGCGCAACCCAGCTGCTATCGCAAGGGTGGCCGCTATACCTGGTTCTATCTGTTCAAGGCGCTGGCAAATCTGCATCTGGCGCAGAACGATCCCGAGCAGGCACGCCAGTTCGCGCAGAAAGCCTATAACCTGACGCAGGAAACCGGCGAGATCGGCCATCACGGCTGGTCGTCGCTGACGCTGGCGCGGGTGTATGCGCGGCAGATGGGAACCCGTCAGGGTGGTAGCGCCAAACGGCAGGTGGATTCGCTGTTCGATCAGGCGCTGGATATTGCACAGCAGAAAGGCATGCACCTGCTGGGCTTCCATGCCGCCCGCGAGGCCACGCTGTTCAATGAACGGGAAGCGGATGTGAAAACCCAGCTGGGCTATTTCGACCTGGCCGAGTATCACGGCCGCTTCCTGCCCGCCAAACCCTTCAGCGCACAATTGAATGCGGTGCGGGTCAGGGTGTCCTAACCAACATCGCACCGCAACCACATGCTGGCCGGCAGCCTGTATTTTTCCAGCAACATGCCGGCCGGACCCGCCGCCGGACGCACGTTCGGCAACGTCAGCAGCAACTTCAGTGCCTCACGGATTTCCAGCAACGCAATCTGCCGGCCCATGCAGGCGTGGGGCGAATCGGACATGAACAGGTAGCGGCCATTGCTCCAGGGCAGTTTCTGCTGCAGTTCCATCAGCAAGGTCACCTGCGGCACCAGACACACCATGGCCCCCGGTTCGATATTGAGCGTCTCCCCCACCGAGCTCACGTAAGTTGCGCCATTCAGGCAGAAGCGCGGCAGCAACGGCGCCACCGGATTCATATACAGGCACTTCAGCGCCACCTGTTCCAGCAACGCATTCATTGGCACTGTAAGTTGCGGCCGTAGCGCCGGCTGCGAAATCCAGCCCTGCAGCAGTTTCAACGCATCGGGCTGATCCGCCAGCAGATTGCCAATGGCCTCCTGCAGGTTGGAGCCGAACTGCAGAATCTTGGCCACCACACCGGCAATGCCTTTTGCCGTGGTATCGGTGCTGCCCACTGCCAGTTCCAGCAAACTCTGCCGCACCGCTTTCACCAGCTTGTCGGTGTCGGTGATGACATACTCGTCACGGTACATGCGGATCAGACCCGCCATGATGCAGTCGGGATCGGTGGGACGGGCAATCGCGTCGTCGATCTGCTGGTCCAGCAATGGCAGGAATTCGGCTGCCGCCGCCATAGACAGCCGGGTGATGTAGTCCAGGTTGATCATGTTGCCGAACACCTGCAGGAACAGCATGCGCACCCAGAACAGCAGGGTGTCATCCGGCGTGGTGCGGAAACCATATTGGCCGCAGTTCTCGCGCCAGATCTGCGGCACCTCGTTGTAATCGGTGCGATCAAAGAAGTGGGCGATCTGCAGGCGCGACAGAATGCCATCCGCCGGCATGTGGGGTGGTGCGATGCCATACAGGTTTTTGATCACCGCCAGCGGCAGACGCCGCGCCAGCTGCTCCACCAGTTCCAGTTTGCCGGTGCTGGCGAATCCGGCGCGAACCTGCTCCAGTGTACCGCCCAATACCGTCTGCATGCGGGCTTCGAAATTCGCCGGGTCCAGCAATTGCCAGGTGAGTTTTTTCTGCTGCTCCCGCTGCGGGGTTTCGTTCTTCGATAGCAGCATGTCGCCGCCGGTGAGTTTGCGGATGCGCTCCTTGTACAGCACATTGGTGAATACGTTCGGCTGCGCCAGGATCGCGTTCATGTCCTCGGGGTGGGCAAAATAATAGTAAGGCACGCGCGCGCCGGTACTGCCCTGCACCCACAGCTTGACGAACCGGTTGCCTCCCACCAGGCGGGTGGCGTCGACATATTTCGCCACATCCAGCGGGTCGGACTGCACCGGGTCCCAATTCTCGATGCGCTGCTTGGGCACCCGCACCGGATCCACCTGCTGCACCAGTTGCAGTAACAATTGCAGGCCCTTGCGTCCCGGCGTGAAAAAATACTCGCCGCCTTTCACCTGCACATATTGCTGCAAGCCATACACCGGCAGGGTTTCGGCGTTGAACGAGAACAGACCCAGTTTGTCGCGGGCGCGGTTGCCGACGATGGGATCGATCACGCTGGAGGAAAAGCCCATGAAGTCGCAGCTGTTGATCCAGTTTTTCTGCACGAATTCAAACTGGGAATCGATGCGGGCGTTGTAGCAGAGAAAATGCAGGCCGCGCTCGGCGTCCGGCGCCTGGGCAAGGTCGGTGCCCACGGGAATATAAGGTCCGTAAGGCATCGCGCGACGGATCAGGCGGTGCTGGTCCACCCGCAGGGTGCCCTCGCTCTCGCCCTCACTCAGGGTCAGGCGCGGATTCACCCGCCGCATATGGGATGCAAACGGGCAATGCTGGCCGGTGCGATCGTTGGCAAAATCGAAATCGTTGTCGAGAGGAGGCCGGTTCTGCGCGGTCAGCGGCACACCATCCTGGGTACGCCCAACCAGCCGGGCGCTGAAATCCTCTCCCTTTGCGTCGCAGAACTGGCGGAACTCCTTCACCCGCTGTTGCAGTTTGCGGTACACCAGAAAGGAGCCATTACGGGTGAGACGCTGGAATGCCGCCACCCGGGGATTGCTGGATTCCGGCAACAGTTCGGTATCCGCATCCGCCGGCACCTGACCGTTGCGCACCGCCAGTTCATCACTGTAACCCAGCAGGAATTCCCCCGCCGCCAGCGGTTCCCAGGGGCTGCTGTTGGTCATCTTCTTGCCGCCACCACCGCGACGTTTCTGGCCGTCGCTGACATAGGGCTGGCTGACGCCGTCGGCAAATCCGAAGTGTTCGCGGATCTGACCCTGCTCGCGGATGACATGGGCCGTTTCATTCATCAGCAGGTGCGCGCCCGCCGGCTGCCCTGCATCGCCACCCTGCGGATCGTTACACAGGCGCTGCCAGTAGTCCTGCAGCACGCGGTCATGAGTCGCCATCTCTTCGTCGGTCCAGGCACCGGGCTTTTCCTCGGCCCCATCCAGCCAGGGCAGATAGTTCAGGCCCACCAGCACATGAATGTCGCGGCTGCCGTAAAAACCTTCCCAGCATTCCGGCGCATCGACACCATAGTCCCCCAGGAACAGGGCACGGGCGGCCATGCCGTCCATAAATGCCTGGGGAAACTGTTCCAGAATCGCGTCCGGCAGGCCCAGGGCCTTCAGTCCGCTCCAGCTGAACGCCAGATTCACAAACAGCGGCGCCGGCGGCAACGGGCGGCGTCTGTCGCGCAACTTCTGGATGTCCTGCTCGGTGAGCAGGCAGCCCTGCAGCAGTGGCTGCCACAGAAAACGCAGGAAGTCTTTTGCGTGGTCCACCCGCAGAAAATAGTAACGGGCGGCGGCGGGCTTGGCGCCCCGGATGAGGTGGGCCTGGATGTCGGCCAGTTGGATCAGATTGGGGTAAGACGTCACGATGGCACTCTCCGGTACGATTACGGGTGTGCGGGCTGGTCGAGCCCGGTCTGGTTTTCCAGCACGAACTGGCAGAAGGCTTTGTAGAAAGCATCTGTATCCTGTTCGGCACCCACAAACTGCGTGGCCATGAATTCGTCAAACGCCGACTTGAAGGCGCGCAGGCTGAAGCGCCGCATCAGGGTTTCATCGGGAATGGCGGCGAAAAAGGCAGCGGTCTGCACCTGATGTTCCTCGACATAACGCCAGAAGGCTTCGAAGTCCTGGCAGCCACCGGCAGGGTAACCCTCGCAATTGCCCCACACCCGGTCCATATCGCCGGCAATCAGGGCCGAGAAGTCCCGCAGGTACTGCCACATGCTGCCGTCATAGTTGGAGGTGAAGATCAGGATGTCGCGGACGCCGTCATTCCAGATGATCCAGCGCGCGAAATGGATGGTAGGAATCAGGCGGATCGGGGTGGGAATGCCGCGCAGCTCGCGGTTCTGGATGGAATCGAGCACCGCCTGCAGCTGCTGGCGGTAGGTCAGGGTGCTACCCGGTATCCTGCCCTGCCGGATGGTGGTGACAATGGTGAGTTCATTCACTCCCCCCAAATAGCGGGAGTCCTGGATCAGATGCATCATGACACCTCCGGTGCAGAGTTGGCCGTCAATTTGTGAATTCGTTAGGCAAATAAATGTGACGCAATTCAGATCACATCATAAGAATAAAAACAATTCGAGAATCTGCCTTGTGAAAAATTCACACTAACCCGGCCACCGGTCCGCCCCGAAATCGAACACAAAACACACAACTGTGCACGATCGCGTTCATTTGATTGATCTATTTACAAAAATACACCTCAACGAATGACCGCTGGTCAAATTACTGACTAGACTTTGTTTGGATTGATCGTGGGTTGTCGGAAACAATGCTGTCATCTGGAAACAACTGGAATCGAATCTGCTCACGGGGGAAGAGGCTGTGGGCGTTGCTGCCGCTGTTGCTGCTGTTCGCGACGGGATTGACCCGTGCCAGTACCAGCCTGGAACCTCTCGACATGAACCTGATCGACGAGGCCACCCTGGGCAAACACCTGATGTTTCTGGAAGACCCCCAGGGCGTGCTGCTGCTGGACGACATCCTGACGGATGAATACCAGAGCCGCTTCGAACCGGTCTTCGTGGACACCCCCTATTTCGGCCGCACCCGTTCCACCTACTGGTTCCGTCTGCAGGTGGCGCCCAACAAGGCGAACAATCCGCGCCTGATCGAGATCGCCTATCCCCATCTCAAGTCCATCACCCTGTATGAAATGAAAGACCGCCGGCTGCTGCGCACGCTGCAATCCGGCTATGAAAATCGCGACATGGAACCCTACAACTGCCTGCGGTTCTGTTTCCTGATCAAGGGCAACCACGGCATCCACACGCTGTATTTCCGCATCAGTACCGATTCCCCCATGTTCGTGCCCATGGTGATGCGGGCGCCGGAAAAGCAGTTGCTGAACGAACGCATCAACATGGCGGTAGTGGCACTGTTCTACGGTGCCTTTGTGGTGATGGGGCTGTTCAATCTGTTCCTGTTCTTTTCCACCCAGGATCGCAGCTACCTGTTCTATGTGATGTACATCGTCACCCTGTTCCTGTGGACCTCATCCCACGACGGCCTGCTGCGGGAGGTGCTGCTGTACCGCAACGACATGCTGTCCAGCTACCGCGTGCATTTTCTGCTGACCCTGGTGCCCATCCTGTTCGGCGCCCTGTTCTGCCAGCGTTTCCTGCGCACGGCGGAAACCATGCCGCTGCACCACCGCGTGTTCAGCTTCCTGATCCTGCTGTGTCTGGTAGACGCGGCGCTGACCCTGGTCAGCGGCCGTATCCTGCTGCCGGATTCGGTCAACCTGCTCACCGTCACCTTCTCCATTGCCGGTGTGTCAGCCAGCGTGCAGGGGCTGCGGCAGGGCCTGCGCACCGCGCGCTTTTTCCTGACGGCCTGGGTGGCGGTCATCCTTGGTTCGGTGCTCTGGGTGCTGACGCTGTCCGGCGTGCTGCCCTTCAATTCCTTCACTGCCTTCAGCGTGCATATCGGCGGATTACTGGAAACCATCCTGCTGTCGCTGGCGCTGGGAGACCGCATCAACATGCTGCAGGCCGAGCGTATCCAGCTGGAGCAGGACGCCAAGCACAGGCTGGAGGATTCCAACCAGAAACTGGAGGCCAGCAACCGCTTCAAGGACGAGTTCCTGTCCACTGTCAGCCATGAACTGCGCACGCCCATGAACGGCATCATCGGCGCCTCGGAACTGCTGGAGCACACCGAACTGAATTCCGAGCAATACAAATATCTCTCCACCATCAACCGCTCCAGTCACGACATGCTGGGCATGATCGAGAATATCCTCACCTACACCCAGTTCGAGGCGGGCACTGCCACCGCCAGCAACCGGCCGATGAAAATCCGCCAGCTGCTGGACGAAATGACCGCCCACTACCGGGGCCGCGCCGCGATCAAACAGCTGGAATTACGCCACCACATCGATCCCTCGATCCCCAGCGATCTGGCCGGCGACTTCGACAAGGTGAAACTGCTGCTGGACCAGGTGCTGGACAACGCCATCAAGTTCACCGACAGCGGGCATATACGCTTCGACGTCACCGTCGATGACGAGCACAAGCAAAAAGATACGCTGTGGCTGAAATTCGTGATCAGGGACACCGGCTGCGGCGTGCCGGAATCCCTGCAGGGCGAGATTTTCAATTCCTTCAAACAGGGCGATGGCTCCATGACCCGGCGCAAGGGCGGCCTCGGCATTGGCCTGGCCCTGAGCAAGCGCATCATCGATATTCTGGATGGGCGCCTGACCTTCAAATCCTCGGTGCTGGATGGCACCACTGTGATCCTGTCGCTGCCGTTCCGCCCCTGCGCGGCCCAGGACGAGCCGGCCCAGGGGGATCTGGCGGAGAGCATCAACTGCGCCAGCGTGGAAATCCTGGTGGTGGAAGACAATTACGTGAACAAACTGGTACTGGAAGGATTCCTGAAAAAACTCGGCTTCAGCGTGCAGGCAGTGGACAACGGCAAGGAAGCAGTGGCGCTGCTGGAAAAGCGCGAGTTCGATCTGGTGTTCATGGACTGCCAGATGCCGGTAATGGACGGTTTCGAGGCCACCCGACAGCTGCGCAAGCTGTCCAATCGCAATGCCGGCATTCCGGTGGTCGCGGTAACGGCCAACGCCAATCCGGGCGACCGCGAACGCTGCCTTGCCGCCGGCATGAACGATTACCTGAAAAAGCCGTTCAGCCAGCAGTTACTGGTCAGCACGCTGAATCGCTGGCTGCAGCGTCAGCGCAATAACAGCGTGCAGGCCTGAATCAGCGCGGCAGACGGATACGGAAACAGGCGCCACCCTGCGTGGACTGATCAATCTCCAGCTCGCCACCATAGGCCGACACGATGTCGGCCACCACCGCCAGCCCGATCCCCTGCCCCGGTGCCTGTTCATCGCGCCGCACGCCGCGCAACAGAATCGCCTGCCGGTCTTCCGGCGCGATGCCGCTGCCGCTGTCCTCGATCGTAATGCGAAACAGGCGCTCGTCATTGGACGCGCTGATCCTGATGGGCGAACTGCCATGCTTGCAGGCGTTGTCGAGCAGATTACCCAGCAGCTCAAACGCGTCGCCCTCGTCGCAGGGAATGCGGATGCCTTCCGCCAGATTGGTTTCAAATTGCGGCGCCTTGTCTGCATACACTTTCTGCAATACCGCGATGAGCTTCTGCACCAGTTCCTGCAGTGGCACACCCTGTGACGCCAGCGCCGGCGCCGTGGACAGGGCACGCTTCAACTGGTAACTGACGATTTCATCCATGCGGCTGATCTGCTGCTGCATCAGCGGCGCGCTTTTTTCCAGATCCGCCAGATCCAGTCCCCGCATCACCGCCAGTGGCGTTTTCAGGCTGTGAGCCAGATCACCGAGGCTGTTCTTGTAGCGTTCACGCAGCGTGCGTTCATGTCCCAGCAGACGGTTGAGGTTGATCACCACCGGCACCACTTCCGCCGGATAACGTCCGTCGATGGCATCGCGCTCACTGTTCTCGATGGCCTTCACTTCCGCCGCCAGCGCCGAGAATGGCCGAAAACCCCAGTACAGCAGCAGGAAGGTGATCACCACAGACGAGACAATCAGCCCGCCCAGCCAGCTCCACAAGGTGGTTTCGAAACCACGGATCTGCGCTTCATAGGGCTCACCGGTTTCCCACACCACAAAGGTGAACGGCAGCTCCTTCTTGCGGTGTTCCCAGATGACCGTGAACATCATGCGGTAGAAGCGTTCGTTGTCTTCCGTGAATTCATCGAAAGTCCAGACGCCGGGAGCGGAATGCAGCTGGGAAAATTTGCCCTTACCCATATAAGAGGGTGAGCGCCACACCTCCTTGCCTGCGCTCACCACGGCCGAAAACAGTCCCGACTGCAGCTGATTGAAGCGAGGCTCCGCCAGCATGTCGGGCAGATTCAGTGTGCCATTCTTGAACTCGGCAGTGGACATCAGGCTGTACACATGCAACTTGAGCTGCTCGCGGACACGATCATGCATGGCGGAATCGAAGGACTGCCGCAAAATCCAGCCGGCACTCAGGGCGAACAACGCCAGGATGAGCGCGGTGACGAGCAGGAAACGAACCTTGAGGGAACCCAGGGGTCAGGCCTCCAGAGCAAACCGATAACCGCGCCCGCGCAGGGTTTCGATGGGTTTGAGAACATTGTCGGGATCGAGTTTGCGGCGCAGACGGCCCACGAACACTTCCAGTGTGTTGCTGTCGCGGTCGAAATCCTGGGCGTAGATGTGCTCGGTCAGCACGGTTTTGGAAACCACTTCACCTGGCCGCAGCATCAGGTATTCCAGCACCTTGTATTCATAGGTGGTGAGTTCGATGGCAGCGCCGTTGACGGTGACACTCTGGCTGGCGGTGTCGAGCACGATGGGGCCGATCTCCAGCACCGGACGGGCGTGGCCGGCGGAGCGGCGAATCAACGCGTTCAACCGCGCCAGCACTTCTTCCATCACGAAAGGTTTTACCACGTAGTCGTCGGCACCTGCTTCGAGGCCGGCCACTTTATCCTGCCATTGCGCGCGCGCGGTCAGCACCAGAATGGGAAAGTTGCGCTGTTCGCCGCGCAGAGCACGAATCAGATCGATGCCGTTGAGTTTGGGCAGACCCAGATCGATGATGGCCACGTCGTAGGGAAATTCGTTGCCATAGTAAAGGCCTTCCTGGCCGTCGGCGGCGGCATCCACCGAGTAACCTTTTTTCTGCAGCGCAGTCACCAATTGTTCGCGCAGATTTTTTTCATCTTCAACCACGAGAATCCGCATTGTCGTTCAACCACCCACCGCGCCGGTTTGTCCATCCACTGTCATTGTTTTTACCCGCCCTTCCTGCAGCAGCACCTTGACCCGGTATTGCACGCGGCCGCTGCGCTCGATCTGATCCACCGACAGCACGCGACCACCGGTGGCACGCTCCACCGCACGGGCAGCAGTGGCGGAATCCACCCGGGCGCCGCCGTAATTATCGTTGCGGCGCTGCCCGCCGGAGCGTTCCACAGATGTGTCGTTGCGCGGGTCGTAATTCTGGTCATAACGTCGGTCATTACGTTCATCATCGCGCCCGTTGTAGCGTTGATCGTAACGCTCATCATAAGACCGGGGTTTGGAATCGCGCGAATTGTAGGAGCGTGAATCGCGTTCGTCGGAGCGGTAGTCGACGCGGCGATCGTCCCGGGAATTGCGGGAATCCTCGCGCCGGGAACGGCTGCGATCGGAACTGCCAGAGGAGCTGCGGGAATCGTAATAGCCGCCGCTATAGGAAGGCTGGCGGCCGTTGTCCTGGTCACGCCGCGCATTGGTGGATTTGCCACGGCCGGAATTGTCCTGCCGGTCCTGGTTACGCGATTTGCTGCGGCTGTCGTTGCGGTTGTCGTTGCGCTGCGGATACTGGTCGTCGTCCTGTGAATTGTAGTAGCGGGTTTCCGCACGATTGTCGCGCGCAGCCGCCGGCAGACAGACCAGCAACGCCACCAACATGCCCACCCACAGTGCGGAGCGCCGGATAGCATGCAAAGATGGAAATATTTCCTTCAACGGAGCCTCAACGGGATATCAACAAAGGGCAACAGCGGCATCGACCACATCAGATTCACAGGATGCCCGACTTCCCGCGAATACAGGACATTTTCGCGCACGCAATCTGAACATTCTCTGAATTCGGTGCCCGTACATGATGCTGCTCTCATGCGAGCACTTGCTTGCCAGATCCGTGGTGCCGGAGAAAACACACATCAATTCATCAGGTTAGCCACTCGAGGCAATTATGGCACAGGCTATGCTTTGATTCAGGTGCAAGGGTTGCGAAATCCGGGCCCTCGACAAAACGACGTGTTTATTCATCAGAACACTCTTATCAGAACACTCTGGAGGCACACCATGACCATGAAGGAATCGGCCAACCTGTTGTTCGAGATCACCCATCCGG
This sequence comes from Gammaproteobacteria bacterium, assembly GCA_013178375.1. Taxonomy (GTDB): domain Bacteria; phylum Pseudomonadota; class Gammaproteobacteria; order Pseudomonadales; family Ketobacteraceae; genus Ch67. The sequence continues at coordinate 53,926 of JABLXQ010000060.1, forward strand.
AGCAGGCATTCTCGTTTGCCGCCCTGAAAGAATATCTTGAGAACATGTATTTCGGATAGCGACCGTCCCCGCCCCAGACAGCGCTTACTGGTTTCGCCATTAAGCATATAGCCGGCCTCCCGCCGGCTTTTTCGTTTATACGTCAGGCCTCTACACCCCCGCGCTTTTGCCCACCCCCCAGGAAACGCCGCCTCACTTTCGCCCCCCCTTCCAGCATCTGATGTCAGGGCATTCCCTGCCGGTTTGACAGGGGGGATCATCCGGCGTAGGATTGATTTGTCTAGGACATAACATGGACAATAAACATGCATCCCAAAGCTCCCGTCGCCATCAGCCGCTGCCTTCTGGGCGATCAGGTCCGCTATAACGGTGACCACAAGCACAACCGTTTCTGTACCGGCGTATTGGCCGAATACTTCGAATTTGTCCCTGTCTGCCCGGAAATTCAGGCCGGCATGACTGTTCCGCGCAAACCCATCCGGCTGGTACTGGAGCAGGACGAGCAGATTCGCGCCCGGGAATCCGACGATGCCTCGGCCGATCACACCGCCGCCCTTGAACAACAAGCCCATCTTTTTGTCCAGGACAATCCGGCCATTGCCGGCTTTATCGCAACCCCCAACTCCCCCAGTTGCGGCCTGTTCACGGTGAAGCTGTATCTGCCCAACGGCAACCCGGTGAACAAGACCAGCGGCCTGTTCAGCAAGACCCTGCGCCAGCTGAATCCGCTGCTGCCGGTGGAGGAATCCGGCCGCCTGAACGATCCGGGCCTGCGGGAGAACTTCATCATGCGGGTGTACACCTATCACCGCTGGCAGGAACTGAATCGCCAGCCGCTGACGGCAAAAGCCCTGGTGCAGTTCCACACGCGCCACAAATACCTGGTGATGTGCCACAGCCACGACGCCTACAAAAACCTGGGGCAGATGGTGGCCCGCGCCGGCGACAGCGATCTGACGCTGCTGGGCCCCGACTATATCCGCACGCTGATGGACGCCATCGCCACACCGGCACCCCGCGTCCGTCACTGCAATGTGCTGCATCACCTGCTGGGCTATCTGAAGAAACTGATCAGCAGCGGCGACAAGCAGGAACTGCTGGCCACCATCGAGCACTACCGTCTGGGCATCGTGCCATTGATAGTGCCAATGGCGTTGCTACGGCATCACTTCGAACGCTGGCGCGAACAACAGCGTTATGTACTGGAGCAGGTGTATCTCGATCCGTATCCGTTTGAGCTGGGCCTGCGCAGCCAGGTGCACCCATGACAGTCGCGGTCTGGTTTCGCAGCGACCTGCGGGTGCAGGACAACCCCGCGCTTCACGCCGCCTGCAGCAGTCGCGAGCAGGTGCTGGCGTTTTATTTTTTCACGCCAGAACAATTTGCCGAACATGACATGGGCCTGACCCGGCAACGCTTCGTCATCGACAACCTGCTCAGCCTGTCGCAGGACCTGCAGAAGATCGGCGTGCCCTTGCTGGCGGAACGCTGCGACCGGTTTGACGACAGCGTGAAAAAACTGCTGACCCTATGCCGGCAATACGGCATTACCCAACTGCATTTCAATGAAGAATATGAACTGAACGAGCGCCACCGCGACACGCAGGCCTTCAGCCTACTGACCAAAGCGAATATCGGCGTGCAATGCCATCAGGATCAGACACTGCTGGCGCCGGGTTCGGTGATGACCGGCCAGGGCAGCCCGTATCGGGTGTTCACGCCGTTCAAGCGCGCCTGGGTTCAGCTGGCACGTCGCGATGCCGTGCAGCCGCTGCCGGCTCCGAAAAAGCGCCAGATGCCTGATGTAAGCGCCACTGCCCTCGAGAAAATCGAACGCTGGGTGAAGCCGCAGGCCGCCAACGCATTCTGGAAAGCCGGCAGCAAGGAAGCGTATCGCCGCCTGGACCAGTTTGCTGAACTGCGCATTGAAGGCTACCAGGAACAGCGGGATTTTCCCGCGCTGGATGGCACCAGCCAGCTGTCGCCTTATCTGGCTGTGGGCGCACTGTCACCGCGTGCCTGCATTCATGCCGCGCTCAGCGCCAATCATTTTGAGTGGGATTCCGGCAATCCAGGCATCCAGACCTGGATCAATGAGCTGATCTGGCGCGAATTCTATAAACACCTGATTTTCAATTTCCCCGAACTGTGCAAAGGGCGCGCGTTCCAGCCGGCCACCGAATTCGTACGCTGGCAGCGCAATCCCGAGTTGCTGGACGCCTGGAAAAATGGAACCACCGGCTTCCCCATCGTGGATGCCGCCATGCGTCAGCTATCCACGCTGGGCTGGATGCACAACCGCCTGCGCATGGTAACGGCGATGTTTCTGACCAAGCATCTGTTTATCCACTGGCAGGAAGGCGAGCGCTGGTTCATGCAGCAGCTGATCGACGGGGATTTTGCCGCCAACAACGGTGGCTGGCAGTGGAGCGCGTCCACTGGCGCCGACGCTGCACCCTATTTCCGCGTGTTCAATCCTACCCGCCAGTCAGAGCGCTTCGATGCCGACGGTACGTTCATCCGTCACTGGCTGCCGGAACTGAACACCCTGGGCAGCCGGCAGATTCACGATCCAGCGCCACTGAAACGGCAACTGTGCCGCTATCCGCAACCCATCGTGGATCACCGCGTGGCCGTGGACCGGATCAAGCAGGAATTTCAGTCGCTCAAGGGCATCGCGCTTGCGTAAACCAGAATCATCAGCAATGGAGAACACATGAACAGCATCAGCAGAGGCATCCGGCTCTGGTTCGATTCGGAAGCGACCGAGGTGGGCAATAGCGAGCAGGTGAACTGGTTGCGCTGCATTCCCTTCGTGCTGCTGCACCTAGCCTGCTTCGCCGCACTCTGGACTGGCGTGAGCACGTTCGCAATCCTGTTCTGCATTGGCTTTTTCTGGCTGCGCATGTTTGCAATTACCGCGTTCTATCACCGCTATTTTTCCCACCGCAGTTTCAAAACCTCCCGCGCCGCGCAATTCGTATTTGCTGTGCTGGGCAACATGTCCGCGCAGCGTGGCCCGCTGTGGTGGGCAGGACATCACCGCCACCACCACCAGCATTCCGATCAGGCGCTGGATCTGCATTCGCCGGTACAGCGCAGCTTCTGGTGGTCACACATGGGCTGGTTCACCTGCGATGCTTCATTCAAAACACCGTACGACCGCATCCGTGATTTCACCCGTTTTCCGGAGCTGGTATTCCTCAATCGCTACGACGCACTGGTGCCGGCATTGACCATGCTGGCCATCTTCTGTCTGGGCGAGCTGCTGGCCGCGTTCGCGCCGAGCCTGGGAACAAACGGTCTGCAACTGCTGGTGTGGGGATTCTTCATTTCCACCACGCTGCTGTTTCATTCCACTGTCACCATCAACTCGCTGGCCCATGTGTGGGGCAAGCGCCGTTTTGCAACCAACGACAACAGCCGCAACAACCTGGCGCTGGCACTGATTACGCTGGGTGAAGGCTGGCACAACAACCATCACCGCTACCCGGCGTCGGCGCGGCACGGCTTTGCGCGCTGGGAGATCGACATCACCTGGCTGCTGCTGTTGCTGATGAAAAAGCTCGGCTTGATCTGGGAACTGAAACCGATTCCCGCCCGCGTCCAGCAGGAAATGCGCTGAAGCGGGTCGCGTGAAAAGACATTTGTGTGAGAACTGACATGAAGGAATACAAAAAAATTGCGGTGGTTGGCAGCGGCATCTCGGGCCTGCTCAGCTCCCTGTTGCTGCAAAACAAATATGCCGTGACCCTGTTCGAGCAGAACGATTACCTGGGCGGCCACACCCACACCCTCGATGTGGATCTGAACGGCCAACACTTCCCGGTAAATACAGGATTCATCGTATACAACGACTGGACTTATCCGAATTTCATCCGCCTGATGGATCACTTGGGTGTGGCGAGTGAAGAGTCCAGCATGAGTTTCAGCGTGCGCTGCGACCGCACCAATCTGGAATACAACGGCACTTCGCTCAACAGCCTGTTCTGCCAGCGCAAGAATCTGCTAAGCCGACGCTTCTGGCGTATGGTAAACGATATCGTGCGGTTCAACCGGGAAGCCACCCGCGCCTACCAGCAAGGCGACATCGACCCGACCATGACATTGCTGCGTTTTCTGGACGAAAATCGCTACAGCGAGGAATTCATACGCTACTACATCATCCCCATGGGAGCCGCCATCTGGTCGGCACCGGAATCCGACATGCTGGGATTTCCGCTCGCTTTTTTTGTGCGGTTCTTTCACAACCACGGCATGCTGTCGGTGGACAACCGGCCCCAGTGGCGCGTCATTTCCGGCGGCTCCCGCAGCTATGTCACCGCACTGAAGCAGCAACTGCGCGGACCCGTGCATACCGGCCGAAAGATCGAGCAGATAGAACGCTTCTCCCACGGCGTGCTGCTGCGCGACGATCAGGGCCAGCTGGAACCGTTCGACGCGGTGGTAATGGCTTGCCACAGTGATCAGGCACTGGCGATGCTGACACAGCCTTCGCCGGAAGAACGCCAGTTTCTGGGCGCCACTCCCTACCAGGACAACGATGTGGTATTGCACACCGACATCCGTCTGCTGCCACAGCGCAAGCTGGCGTGGGCAGCGTGGAACTATCGCATTCCGGAGAAGGCAGATCTGCCGGTTCATGTCACCTACAACATGAATATCCTGCAGAATTTTGTCAGCGACACCACCTTCTGCGTCAGCCTGAACCAGAGCGATCGCATCGACCCCGCGAGCATCATTGCCCGCTACCGCTACAGCCACCCGGCCTACACGCTGGCGGGCATGCATGCGCAAAACAGTTTTGACCGTATCAATGGCCAACAGCACACCTACTATTGTGGCGCGTACTGGTTCAATGGCTTTCACGAAGACGGCATCAACAGCGCCATTCGTGCCGCCCGCTCCCTGGGTGTTGAATTCGACGAGGTAGTCGCGCCATGCAAAGCGCCCTCTACGAAGGTGTCGTGAGTCACCGGCGACAAACGCCAACCGCGCACGAATTCCAGTATCCGCTGTTCATGCTGTACCTGAACCTGGACGAACTGGAGGAATTTTTCGCGCTGTCGCCGCTGTGGTCACTGGAGCGTTTCAACTGGGCCAGTTTTTACCGGCGCGATTTTATGAATCCGTCCGTGGCCAGCCTGCGCGATGCTGTGCGCCTGGAAATCCGGCAGCAGACCGGCCACAACTTCAACGGCGAGATTTTTCTGCTGACCCACATACGCTACCTGGGTTACTGCTTCAATCCGGTGTCTTTCTACTACTGCTTTGAGCAAGGCAAACTCATCTGGATCGTGGCGGAAATCAACAACACGCCCTGGAATGAACGCTTCCGCTACGTGCTGCAGTGCGACGCTGAAGAAAAGAAGCAGACCTTCGCCTTCGACAAGGCATTTCATGTTTCGCCGTTTCTGCCCATGGGCATGCAATACGAATGGCAATTCAGCACGCCCGGCGAAAAGCTGTCGGTCTTCATGCGCAACCGCCAGGACGGCGTCGAGGTTGTCAACGCCACCCTGCTGCTGCAACGGCAGGACTTCACTGCGTCGGCACTGAACCGCGTATTACTGCGCTTTCCTGCCGTCACAGTAAAAACTGTCGCCGGCATTTACTGGCAGGCGCTCAGGCTCTGGCTGAAGCGCACGCCAATTTACGATCACCCCCTGTCAGACGAGGCAACTCCCCATGCAATCCTCAACAGTCGGCAAAGCAACACAACTGACCAGCACTGAGCGCTTTTGCCGTCAGCTGTTGCTGAAGGCATTCGCCCAGGCAGAATTCGGCACTCTCGTGATCCGCGACCAGGACGGCGAATATGAATGCCGTGGCAGCAAGGACGCCGGCACGATTCAGGCCCGCATCGACGTACAGGATTCCGCCTGCTACCGCGACATGGTGTTTGGCGGCAGCATCGGTGCAGCAGAAGCCTACATGACTGGCGACTGGACTTCGCCCGATCTTACCGCCGTGATCCGCTTCATGTCGCGCAACCTGAATGCGCTCAACCGGATGGAAGGCGGACTGGCGCGGCTCGCGCGGCCCCTGCAGCGGCTGTATCACTGGAATAACCGCAACACTGAGAAAGGATCGCGCCGCAATATCGCCGCGCACTACGATCTGGGCAATGATCTGTTCCAGCTTTTCCTCGATCCCACCATGATGTATTCCGCCGGCATTTTTCCCAGCAACTATGCCACGCTGGAGCAGGCCTCGGTCACCAAGCTGGACCGCATCTGCCAGAAGCTGGATCTGCAACCGCACGATCATGTGATCGAGATCGGCACCGGCTGGGGCGGCTTTGCCATCCACGCCGCCACCCACTACGGCTGCAAGGTCACCACCACCACGCTGTCGCAACAGCAGCACGATTATGCCCGCAGCGAAATTCGTGCGCGGGGGCTGGAGGACAACATCACGTTGCTGCTGCAGGATTACCGCGACCTGAAGGGCGAGTATGACAAACTGGTGTCCATCGAAATGGTGGAAGCGGTGGGTCACCAGTACTACGGCGCCTATTTCGAAACGCTGGGCCGGTTGCTGAAACCCAACGGGCTCGGGCTGATCCAGGCCATTACCATTGATCACAATCGCTACCAGACTGCCATCAAAAGCGTCGATTTCATCCAGCGCTACATTTTCCCTGGCTCCTGCATTCCGTCAGTGAATGCACTGCTGCAGAACTGCAGCGATCACAGTGATCTGCAACTTACGCATTTCGAAGACATCACCGTCCACTACGCCCGCACCCTGCGCGAATGGCGCCATAATTTTTTCCGCAACCTGGAGAAGATCAAGGCGCTGGGATACAGCGACGAATTCGTCCGCATGTGGGATTTCTATTTCTGCTACTGCGAAGGCGGGTTCGAGGAGCGGGTAATTGGCGACGTGCAGATGCTGTTTGCCAAGGCCGGCTATCGCGGCCAGCCAGTGCTGGGACGGTTGTGAGATGTTGCTGAACGCCGTGCTGTTCCAGGCAGGATGGTTTCTGTGCGTGATGGAGCGCGGGCCGCTGGCCCTGCTGGCGTCGGCGCTGATCCTGCTGGTGCACGGACTGTATGTGAGCAGGAACCGGCGCGAATGGCTGTTCATTCTGGCGCTGGGCAGCTGCGGCATTGCGCAGGATTTTCTGTTCATGCAGGCCGGCGTATTCCACATCGACGGTCATGATTTTCCGCCACTCTGGTTGATGCTGGTATGGCTGCTGTTCGCCAGTACGCTCAATCACTCGCTGCGCTGGCTGGATCAGAGGCTTTGGCTGGCGGCAGTTCTGGGTGCCATCGCCGCACCGCTGAGTTATCTGGCCGGCGCGCGGCTGGGAGCGCTGCAGATCGAACTGCACATGTTGCCCGTGCTGGGTGCCACCTGGGCGGCGCTGCTGCCACTCGCTTTTCTGTGCAATCGCCGTCTGCTGCAAACACCGGCACCGACACAGACGACCGGGAGCACAACACCTTGAACCGTCTGCGCGCCACACTGCTAACGCTTGTTGTCATAATCACATTCCAGCTGGCGCACGCCCGGCAGGATGCACCGCCACCGCAAGCCGTATCCGCGCAACAGCTGCACTATGTCGGCACTGCCACGCAACTGGACACTCTCAGCCCGGCGTACACCGAATCCTACGCCGAACACTATGACGCACAGGGCAAACTGTTCAGCAGCCAGGTGCAGTATCGCAACATGCAGGGCGAGCCCATCGCTGACAAGCAACTGGATTATCGTCCTCACCCCCACGCACCTGCTTTCAGTTTCCACAACCGCAAAACCGGTTATCGTGAAGCCGTGATCTGGCGGGACGATGGCCGCATTCTTCTGATGCATGCCGACACGGCCCACACACTGCCACGGGAAAAAATCCTCCGCGTGCCGGAACCGGTGGTAGCGGACGCAGGCTTCAACAGCTTCGTGCGGGATAATCTTGCGCGACTGGAACAGGGTGAGCGGATCGAATTCCATTTCCTGAATCCCGCCCGCCTCGACTGGTTTCGCTTCAGCGCCAGCGGCAGCGTGCTTGATCCGCAAAAGATTCAGGTGGTGATTGCGCCCAGCAATCCGGTGCTGCACTGGCTGGTGGAACCGATCCGGCTGATCTACGCGCGAGATTCAGGGCATCTGCTGCAGTACGAAGGCATTACCAATATCAGTCTGGACGGCGGCGACACATTGGTGGCCCGCATCCAGTATCGCTATTCCGTGAAACCGGTAGAATATCCGGACACTTTACCCGAGGGCTAACGCGTGCATTCCATACAGTCGGTTGCGGAACGGACAGGGCTGACGCCGGACGTGATCCGCATCTGGGAGCGGCGCTACCAGGCCGTGGCACCGGACCGCACAGCGTCGAACCAGCGTCTGTACAGCGACGACGACGTGGAGCGGCTGGCGTTGCTGAAACGCATCACCGACAGCGGCCGCCGCATCAGCATCGTAGCCAATCTGAGCAATGACGAACTGCGCCAGATGGCGGCCCAGGAGCAGAAGGCGCCGCGTCCTGTCGCCACTCCTCGCCAGACTGATCCGCTCGCCATGCAGGAACAGGCGCTGGATGCCATCCTGCAACTGGACCCGGTTCTATTCGATCATTTGCTGGAGCGGGCGATGGTCAGCTTGGGATCGGTGGGCTTCATGATGCGCTTCGCCGCGCCGCTGATGGTAACGGTGGGCAACCTGTGGCGCTCTGGCGCCGTGCGCACCTGTCAGGAACATTTCGCCAGCGCGCACCTGCGTTCCTTCCTGGGCCGCTACATGCTGGATGCCAACACTGATCCGCTGGGGCCGCGTATTGTGATTGCCACCCTGCCGGGCCAGGCCCACGAACTGGGTGCCACCATGGCCGCCGTGGTGGCGGCGCAATCCGGCTGGAATGTGCTGTATCTGGGCGCGAATGTGCCCATCGAGGAAATCGCCTTCGCCGCCGACTGCAAGGATGCCCGCGCCGTGGCCATCAGCCTGAGTTATCCGCTGGATGACCCCCGCGTGCCGGCGCTGCTGAAGGAACTGCGGCAGAAATTGCCGCCGCCGACGACATTGATCGTCGGCGGCATTGGCTCCACCCGGCAACAACCGCTGCTGGAAGAATTGAAAGCACTGCAGGCCGACGATCTGGTGCAGCTGGCAGAACATCTGGACCAGATGCGGTGAATGGCTGTGCCGCTTATTTGAACCCCATCAATCCTCTGACCGTATTCAGCACATCCGCCGGCAGCACCAGCGTTTTCGTGTTGGGCGACGCCGCCAGATCCGTCAGCGCCGTCACATATTTCTCGCCCAGCAGATAAGTCACCGGCAGCGAATCGCCCTTGATGGATTCCGTCACCAGGGTGATGGCATCGCGGCTGGCATTGGCCAGTACCACCTGCGATTCAGCGTCCTTGCGACTGGCTTCCAGGCGCCCTTCCGCCTGCAGAATGGCGGCCTGCTTTTCACCTTCCGCCTTGGTCACCGCCGCGCGCCGCTGCCGTTCTGCTGCCGCCTGCTCCTCCATTGCCCGCTGCATGGTTTCCGACGGTTTGATGTCCTGGATTTCCACCGTCTTCAGCACGATGCCCCAGTCGGCAATATCATCCGAGATCGCGGTTTTCAGTTTGGCCTTGATCTGGTCCCGCGATGACAGCGCGGAATCCAGCGTCATTTCACCCACGATGGAACGCAGCGACGTCTGCACCAGATTACGGATCGCCAAGATGTAATCCTCGACACCGTACACGGCCTTTTCCGGCGTGACGATGTTGATGTACGCCACCGCATTCGCCAGCAGCACCGCGTTGTCGGCGGTGATCACTTCCTGCGACGGAATGTCCAGCACGATGTCTTTGGTGGTGATGCGATACGGCACTGTGTCCACGTAGGGAATGATGATGTTGAAGCCCGGATTCAACGTGCCGTGATACTTGCCCAGCCGCTGCACGATGAATTTGGTTCCCTGCGGCACGATGCGAATGCCCTTGCCCAGGGTGACGATGGCCAGTGCGGCCACGAAAATGACTACGATCAATCCTTCCATATTCTGATCCTCTGGTGATTCCAAAAAAAGTATTCTGCGAAAGTGAATCTAAAAAAGTGGTTCTACAAAAGTGCGCCTACAAAAAAATTCCTGCAAACACTGCCTGATAAATCTCAACCCTGCGGCCGCACGATCACGGCATTGCCCGACAACTCGGTAACCGTCACCCGGTCGCCGCTGGCCAGTTTGCCTTCGCAGATGAAATCCCATTCCTCGCTGCCCATGATCGGGGCCGGAAATTTCAGCAGGCCGCGTCCGCTGTCGGCGTTGTGGCGCACCACGATGCCGGTCTGGCCGATGATCGCCTCCCGCGACATGCCCGCCAGGGTACGATCACGCATGCGCGGCGACACAAATTTGTGCCACAGCGCCACGAACGCCACTGACAGCGCCACCCACACCAGCAGCTGGGCCGTCACCCCCATGGGCACCAGCAACAACAGCAATCCCACCACCACGGCGGCCAGGCCAAACCAGACCAGCACAAAACTGGGGACAAAGATTTCCAGCCCCGCCAGCAGCAGGCCGGCAACGATCCAGTGCCAGTAGGCGATATGGGAATTAAGCCATTCAATCATGGGAAAGCGCCTGTGGTTCAGGGAATAAAAACAGCCGGCAGGCTGCGCCAAGTGCCTGAAGTATAAACACTCCCGCCCTTAAATGCCCATGACAGGCTGCCGAGAGCGCCAGAACCGGCTATTCTTTAAGAATCATTGTTTCCCAATCCAGACAACTGCATGCGCCACCCCGGCTACCTGTTGACGATCCTGCTCGCGCTTATGAGCCTGACCCTGACCGCCCCCGGCGCCGGGGCCGTCACCGTTTACAAATTCCGCGATTCCCAGGGCATCGTCACCTTCACCGACCAGCCCACCAAGGGCGCCCAGGTGCTGAAATACGGCGACAACTTCGTGGAGAAATTCGATACCCGTGTGCACGTCGAAACCCGCAAGCACAAGGACGGCGAGGAACTGGTGCTGGTGAACGATCTGTTCGCGCCGGTGGAAATCGATCTGCGCCTGCAGGATCTCCGCAACGTAGCCGTGGCAAGCAATCGTGTACATCAGGTGGTGCCGGCCCGCTCGCGCACCGCGCTGCTGGATCTGAAACCCCAGCACGGCGGCCGCATGCATTACCGTCACCGGCTGCGCTTCGCCCTGTCCGACCCCAGCAAAACAGCGAAGGATTTCAACTATCCGCTGCCCTGGGGTGCAGGCCAGTACAAGGTGAGTCAGGGCCCCGGCGGCCGCTTCAGCCACCAGGATGAAAAAGGCCGCCATGCGGTAGACATTGCCATGCCCGTCGGCACCCGCATCATGGCCGCCCGCGCCGGCACCGTGGTGTCGCTGGATCAGAAGCAGCGCGAACGCAACGGCAGCCGCGCCGGCAATTATGTGCGCGTGCTGCATGACGACGGCACCATGAGCGTGTACCTGCACCTGCGCCAGAACGGCGTGCTGGTGAAAGAAGGTCAGCAGGTCAATGCCGGCGATCCCATCGCCTACTCCGGCAACACCGGCAGCAGCACCGGCGCCCACCTGCATTTCGTGGTGCAGAAGAACGTGGGGCTGAATGTGGTGTCCGTTCCGTTCCGGTTCCAGGATCACACCGGCGTGGCGCGGATACCCAAAGCCGGGGAATGGCTGGGCCGCAGCGAAGTGGCAACACGCGACTGAACAGCATCCGGCTGACTGAACTACACTGAAGTCCATTGAAGGATCAATATACAGACGGGCACGGACACCCTCATGCACCAACGCCTGAACGCCCTCTTCCTGCTGACCGCCGCCGTGCTGTGCAGTCTGCCCCGCTCCAGCCCGGCCGATTCGCATCGTGACCTGCTGGCGCTGGACATCGACACCCTGCTCACCATCGAAGTCACCCCCAGCGCCGATGCGTCTGGCAAGGGTCTTCGTGCACCGTTCGCCGGTGGCCAGGTGGCGGACAGCGGTCGCATCGGCCTGCTGGGCACCCAACCGGTGCTGACAACGCCGGTTTCCGTCACCAGTTACACCGCTGACTTCATCCGCAACCAGCAGGCAGCCAGCGTGGGCGACGTGCTGCAATACGATCCCACCGTGCGGGTGGCACGGGGCTTCGGCAATTTCCAGCAGGTGTACCTGATGCGGGGACTGCCCCTCTTCTCCGACGACATGGCCTACAACGGCCTTTACGGCATCCTGCCGCGCCAGTATCTGGCGGCCGAACTGATCGAACGGGTGGATGTGCTGCGGGGAGCCAACGCCGTTCTGAATAGCGCCACGCTGTTCAGCGGGCTGGGCGGTGCCATCAACGTGATGCCCAAGCGGGCACCGCTGGAGGATCTGACCCGCCTCACCCTTGGCACACAGACCGGTGGCCAGGGCTACGCCGCCGCCGATCTGGGCCGCCGCAGCAACGACAAGCGCTTCGGTCTGCGGCTGAATGCGGTGACCCGGCAAGGCGACACCGCCGTGGACAACGAATCCCGGCAACTCGACCTGGCCACCATGGGATTCGATTTTCGCGGCCATGCGCTGCGCATTTCCGCCGACCTCGGCTACCAGAATCACCGTATGGACAGCACCCCCCCCAGCATCGACATCGCCCCCGATCTCGCCATACCGGACGCACCTGAAGCAGAATCCGCCATCGCCCAGCCCTGGACCTATTCCAACGAGCGCGACCTGTTCGGCACCCTGCGCGCCGAATACGACTTCAGCCACCGGATCACCGGCTGGATCGCCCTGGGCCTGCGACGCGGCGAAGAGGAATCGAGTTTCACCTCGCCCCTGCAGGTCACCGATTCTGGCGGCACACTGGAGGCGGGCCGCTTCGACACCACCCACGAGGACAACGTCACCAACGGCGACGCCG
>JABLXQ010000061.1 GCA_013178375.1 Gammaproteobacteria bacterium
GTCCGATTCCTGGTTGAAGTCGGCGGCCAGCAGAATGTGAGTGTATTGGCCCATAAAACGGTCCTTCTGTTAGGGAAATGATGTTTGCTATTAGATAATGCGTCCTTTGCATAATGCAAGGCCGGCGATGAGTGTGTGTTGTTGCTGGTCAAGATTGCGCAGTCGGGAGATTAATCATCATGACCATCTGGATCATTATTGCCGTATCGATGCTGTTCATCGTTGGCCCCATCCTGATGCTGCGGCCATCGCCTCGCGAGCGGCGCCTGGCGCGCATTCGGCAGGTGGCACAGCAGCATCGGGTCAACATCAAGCCAATTTTCCTGCGGCGTGATCCGGTCTATGCGGCCACGCTGGAACGTAATCTCCATCTGGCGGACCACGATTGGGCCCGCTACCAGCTGGTGGCGGAGGAAAACCGCACCGGGCCGTCCATCAAGGGCAAATGGGTGCAGCGCAAGACACCGCAGGGGCAGCTGGTGTGGGAAGCGCAGGATATCCGCCAGACGTCCGTGCCGGCCGTCGACGCGTTGCTGGCGCGCTGGCAGCAGGAACAGAAGCCGGATTTCCTGGCGCTGGAGCTGGGCCCCCGCAGTGCCACCCTGGTGTGGAATGAGAAGGGCGATCTGGCGGAAGTGGAAGCAGTCTGCCAGCAGTTGGAGGAACTGCTGGCGGTGTAAGGTGCGCGGGCTGTGAATGGCCTGAAGAACGGCCTCAAGAAACTCAGGCAGGGTCCAGCACCGCGGTCATCTGCTGCAGGTCGCTGATGATCACCGGGCCAAATTTCAGCACCAGATAGGGCACGGATTTCTCGTTGTACTGCAGGAAGGATTTCTCCAGGAACTGCCACTTGGCGCGGGCGTCCGCCAGCAGGGCGGGCAGGTTGGCGGTGGCGGGCACCTGCAGCTGGTCCAGGCCGCGCCGGAAGTGCATCGCCATCTGGTCCAGGGTGTCCTTGTCACCCAGTTCGGCGCGGTAGTTGTAGGCGTAGGTGGCATAGCTCTGTTCCAGATACAGGGTGCAAAGTTGCTGCATCAGCAGGGTCTGGTCGCGCAGGGCCTGCACGGTGGGATCCACCGGCACCCCGGTCATCTTCACCACGGCCGCATAGGCGTTGCGCAGGTCGGTCGCTGCCTTGTGATTATTGCGCAGGTAGTCGTTCACCACCTGGCCTTCGGCAAAGCCCTTGCCGCCGATGGCGCTCACCGCCGTATTCAGGTTGCGCGCCGCTTCCTGCCAGTGGCCTTTCAACTGGGTCAGCTCGCTGGTCATACCCAGGTCCGCCAGATCCTGGAATACCGCCCGCAACGAATCCTTCAGCACCAACAAGTCCGCATTGAGCACTTTCAGCTGGCGGGGATCACCCTCGGCACCCTGATAGCGGTGGAAGCTGGACGCCGCCGCCTGCAGGATCAGCTGGGCGGTATGGATGTCCCGCAGCACCACGGCCGGGTTGTTGGCCGCGAAGGCCTGCGTGTGCAGCAGAAGCAGGGTCAGCAGGGTCCAGGTCAGGCGGTACAGCGGGTGAATCCTCATGCAAAACCTCGTTCATTATTGTCGTCGTGAGGGTTAATTATTTTGACCAATGGCGAAAACGCAAATGCACGACAACACTTAGGAAACTTGCTGCTTTCGGTATTTGCATCTAACTTGTTGAAATTCTGGCGATAAGCCGCTGATCATCCGTTGATCGTAAAAGTTTGCCCCATAACGGGGCTGGACCGGATCGGGCAACGGTTGCTTGACCGGGAGCGCAGCACCTCTTATATATGTCGCCCTTTTGACGCAGCGAATTTTCGGCATTTCAGATTCAGGACGGTTGGTAAAGACACTATGGGAAAATCACTGGTCATCGTGGAGTCGCCCGCCAAGGCGAAAACCATCAACAAATATCTGGGCAAGGATTTCATCGTGAAATCCAGCGTCGGCCACGTGCGTGACCTGCCCACCAGTGGTAGCGGCAAGAACGCCATCGACGCCAAGGAGCGCGCCCAGAAGGCCGCCAAGACCCGCAAGCTGGACGAGAAGGAAAAGGCCCAGTACAAGACCAAACAGGCCCGTGAAGCCCTGATCACCCGCATGGGCGTGGACCCGGAAGGCGGCTGGCGCGCCAACTACCAGATCCTGCCGGACAAGGAAAAGGTCGTCGCCGAACTGAAACGCCTGGCCCAGGACGCCGACACCGTTTATCTGGCAACGGACTTGGACCGCGAAGGGGAGGCCATTGCGTGGCACCTGCGGGAAGTCATCGGCGGTGACCAGTCCCGCTACAAGCGCGTCGTATTCAACGAAATCACCAAGACCGCCATCAAGGAAGCGTTCTCCAAACCCGGCGTGGTGAATGAAAACCGCGTCAACGCCCAGCAGGCCCGTCGCTTCCTCGACCGGGTGGTGGGTTATATGGTGTCGCCGCTGCTGTGGGCCAAGATTGCTCGTGGCCTTTCCGCCGGCCGGGTACAGTCCGTCGCCGTGAAAATGATTGTGGAGCGGGAGCGCGAAATCCGCGCCTTCATTCCCGAAGAATACTGGGAAATCTTTGCCGACACCCTCACCGGCAAAAATATCGATCTGCGCCTGCAGGTGGCAAAGCAGAGTGGCAATGAATTCCGCCCCACCAACCAGGCCGACGCGGAAAAGGCCCTGGCGCTGCTGCAGAAGCAGACCTACAAGGTCACCGGTCGCGAGGACAAGCCCACCAAATCCCGTCCTGCCGCGCCGTTCACCACGTCCACGCTGCAACAGGCTGGCAGCACCCGCCTGGGTTTCAGCGTGAAGAAAACCATGATGATGGCCCAGCGCCTGTACGAGGCCGGCTACATCACCTACATGCGTACCGACTCCACCAACCTGAGCCAGGACGCGTTGACCAGCTGCCGCGACTACATCGAGAAAAAATACGGCAAGCGTTACGTGCCGGAAAACCCGCAGCTGTATTCCAGCAAGGAAGGCGCCCAGGAGGCCCACGAGGCGATCCGTCCCACCGACGTGGCACTGCTGGCCAAAGACGTGAGCGGCCTGGAGCAGGACGCGCAGAAGCTGTATGACCTGATCTGGAAACGTTTCGTTGCCTGCCAGATGCCGGCGGCGGAATACATGAGCACCAACCTGTCGGTTACCTCTGGCGATTTCGAGCTGCGCACCAAGGGCCGCATCCTGCAGTTCGACGGTCACCTGATCGTCAACATGCCCGGAAGCAAGAAATCCGACGAGGACATCGAGCTGCCCGATGTGAAAGTGGGCGAGCAACTGAAACTGAAACAGCTCGACCACAGCCAGCACTTCACCAAACCGCCGGCCCGCTACAGCGAAGCCAGCCTGGTAAAAGAACTGGAAAAGCGCGGCATCGGCCGGCCGTCCACCTATGCCTCGATCATCTCCACGGTGCAGGAGCGTGGCTACGTCAAACTGGAAAACCGCCGCTTCTACTCCGAGAAAATGGGCGACATCGTCACCGACCGCCTGAATGAAAATTTCAACAACCTGATGGATTACGGCTTCACCGCCAAGATGGAAGAGCAGCTCGACGAGATCGCCGAGGGCAAGCTCAACTGGAAGCAGGTGCTGGACGAATTCTACGGTGATTTCCGCCAGAAACTGGAAGCGGCCGGCTCCGATGCCAAAGGCATGCGTGCCAATCCGCCGGTGGAAACCAGCATCAAGTGCCCCGATTGCGGCCGCAACATGATGATCCGCACCGGCAGCACCGGCGTGTTCCTGGGCTGTTCCGGTTACGCGTTGCCGCCGAAAGAGCGCTGCAAGGCCACCATCAACCTGATTCCCGGCCACGAGTCCATCAATACGGACGACGAGGAAAGCGAAGCCCGCGCGCTGCGGGAAAAGCACCGCTGCAAAAAATGCGGCACGGCGATGGAAAATTACCTGATCGACGAAAAACGCAAACTGCACGTGTGCGGCAACAGCCCGGACTGCGACGGTTATGAAATCGAGCAGGGCAATTTCAAGATCAAGGGTTACGACGGCCCCATCGTGGAATGCGACAAGTGCGGCTCCGACATGCAGCTGAAGACCGGCCGCTTCGGCAAGTATTTCGGCTGCACCAACGCCGAGTGCGGCAACACCCGCAAGCTGCTGCGTAACGGCGAGGTGGCACCGCCCAAGGCCGAGCCGATTCCCATGCCGCATCTGCGCTGCGAGAAGACCGACGACTTCTTCCTGCTGCGGGACGGCGCCTCGGGCCTGTTCATGGCGGCGAGCCAGTTCCCCAAGCACCGCGAGACCCGCGCGCCCTTTGTGGATGAACTGAAATCCGTGGCGGACAGGATCGACGAGAAATACCACTACCTGCTGGATGCGCCGGAAACTGATCCGGCCGGCAACCGCGCTGTGGTGCGCTTCAGCCGCAAGAGCAAGTCGCAGTATGTGATGACGGAGCAGGACGGCAAACCCACCGGCTGGGTGGCCACCTTCAACGGCATGAAGTGGCTGGCGAAAAGCGATGCGGGTGGCGAGAAGGCGCCGGCCGGGAAAAAGGCGGCTGGTACAACCGCCAGCAAGGACGCCCCCAAGAAAACCACCACCAAGAAAGCCGCAGCAAAAAAACCTGCGACCAAAAAAACCACCGCCAAAAAGTGAACCCGGTGGCGTGCTGATGCAAGTCGCAAAAAAAAACGGAGCCGATCATGGCTCCGTTTTTTTTACCTGCAATCTGCGTTACACGATGAAGCGCCGCAGCTGCTCGGTCAACTGGGCCACCGCCTGCTGCATTTCGTGGATCGAGTGCAGGGTGTTGGTGGCCGCTTCCGCTGCTTCGCCGCCACGGGAATCGATTTCCTGCACGCTCATCCGCACATGATTCACCGATTCGGTCTGCTCCAGCGCGGCGGCGGAAATGGAACGGGTGCGGTCGTTGATGCTGGTGATGCCGTCGAGGATTTCGTCCAGCTTCTGGCCCAGGGATCGGGCTGAGTTTACTGACGAACTGGTGACATCCACGCTCACCTTCATGGTGTTCACCGCTTCCTCCACGCCGGACTGGATCTTGCCCAGCACGCCGTCGATCTCCACGGTGGCTTCGTGACTGCGCTGGGCCAGGGTGCGCACTTCATCTGCCACCACTGCAAATCCGCGCCCCTGCTCGCCAGCGCGGGCGGCTTCAATGGCGGCATTCAGCGCCAGCAGGTTGGTCTGTTGGGCAATGCCTTTGATAACGGCCAGGATGGTGGTCACGCCCCGGCTGTGTTCCGACAGGCGTTCCACCACATGCATCGAGGTGTTGATGCGACGGGTGAGATCTTCGAAACTCTGCAGCGCGGTACCGATCAGCGCCTGACCCTCGCGGGCGTGCTCATTGGCATCCTGGGCGGCATTGGCGGTGTACTCGGCTTCGCGCGCCACTTCTGACGATGCGGCTGTCATTTCCTCCATCGCGCGATTGATCTTGCGGGTCTCTTCAGTCTGCTGCTTTACGAGTTCGCTGTTCAGGTGCGCCAGTGCCTGCACTTGCTCGGTCCGGTTGGCGGTGAGATCGCTGCTGCCCCGGGCCGAGGTGATCAGCGCGCGCATCTGCGCCACCATCGAGTTGAAATTCTGGGTCAGGATGGCGAATTCATCCTGACTCACGTTTTTCAGATTTATGGTCATGTTGCCATTGGCCACCTTGTCCGCACTGTCCACCATCTGGGAGATGCTCAGGCGCAGACTGATATAGAGACCGAGGTACAGATAAGTGATCAGCGCCAGCAGGATCAGCAGGCTCACGATCAGTACCACGCGATTGGTTTCCTTCTCTTGCAGGCGTGCCTGCACCGTGCTGTGGGCGCGTTCAAGGATGTAGTCTGCGGATTTGACCAGCGCCTGCAGGTTGTCGGTGGCCACCCGGTGGAAATCTTTCCAGGTCATCTTGTCTTCATAGGCTTCGATCAACTGCTCGTTCACCATCTGCAGAATCTTGCCAATCTCTTCGGCGGTAGTCTTGATCATGGATTCCAGCGGATGTCCCGGGTGGGCTTTTGCGAGGCGGGACGTGTTTTCCAGAGCGCGGGTCAGTGCGGTGTCGGTATCGGCATAAATGGTTTCCACTTCCGCCAGGTTGGCGCTGTCCATGAAGGCGGTATTCAGTGTGTTGTCGGCATAGCCCCGCAGACGGCTGGTGGTGCGCATCAGTACGCGCAGATCTTCCAGGTAAAGCGTGATTTCCGCATTCAGCTGCGGATCGTTGTCGGATGAGAGCCCGCTCATCTTGGCAATTTCGATCACCAGCGCGTCGATCTCAGTGCCCAGCGCGCCGTACGATGCCATGTAGTCGCGCAGCATCAGCGCGGAACCCAGATCCTCTTTCATGGATTGCTTCCAGGCGGCATCGATTCGGTCGCGGTGATTCTGCAGCAACAGAGGACTGTTCTGGAAATTGGTTTCGAGGATTTCCAGTTGCTCGCGAACAGCGGTCTTGGCGCGCACGATTTTCTGTGCGGTTTCGTCGGAGCGGTCGTAGTTATAGGCCATCATGATGTCGCGGTATTCACTGGCGCTGATGCCAAGCCCTTGCAGGGACTGGATCAGGTGAATGCCTTCGACTTCGTTCGACGTTATGCGGATGTCCTGTTCCAGCTGATTCCAGAGTTGGTAGCTCAGCAGTGCAATCGGGCAGGTGAACAGCACACTGATCAGCGTAAATTTATAGGTATATTGCAGCCGGTTCATGATGAACATGGCTGGCCAGAACAGTTTCAGCATTGCATCACCTGGGCAACTGCGAAGGAAACGACTTCAAAAACAATCATTTGATGTAAGACGCCTGCTTTGAGTATAGATAAGGATCGGAAAATCGCCGCTAGGCGCCATCGCCGCCGCTGCGTAAAATGGACGCTCTTTTTCCCCAGGTGTATCCCGCATGGCCAAGTACAAACCCGGCAAAGCCAATCAAAAACGCTATTTCGCAGCGTTCTATCTGGAAGCTATTGAAAATGCGGATAAAGACGAGCGTCTGCTCAATCGCAAAGCGCTGTTGGCGGCGCATCGTGAATCCTGCCTGTTTCACCTGATGGGCGCCTACGAGGCGTTGATCTGGGAAGTGGCGCAATCCTACGGCGTAACGTTTCGCGCCGGCATGCCACTGCAGCAACTGCTGACCGGTGCTCAGGAGGAAGGCAAATCAATTCCGGAACTGGATCGCCTGCTGCAATTGCAGTCGCAATCCGGCGGCTGGTTGAACCGCATGCTGAAGGCCTGGCAGCGCGTGCAGGATGTGGATCCCGCAGCCACCACGGTAGCCAAGGCGCCGGTGAATCTGAACGCGATCGAGGTGCGGGTTGTGGCGGAAGAAGATGATCTGCTGCAACTTTCTGATTGGCATGACAATCTTCGCGAGCTGATAGAAGAAACAAGGCAAACTATGGGTGAGTGGTAGAAAAAATATATCGTGAATGCGGCCTGTTTTTCTGGGCCGCCCTGTAGTGACGTGATAGTATCAGCGGCCATTATGTGGTCTGGTGCAGCGGTGTCAGTTCAGGATTTTTAGCTGTTTTTCCCGCGAAAAATGCATTTCCTTAACTGTCTCAGACACTTCCGTTGAAAAGGTCGGCGAATGTCTTCTCTGTTGGAAATAGTTGAATTGCCCTGTGGCGAAATCGTGCTGCGTCGCGCCGATGGAGTGGGGTCGCCGCTGGTCACAATCAGGTTCTCACCGGAAGTCCGTGTGCTGTTGTCGGAATTCTCGCTGGATGTTGGCAAGGCGATGGTGGGAGCAGGTGTTCAGGCGGTGGGGGAAGTGTATGGTCATGTGCTGGAAGCCCATGAGGAACGGCATGACCTGTCGATGGATGAGTATGATGACGTGTCGGGCATGCTGCACTGAGTGAGCTGACTGTTCGTGGTGAGGCTGCTCATCCATTTGTTTTTCCACATTTTGTACTTTGCCTCCAACGCCTTTGCAGATTCACAGCGACCTCACAGGCCGCTGCGGATAACCCCTACACCCAGCCCTTCAATCGCAAAATCCCCGCTGCTCTGATCCACTTCGATTGGCTCGAAATCCGGATTCTCCGGCAATAACAGGATTTTGTTGCGCTTGCGGTCGAACCGCTTCACCGTTACTTCGTCGCCGATACGGGCCACCACGATCTGGCCGCGCTGGGCTTCGTGAGTCTTGTGCACCGCCAGCAGGTCGCCTTCCAGGATGCCGGCGTCCTTCATGCTCAGCCCCTTCACCTTCAGGAAATAATCCGCCTTCGGCTTGAAGAAGCGCGGTTCCACCTCGCAGTAACCCAGCACGTTTTCCTGCGCCAGTACCGGATGGCCTGCGGCCACTTGCCCGATGATGGGCAGGCCGGGTTCTTCGTCTTCCACACCCACCAGACGGATGCCACGGGAAGCACCAGGTACCATCTGGATCACGCCCTTGCGCTCCAGTGCGCGCAGATGTTCTTCGGCGGCGTTGGGCGACTTGAAACCAAAGGTGGCGGCGATATCCATGCGGGTGGGGGGCATGCCGGATTCGTCGATGTGCTGGCGGATCAGGGCAAGAATTTCAGCCTGGCGTTTGGTGAGCTTTTCCATCTTCCTCGCTTCCTGTTAACTGTTTTTATATACAGGACTGAAACTATATACAGTTTGGCGCGGAATGGGAAGGTGCTGTTTACGTAGGGAAATCGGCACGCCAGGCTGGATGGTGGCGGGGCAGGGAATGAGTGGCGACCGGTGTGCTCAGAAATCGTCGACGATGTGCAGGGTATCCGATTCGTCGAATTCCAGCAGTTCCGCGTTCTCTTCGCCAAGTTGATCGAAGTCGCTTTCGAAACGGTCCTCGCGGTCCACTTCAAAGGGGCCGGCCCAGTCTTCCGGCTGCTCGACGGTGCGCAGGGGCATCTGCATGAACGCATCCAGTTCCATTTCCTCGATCTCGCCTTCGAAGTACTGGATAGCGACGGTTTTTTCATCCTCGTCGAGGGTTACGATTTCAAACAGGCTGCGCTGCTCGGTGTTTTCGTACCAGCAACCGACTTCCGGGGGTAGGCGTGTGAGCATGTGGGCCTCCGCAAAAGGTGTCCAGGCGGATGGGATTCGTCGTCAAGTATGCAAGCCGCACTGCGGTTCTACACGATTCCGATTAGGACATTTTGCGGGGCGACTATTGCGAAAGGGATGTCTGATCAACTAAAAACGTTGCAGTTTCAGGGCGTTGTGCCAAAAAGTGTGGAAGGATGGACGGCGGCTTAGTCGGCTTCGTGCTAATCATGCAGGCGGTTGGCACAACAAAATCTAAGGCGGTTGGCGGTGAAGGCAACGAGGAGTAGACGCGAAATGGAAGGCGGGGAACGGATGGCATCATCACAGAAGGCAGGCCGGTGCGTCAGGCAGTTCGGGTTCTGTGGGCTGGGATTCGGCCTGCTGCTGGTCACCGCAGTGGCGCAGGCCGGCGATTGGGGTATGGACGAGTGGGATCTGGAATTGGCGGCAGACAGCCGCTATTTCCCCGAAGACGCCGCCTACGGCCAGGACGGCAGTGCTGCCGCCTCCGCCAGCGCCCGCATCAAATACGACCAGAGCTGGAACGATGATCGCGACCTGCTGGAACTGGATGCCTTCTACCGCTGGTCCGACAGCGCCGACAATCGCACCCACGGCGACATCCAGGATCTGGCCTGGCTCCACGTGGCGGACGGCTGGGAGCTGCGTACCGGCGTGCGCACGGTGTTCTGGGGCGTGGCGGAGTTCAATCATCTGGTGGACATCATCAATCAGGTCGATCTGGCGGAACGGCCGGACGGCGAGGCCTACCTGGGTCAGCCCATGGTGAACCTGTCGCTGGTGCAGGACTGGGGCATCCTCGACCTGTATTTGCTGGTGGGTTTTCGCGAGCGGATTTTTCCCGGCGAGGATGGCCGTTTCCGGCTGCCGCTGGAGGTGGCTGAAGACGCGGCGGAATATGAATCGGGTGAAGAGGACCAGCATTTGGACGTGGCCCTGCGCTGGACCCGGTCCGTCGACGCCTGGGAACTGGCGGCGTCGCTGTTTGCCGGTACCGGGCGCGATCCCGAATTCAACTCCGTGACCCCGGATTTCAAACTGGTGCCCTATTACCCGCAGATCACGCAGGCGGCGGTGGAGGTGCAGTACACCCATGAATTCTGGCTGTGGAAGCTGGAGGCCCTGACCCGGTCCGGCGAGGAGGGTGGCCGTTATGCGGCGTCGGCGTTCGGCTTTGAATACACCATCGAAGGTTGGCTGGACACGGCCGCAGACCTGGGCCTGGTGGCGGAATACAACTGGGACGAGCGCGGTGCGGAGGCGCCCACCTACCTGAACGACGATGTGGCGCTGGGTACCCGGCTGGCCCTCAACAACGAGGCGGATACCGATTTTCTGCTGGGGATGGTTTACGACCCTGCCACCAGCGAGCGGCTATGGCTGATCGAGGGTCATCACCGCATTGGCGAGGACTGGAAAGTGAATGTGGAAAGCTTCCTGGTTTCCAGCAGCCATCCGCCTTCCCCCCTGGAGTGGCTGACCCAGAATGACACCGACCGGCTGGCTCCGGTCAGTCGTGATGACTATATCCAGATCGAAGTGGTGCGTTACTTCTAGGGTGCATTCTTGACAGCGCCCCTCTGCAAACGTAAGTTTCAAACGGGCGTTTAGCAGGAAACCCTTTCATGGCACAAAAAGAAACAGTCGAACGAATTCTGGATGCGGCGGAGGTGCTGTTCGCCGAGCGCGGCTTTGCGGAAACCTCCCTGCGCACCATCACCAGCGCGGCCGGGGTGAACCTGGCGGCGGTGAATTACCATTTTGGTTCAAAAAAGTCGCTGATTCAGGCGGTTTTCGTGCGCTTCCTCGATCCGCTGGTGGACGAAATCGAACGTCAGCTCAACCAGTTGCAGGCGGAAAAAGAGCGTCTCACAGTGGAGGATCTGCTGCAGGTGCTGACCAGTTCCGTTTACGAGATCCACGGTCGCGGTTCCAACCGTGCCACCTCGTTCATGCGGCTGCTGGGGCTGGCCTATACCCAGTCCCAGGCCCATTTGCGCAAGTTCATCGGCGAGCGCTACGGCAACGCGTTCCAGCATTATGCGTCCCACCTGAAGCCGGCCCTGCCGGGCGCCACTGCCGCCGACCTGTTCTGGCACACCCACTTCGCCCTGGGTACGGCGATCTTCACCATGTCCAACTTCGATGCCCTGCGCGCCATGAGCGAGAACGACACCGGCGAACGCACGCCGGTGGACTTTATTGTGAGCCGGCTTACTGCATTCATGGCCGCCGGCTTGCATAATGCAGCTCATGAGTAGGCCGGAAATCCACGTTTCAATTGATCAGCAGATTCTGGAGTTGCGCGAGCAGGATCATGTGCATGGCAGCGAGAAGCTGCTGGCGCGCTGGCCCGTGTCCACCGCCCTGAAGGGGGCAGGCAACGCCGAAGGGTCGAACCAGACGCCTCTTGGTCGACACCGCGTTCGCGCCCGTATCGGCGCAGGTCAGCCCATTTACACCGTATTTCGCGGCCGTCGCCCCACCGGGGAAATCTATTCCGACGCCATCGGCCGGGAATTTCCCCACCGTGACTGGATACTCACCCGCATCCTCTGGCTGTGTGGTGAAGAAAAAGGTTTCAATCGCGGGGGCTGCGTGGATTCACAACGCCGCTATATTTATATTCATGGCACGCCGGATACCGAACCCATGGGCGAACCCCGCTCCCACGGCTGTATCCGCATGCGCAATCAGGATGTGCTGGACCTGTTCGAGCGCGTGCCGGTCGGCACTCCCGTCATCATCACGCAAGCCTGATTGTCATTTTTATTGTCACTTTCGACTTTTGTGCAGGAGTCACACCCGCAATGCCCCTTGGCCCCCTGATGCTGGATCTGGAAGGAACCGCGCTGCTGGACTATGAAGCGCAGCGTCTGCAACACCCTGCCGTGGGCGGCGTGATACTGTTTGCCCGCAACATCGTACAGCCTGAGCAGGTGCGTGAGCTGATTGCGTCGGTGCGCGCGGTGCGGCCGGAACTGATTCTGGCGGTGGACCAGGAAGGTGGCCGGGTGCAGCGGATGAAGCAGGGGGTTACCAAATTGCCGCCGCTTGCATTGCTGGGAGAGCGCTTTGATGCCGATCCCAAAGCCGCGATCGCCAGTGCCCGCGAGTGGGGCTGGCTGATGGCGTCGGAAATGCTGGCGCTGGGATTCGATATTTCCTTCGCGCCGGTGCTGGATCTGAATGTGGGCCGCAGCAGCGTGATTGGCACGCGCGCTTTTCACGGTGATCCATCGATTGTTGTGGTGCTGGCGGAAGCCTATATCGCCGGTATGCACGACGCGGGCATGGCCGCCACCGGCAAGCATTTCCCCGGCCACGGCTGGGTGGAAGCCGATTCCCACCACGCCATTCCGGTGGATGAGCGCCCCTGGTCCGACATTGCCGCCTGCGACCTGCAAACCTTTTCCCAACTGGCCGGGCAACTGGATGCCGTGATGCCCGCTCACGTGATTTACCCGCAGGTGGACCCGAATCCCGCCGGCTTTTCCCGCCACTGGCTACAAACCGTCTTGCGCACAGAACTGCAATTTGACGGTGTTATCTTCAGCGATGATCTGACGATGGAAGGTGCCAGTGTGGCCGGTGACTATGGCCAGCGTGCCCAGGCTGCTCTCAATGCCGGCTGCGACATGGTGCTGGTCTGCAACAACCCGGTGGGGGCGCAGGCGGTGATTGAATATCTGGAACAGCATCCGGCGGTGGTGAATCAGGCGCGGTTGCAGCGCATGCGCGCACGGCGTCGGCCGGACTGGAGCCAGTTGCTGGCGGATGCACACTATCACGCCGTGCAGGCCGACATGGCCAGTTGATCTGGCCGGTTAAAAAGCATCAACAGGAATTTTCCGCTGTGGCACAATTGCCCGCGATTTTTGCCATCATTCAAGAGGAATCAACATGAGCGTATCCGTCACTGAAGTTCAGACGGTCTGGAAAGAAGCTGATTGCCTGTGGACCGCACAGCAGGTGGAGGAATCCATCGCCCGCATTGCCCAGACGATCAGTGCCGATCTGGGGGACAAGAATCCGCTGGTGCTGGTGGTGATGAAGGGCGGCATGGTATTCGGCGGCCGGTTGCTGATGCAGCTGCAGTTTCCGCTGGAGCTGGAGTATGTGCACGTGAGCCGGTATGGCAGCGGCCTGTCCGGTGGTGCCGACATGCTGTGGAAGGTGGCGCCGCCGCCGAGCCTGGCCAAACGCCACGTGCTGGTGGTGGACGACATCCTGGATGAAGGCGTGACGCTGTCGGCGATCATGCAGGCATGCGCGTCCCAGGGCGCCAAGTCGGTGAAATCCGTTGTGCTGGTGGACAAGCAGCATGATCGCAAGGCCGATGCGGATTTTCGCGCTGACTATACCTGCCTGGAAATTCCCGATCGCTATATCTTCGGCTACGGCATGGACTACAAGGGTTACCTGCGCAACGCCGATGGCATTTTTGCCGTAAAGGGTCAGTGAAAAGTATTAATGCATACACACTCAGTACTACTTGGACTATTCGAAGTTGGACACGCCGCGAACCCATCCCTGGGGGCTGCTCCGCGGCATCCATGCCGCAGAGCGTCCAACTTCGAATAGTCCAAGTAGTACTGAGTGTGTAGCTATTTTTAAGGACAGCAAAATGAGTTTGATCGCAATCGTCGGCGGCACCGGCCTGACCGAACTGGAAGGCCTGCAGATCACCGAATCCCTCGCGGTGACCACCCGCTACGGCGCACCGTCGGCGCCGCTGGAATTCGGCCGTTTCGGCCAGCGCGACGTGGTGTTCCTGGCGCGTCATGGCAAGGGCCACCGGCTACCGCCCCATCAGGTAAATTACCGCGCCAATATCGCAGCGCTGCGCGATGCCGGCGTCACCGATATCATCGCGGTAAACGCAGTGGGTGGTATCAATTCCGCCATGGGCGCCGAGGCACTGGTAATTCCCCACCAGATCGTCGATTACACCTGGGGCCGTGAATTCACTTTCGCCGATGAAGGCAACGTCATCCACGTGGATTTTTCCTTTCCCTACACTGAAGAACTGCGGCATGGTCTGCTGGCGGCGGCGGACAAAGCCGGCCACTTCGTGCATAACCGCGGGGTTTACGCGGCCACCCAGGGTCCGCGTCTGGAAACGGCGGCGGAAGTGGACCGTCTGGAAAAAGATGGCTGCGACATCGTCGGCATGACCGGCATGCCGGAAGCCTCGCTGGCCCGTGAAGCCGGCCTGAATTACGCCTGCCTGGCGCTGGTGGTGAACATGGCTGCCGGTCGCAGTGACGGTATCATCACGATGGCAGAAATCGAGCTCGCCCTGAAAAACGGCATGGGTCGGGTGCGCAGTTTGCTGGCGCAATTTCTTTCTACATAGGCCGCTACATAGGCTGCTATATGATCCGCTACATAGGCTGCTATATGATCCGCTACATAGGCCGCTATTTAATCCGCCATCGGGTCCTCACCTGACCGCCAGTTACAGCCCCGCGCTTGAATCCTGCTGACAGTGCCTCCATATAGGGTTGCATATGCCCTTGAGATTCGCGCTGTCAGCGAGGAAAGCAGAATGAGTGCAGTTCAGATCGTTTGTCCCCATTGTCACCGCACCAATCGTGTGCCGGCGGCCCGTATGGGGGAGAAGCCGGTGTGCGGTGTCTGCAAGCTGGAGTTGTTTGGTACCGGCCCGGTGGAGGTGAATGCCGAGGCGATGCTCAAACAGATCAAAAGCAACGACATTCCGGTGGTGGTGGATTGCTGGGCTGCCTGGTGCGGGCCTTGTCGCATGATGGCGCCGGAATTCCACAAGGCGGCGGATGCGCTGGATACGCAGGTGCGCTTTCTGAAGCTGGATACCGAGCAGAATCAGTCCATGTCAGCGCAGCTGAACATTCGCAGCATTCCCTGCCTGATTCTGTATCGCAATGGAAAGGAGATCGCGCGCCAGGCCGGTGCCATGAGCGCCGCACAGATTCAGGGCTGGCTGAAGCAAACCCTACGGGTTACTTGATTTCAGCCGTACCACCTTCACCAGCACGCCCAGCATGGGGTGATCCAAATAATGCAGCTCGCCGCTGCTCATGCTGCGGGCATCCCGGATATTGATCAGGCGGGTGGCGACATAGTCGGCCTCGACCGGCGGTTGCGGTGTGGCGTCGATGTCGCCGGCGGAATATTCGGCAACTGGGGCAGGGTCGCTCACGTTGGCCGGTTGTGCGGCATAGTCTCCCAGCCACAGATTGGTTTCGAAGTGCAGGGTTTGCGAGGTGATCAGGCGCACGCTGCCATCCAGCTGATGGTGCGCGCCGAAACTGTTGCCGCCGGTAATGCGCACGGCGGTGGCTTCCTGTCGTCCCATGGCGGGCTGCAGCCAGCTTTTCACCGCCAGCACCCGATACTGGCGGCTGCGTTGCAGATTGGCCAGTGCACTGCTGAATTCCTTGTCTGTGATGTCCGCGCTTCTGAATTCCGTTGACGGTGCGGTGTCCGTATCGCCAGGTTCAGCCGCGATTTCCACCATGTTTTCCGGGTATTCCACTGCCCGGTCCGGCGCGGTGGAGAATTCCTCGCCGCTGCCTGCTGCACCCGGATTCTCGAAAACCACCACATGGACCTGATGCCAGGTCTGGGCAGTGGCGTGGGTAGCGGCAACAAGCAGGATCAGGGTCGCAAGCAGTCTGGTCATCATGGTTTCGCCGTGGCGAGTTGGGTGAGGAGTTTTTCCACCAGATCGAGCCGCTGTTCTGCGGTTTCGCTCTCGAGGTTGAATTTCAGTTTATCAGCGCCGTCCAGTTTGTAGAACTGCGGCTGCTTCTGGATCATTTTGACGATGGTCAGCGGGTGCACCGTGGTCTGCACGCCGAACTCGATGCGTCCGCCGCGCGGTCCGGCATCCACCTTGGCAATGCCCATCTTCTGCGCCTGCAACTTCAGTGTAGTCAGCCGGAACAGGTTTTTGGTGGAATCCGGCAGGGAACCGAAGCGGTCGATCATTTCCACTTTCAGTTCGTTCAGCTGGTCCTCGTCCTTCGCGTTGGCCATGCGCTTGTAGGTGATCAGGCGCGTGTGCACGTCCGGCAGGTAGTCGTTGGTGATCAGGGCAGGAATGCGCAGATTGATTTCCGATCCGTGCTGGAAGGGTTTGTCCAGGTTCGGCGTTTTGCCGGCCTTGATCGACTGCACCGCTTCCTCCAGCAGCTCCATATACAGCGAGAAGCCGATGCTGTGCATATTGCCGCTCTGTTCCTCACCCAGCAGCTCGCCAGCACCGCGGATTTCCAGATCGTGGCTGGCCAGGGTGAAGCCGGCGCCCAGGTCGTGGGCCTCCTGGATTACTTCGAGCCGCTTCACCGCATCCGGCGTGATCGCTTTCGGATTGGGGGTGAGCAGATATGCGTAAGCCTGATGGTGCGAGCGCCCGACGCGCCCGCGCAACTGGTGCAACTGCGCCAGGCCGAACTTGTCGGCGCGGTCGATGATGATGGTATTGGCCGACGGCACGTCGATGCCGGTTTCGATGATGGTGGTGCACATCAGCACGTTGAAGCGCTTGTGGTAGAAATCCGTCATCACCTGTTCCAGCTCGCGTTCGCGCATCTGGCCGTGGGCGACGACGATGCGGGCCTCCGGTACCAGCGCCTGCATTTCCTCGGCGCGGCGATCGATGGATTTCACTTCGTTGTGCAGGAAGTACACCTGGCCGCCCCGCAACAGTTCCCGCAGGATGGCTTCCTTCACTACATGATTGTTGGATTCGCGTACGAAGGTCTTGATCGACAGACGCTTGGCCGGCGGCGTGGCGATGATCGACATGTCGCGCACGCCGGACATGGCCATGTTGAGCGTGCGCGGAATCGGCGTGGCGGTCAGCGTCAGCATGTCAACGTCGGCGCGCAGTTCCTTCAGTTTTTCCTTGTGGCGCACGCCGAAACGGTGTTCCTCGTCGACGATCAGCAGGCCCAGATCCTTGAACTTCAGATTGTCCTGCAGCAGCTTGTGGGTGCCGACCACGATGTCGATCTTGCCCTCGGCGATCTGGTCGATGGCGCGGCTTTGTTCCTTGGCGGTACGGAAACGCGACAGCACTTCGATGTGCACCGGCCAGTCGGAGAAGCGGTCCTTGAAGGTTTCGTAGTGCTGCTGGGCGAGCAGGGTGGTGGGCACCAGAATCGCCACCTGCTTGCCGTTCTGAACCGCCAGAAACGCCGCGCGCATGGCCACTTCGGTTTTGCCGAAACCCACGTCGCCGCAGACCAGACGATCGGTGGGGCGGTCCGACGTCATGTCGGCAATCACTGCATCGATGGCGGCCTGCTGGTCCGGTGTTTCCTCAAACGGAAAGCCTTCGCAGAAGGCTTCGTAATCCAGTACCGACAACGTGAATGCATGGCCCGGTTTGGCGGCGCGGCGGGCGTAAATGCTCAGCAGTTCGGCCGCGGTGTCGTAGATCTGTTCGGCGGCCTTGCGTTTTTCCTTGGCCCACTGATCCGTGCCCAGACGATGCAGCGGCGCCATGATGTCGCTGGCGCCGGAATAGCGGCTGATCAGGTGCAGCGATGAAACGGGAACATACAGCTTGGCTTTATCGGCATATTCCAGCGTGAGGAATTCCTGCTGCTGGCCGTCGATTTCCAGCGTCTGCAAGCCCTGGTAGCGGCCAACGCCGTGATCGATATGCACCACCGGATCGCCGGCGTTCAGTTCCGTCAGGTTGCGGATCACGTTTTCCGCATGATCGTCGCCGCGCTTGCGACGGCGGCTCTGCATCACACGATGGCCGAACAGCTGTGACTCGGTGATGATGCTGAGCGCAGGCTCGGTCAGCACCATGCCCGTGGCCAGCGGTGCGATCAGGATCTGCGGTTGCGGTGTTTTTGCTTCGACGAATTCCTGCCAGCTGTCTACCGTCTTCGGATGAATGCGGATGCGGCCCAGCAGTTCCTGCAGCGTATCCTTGCGTCCGGCCGATTCCGCCACGAACAGCACCCGGCGCTGCTCGGCCTGCGCCGCCATGCAATAGGCTTCCACATGCATCAGTGGATTGGTGGCCTTGGCATTGATCGGCAACGACGGCGGTTCGCTCAGTGGCAGATTGCTGTGGCCAGCGCGATCCGTTTCGGCCGCGTGGGCGCGAAAATTGATGCGCGGAAATTCCTTCAGCCGGCGATGAAATTCATCGTTGGGCAGGAACAGTTGCGCTGGCGGCAACAGCGGGCGCGTGATGTCGTAGCGCAATTCCTCGTAACGGCCCGCGCAGTCGGTCCAGAAGGTTTCCACTGTTTCCTGCACCTGCTCCGGCGTGATCACCAGCGTGTTGGCCGGCAGGTAATCGAACAGGGTGGCGGTGTTTTCAAAAAACAGCGGCAGATAATATTCGATGCCGGCGGTGGCCAGGCCGTCGGAAATATCCTGGTACACCGGGCAGCGGCGATGATCCACGTCGAACACCGCTTTGAAACGATCGCGGAAGGAACTGATCGCGCTCAGGTTGAGCGGAAATTCCTTCGCCGGCAGCAGGCGGATCTGCTTCACCTGTTCCAGCGAGCGCTGGGTTTCCGGATCGAACGAACGCAGCGTGTCGATCTCGTCGTCGAACAGTTCGATGCGGTAGGGGACTTTGCTGCCCATGGGGAACAGGTCCATGATGGCGCCGCGAATGGCGTATTCGCCGTGCTCGTACACGTTGTCGACGCAGCGATAGCCGGCCTGTTCCAGCAGGCGGCGGATCTTGTCCAGCTCGAAGGTCTGGCCCAGGTCCAGCACCAGGCTGTGGCCCGCCAGGAATTGCGGCGGCGCGATCCGGTGCAACAGGGTGGACACCGGCACGATCAGCACACCGTGTTTTATCTGCGGCAGCTTGTATAAAGTGGCAAGACGCTGGGAGATGATGTCCTGGTGCGGCGAGAAGCTGTCGTAGGGCAGCGTTTCCCAGTCCGGGAACGACAGGATTTCCGTCTGGCTGCCAGCAGTATCGAAAAACGGAATCTCCTGCTCCAGTTGCTGCGCGGTCAAGGTGTCGCGGGTGACCACCAGCAGCAAGCCGTCATGACGCCGGGCCGCCTGTTGCAGGGCCCACGCGTAACCACAGCCTTTCAGATTGCCCCAGGTACGCTGATCACCGGGTTTGGAGGGAAAATTCTGAATAAAATCAAATGTCATGAGACATCCGGACAGATGGGCGCAGAAGGAAAAGCGGCATTGTACATGCTTCCCGGTTAGGATGAACATTCTAATGACAGTTGTTAGCGTTCGAAGCTTCAGGACGAAAATAATCAGGGTTGATGCCCGCAGTGCCTTTACCGGGGCCGCACGAAATGGACGGCTGCGATCTTTATTTTGGAAACGATTGTTTGTTTGAACGAGGCGAGAAAAAGCGTCATGACAGAAAAGAAATCACCGATCACCGACAACCAGGTGACCCAGCTGGCCGAGCAGATGGCCGAGAAAGTGAAGGAATCCGCCAACCAGATCTGGCTGGCAGGGCTGGGTGCCTACTCCAAGGCGGAGGAAGGGGGCAACAAGCTGTTCGAGGCACTGGTGCAGGATGGCGAGAAACTGGAAGCCAAGACCCGCGCACTGGTGGACAAGCCGCTCAACGTGGCCAAGGAGACGGTGGAATCGGTCAGGGCACGGGCCACGGGTTCCTGGGAAAAGGTGGAAAAGGCGTTCGACCTGAGGGTGTCCAAGGCCCTGCACCGGCTCAACATCCCCACCCGCAATGATGTCGACACACTGTTTGCGCGGGTGGATGAACTGACGGAACAATTGCGGCTTGTTACCGAACTTGTAGAGAAACGTAAATCGACTCGTAACAAATAGTAACAATGCCGGTCCCAGACCGGCATTGTTGTTTTACCTGTGGATATCGTTAAAAAAATGCAATCGTTTTTTTGGTTTTTTTCATAGATCGATTCTGTTTCATGAACTGCTGATAACCACCTGATTTACAAACTACTTTTTTATAACTCTCTGATTTCAAATGATTTTTTCTTTGATCAAAAAATAATCATATTGTAACAGGGGCAGCATTCATGGCCTCTGTGCGCGCTTTTCACCAAAGCATCCACAGAGTTGTCCACAGAAAATGTGGATAGTTTGAAAGCCGACAACGCGTCGGCAACGGAATGTGATTTTTCCGCCAGCAGCGATTGGATTTTTGTGGGAATGGGAGTACCTTTGCGCCCACTTGTAACCGGGGGCAGGTTTCCTTGGGGGCTGGTCTGAATACCAATCTGAAGATTGAGCAGGCCAGGCGTGGGAAATACTGTCAGCGAACCTAGACTCTGTTCAGGAAGTAGGCCGTGCGGGTAACGTGGGGAATGACTGCCAATAGCGCAGACAATGGTTGTGGCCTGTTTGCCCGAGTATTTTTTCGCGCCGCCTGGTCGCTGATTTCCTTCCAGTCCCAGCAGGGACGCCTTTATCCCTCCCGCTTTTCCCTCAAGATGCTGCAATACTCCGCCGATCACGGTCACGTGCAGGCGATGGCGCAACTGGGCCGTCTGCTGTACAGCTGCGGCGTGGGGCGTGCGGACAAGCGCAGTGGGCTGGAATATCTGCGCCGGGCTGCCCGGGGCGGCGACGTCAATGCGCAGTATCTGCTGGGCTCCGCCTATCTGGACGGCACGCTGGTGCGGCAGGACGACAAGACTGCAATACACTGGCTGACGCTGGCCGCGGAACGTGGCCATGTTGATGCCACCAGCCTGCTGCAGTCCTGCAAGTCCCGCCCGGTGGTTGCCCCTGTCGAAGAACCAGAATCCTTCTGAATCGTTGTCCGTCTGAAAAAGACGAAGTCTGAATGCGCTTCTGCGCGACAGGCACCGTCCACCAGTCTGTCGCCCTTTACTCTGCCCACGCTGCCCGGTAACCTCCCCGCATTGTCCCACCCTGATGTTTTCCGCCCGCTGCGGGCACTCTGGCTGCGAGAGTTTTCATGAGTCAATCCCCGTACATCATCGACGTCGATCAGCAAAACATTCATGAAGTGATCAAGAAGTCCACCCAAGTGCCAGTGCTGCTGGATTTCTGGGCTGAATGGTGTCAGCCGTGCAAGGCACTGGCGCCAGTGCTGGCGAAGCTGGCGGAGGAATACAAGGGGCGTTTCATCCTGGCGAAAGTCGATACCGACGCCAATCCCATGCTGTCGCAGCAACTGGGTGTGCGCAGCATTCCATCCCTCAAGCTGGTGGTGCAGGGGCAACTGGCGGGTGAGCTGAACGGCGCGCAGCCGGAGGGCGAGATCCGTCGCCTGCTGGAACCGTTCCTGGCGCCGCCCCTGGAAGAGGAACCGGCAGAGGAGGAGGGCGATGCCTTCATTGCGCAGGTGGAGCGCGCGCGCCGGCTGGGCGCCCACGACAAGGCGATCGACGCGCTGCAGTCCGCGATCATGGAACAGCCCGATCGTGTTGAATTGCAGGTGTTGATGGCCGATGTGCTGATGGATGTGGAACGCCTGGATGACACCCAGCAGGTGCTTGACAACGTCAAGGACGAAAAACTCAAGGCATCGGCGCTGGGCCGCCTGTTCTTCCTGCGGGAATTGCAGGGCTTTGAAACGGCGGAATCGCTGCAGTACCGTGTGGCCATGAACGCGGACGACATGGAAGCCCGCTATTATCTGGCGGCCAACTGCGTTCTGGCAGGGGAACCCGAAGCCGGTATGGAGCTGCTGCTGGAAATCATCCGTCGCGATCGCGCGTTCAAGAATGACGGCGCCCGCACCGCATTGCTGAAAGTGTTCGACATGCTGGGTGCAGATCCGCGTGTTGCGACCTATCGCCGTCGTTTGTTTGCGAGTCTGCATTGAGCAATCCCCGGCTATACTTGCGGAAACAGGCCGCGGGGGCTGCGGGTGACGGAAGCGCTGGAAACAAAAAACGAAGTTGAGGCGGATGGCCAGGTCAAGTCCGAACTGGAAGGCCATTTTTACCGGAACCGGCTACGCCTTTACTTCGCAGGCGAGATGGAAGCCCGTTATCGCCGTTATTGCGCGCGTCGCGATCGCCGTTACGTCCGCAACCTGCTCAACATTCTCATTGCCCTGTATGTGCTGTACGGCGCCTGCGACTGGTTTCTGTTGCAGCATGAGGTTGGCCCGGTCTGGCTGATTCGTTATGGCTTTGCGCTGCCGGGACTGATACTGCTCTGGCTGCTGACGCGCTTCAATCTTGCTCACCGGCACCTTGAAAAAGTCGTGGTGGTGGGGCTGCTCTGGCTGGCGCTCACCACGCTGGTCATGGCGCGGTCCGTGCCGGTTCCCGTCATGAATCTCTATCTCACCAGTGTGCTGGCGATCGTCATGGCCGGCCTTACCATCACCCGGCTGCGGTTCTGGCATACCGTCTTTACCGGTGTTGTCTATCTGCTGGCAACGGCATGTGTGGTGCTGCCGGTAGAGCAGAATTCACGTTACCTTATTTATTACCTGCTGCTGTCCGTCGGTGTGGTGCTGTTTTGCTGCGTCGCCCAGTATTCGGCGGATCGCTCCGGCCGGCGGGAATTCCTTCAGAAAATCATCATTCACCGCAAGAACCTGCAGTTGCGCAAGGTGAACCTGTACCTGCGGGATCTGGCGGAGATCGATGCGCTGACCGGCATCGCCAACCGGCGCTATTTTGATGCGGTGCTGGACGAGGAATGGCGGCGTGCGCGGCGTCGCAAGTACAGCGTGGCGCTATTGATGTGCGATATCGATTTCTTCAAGTCCTATAACGATCTGCTCGGGCATGTGCAGGGGGATGTCTGCATCCGCCAGGTGGCGCAGGCAATCCGGCAACAGGTGCGGCGTCCCGGCGATCTGGCGGCCCGTTACGGTGGTGAGGAGTTTGCGGTGATCCTGCCAGCGCTGGATGCCCTCGAAGCCCAGCAGCTGGCGCAGAGCCTGTGTGATGCGGTGCGCAATCTGCAGATCCCGCATCCCGGATCGAAGGTGCAGCCGGTAGTCACAATCAGCGTGGGGGTTTCGGCCCTGGTGCCGGATGACAGCAATGACCTTAAGCAGCTGATCAATGCGGCGGATGAGGCCCTTTATCGCGCCAAGCACGAGGGACGCGACCGGGTGTGCGTGCACTGAGCGGCTGGATTCCGGCGGGGTAGGGGGATACACTCGGGTCTTGCCTGCAGTTCATGGCGTCTGTTTCCCCTGTCTTTTCTAGCGTGCGCGGAACCGTCGTGGATACCAAAAAATATCCGGAAGTGATCGATCAGCTGGCCTCCCTGCGGCGGGCTCCGCCCTGGGAGTTGTTTTTCAGTGACCAGCTGGAGCAGGAATACCGGCATTTCCTTAACCCCTGGTACCGGGACGCGATCCTGGCGTCGACCATGGTGGCAGCATTGCTTCTGACGACGAGCCATTTGCTGGGCTGGTATCTGGGCATTGAGCTGACCCTGTCGGCCCAACTGCTGCGGTGTGCCGCGATCCTGTCGTTGCTGGGCACGTGGCTGTATGTGCGGCGCTCGCGTACCGAGCATTGGCAGCACTGGCTGGTGGCCTGGAATGGCCTGCTGGTGGTGGCGGCCATGCTGGTGATCGCTCATGCCTCGGCTTCGCCCATCAAACAAATCTATTACACCAACATCTTTTTCGTTGAAGTTGCGCTGTTCGCCTTCATCCGCCTACCGATCAATTTTGCCAGCACCACGGCGCTGCTGATGGTGGTGCTGGTGTCGTCGGCCCTGTATCTGGACCGGATGAGCCTGCATTCATCCGCCTACCTGATGTTCCTGCTGGTGGGTGGCACCGTCCTGTGCATGGTGATTGCTTTTCGCATGGAAAAGGCGGCCCGTGAAACCTTTTTGCAGGCGCAGGTGATTCAGCTGGAACGGGATCAGTTGCGCCAGATCAACCAGCAGCTGGGCGAGCAACTGGCCCAGGACCGTGTCACCCGTCTGTTCAACCGGATGCGTTTCGAGGATGAGCTGGTGCTGAGTCGCGCCGGGGACCGGGCGTCGACGCCGCGGCAGATGCTGCTGGGTATCCAGGTGAATCATTTTGCCCGTTTCAACGAATTGCATGGGCAGAATGCCGGCGACGATCTGCTGCGGGATATTGCGCGCCAGGTCCGGTCGGTGCAGGCCGTGCATCCACTGGTCGCCGCCCGTATCAGCGGTGCCCGCTTTGTGTTGCTGTTCGACGCCGGTGATGAACCGGCCCTGCGCGCTTGCCTGGAGCAACTGCGCCAGCGTCTGCTGGGTGTCAATGTGCTTCAGGCGGATGAGCTGGTCGGGCAGGGCATTGGTCTGAGTTGGGGCGGGGTGCATCTGGTGCAGGACGCCGAGCGCAATCCCTGCGACATGATCGACCGTATTTTCCGCCACCTGCTGCCCCTGGGTGAGCGGGAGTTGACCTCGGAACAATACCGCGTGGTGACGCGTTTTGCCGCCGTCTGATGCGGCATGACAAGCCGTTGCGGAATCGCGTAACCTGTTGCGCAACATTCTGCATTCCGGAAACCGCGCCATGCACGACGACCGCCATTCCGACGACAACCGCCACGAGGATCGCATCCAGGAAATCGCCGGCCTGATCCAGCAATCCGAGCGCATTCTGTTCATCACGGGTGCTGGCCTGTCCGCCGATTCCGGCTTGCCCACCTATCGTGGTATTGGCGGTCTGTATAACGACCAGCACACCGACGACGGCATTCCGATCGAGGCCGCGCTGTCCGGTGACATGCTGCGGCAGCGTCCCGATATCACCTGGAAATATCTGCTGCAGGTGGAAAACGCCTGTCGCGGCGCCGGCCATAATCTGGCGCATCGCATCATTGCCGAGATCGAAAAAATCAAACCTCACAGCTGGGTGCTGACGCAGAATATCGACTGCTTTCACCGCCATGCCGGCAGCCGTCAGCTGATTGAAATCCACGGCAGGGTGGACCAGTTGTTCTGCACCGCCTGTCATTACCGCGAAGAGGTGCGCGATTATGCGCACCTGACGCCGCTGCCCACCTGTCCGCGCTGTCACAGCATTATCCGGCCCAATGTCGTGCTGTTCGGGGAAATGCTGCCGGAGGATGCGGTGCTCGCGCTGCATCGGGAAATGCAGCGCGGATTTGATCTGGTGTTCAGTATCGGTACGACCAGTGTGTTTCCCTATATCGCGCAGCCGGTATTCGAGGCGCGGCGCTGGGGCGGCAAGGCGATCGAGATCAATCCGGACACCACGGAAGTGACGCCGTTCGTGCACTACAAATTGCCGCTGCGGGCAGTGGATGCCATGAGCCGGATCTGGCGGGCTTTGGGTTATCAATTGCCGGTGTGAATTGCCGGCTTAAGCGGCAAATGCCTTTTCGGTTTGCACCAGTTGCTGATAGCTGGTGATGAAGTTGCGGGCGCTCAGGTTGCTGTCGCGGCAAAAGTTCTGATGCCAACACCAGGCGAGACCTTCGACGTTGTCCGCATCAGCGGGAATGGCAGCCTGACGATGGGCATACACGCCCCAGGCGATTGCTGTGGCATACGAAAGATTGGTAGCCAGTTCCCAGTGCGGTTGTGCCAGGAATTCCCGTTGCGAGGCCAGGCCCCGCACTTTGCTGGCCAGATCGGCGTTGAAAGCGAGGTAGCGATCCCACACGGTTTGATGCAGATCGGCGTCCAGCTGGTAAATGCCGAAACCCAGTGCCGATTGCAGCTGCAAACCCAGGCCCGATGCCTGCGCCGCCGTTCCGATCAGAAGATTTTCGAGGGAAGGAGACCATTGATCCAATTTGATCAGGGTGGGACGTACGATCATTTGCCTGAAATCGGCCGGGTTGATGCCCATTAAGCGCTCACTTGGCGATTGCTGCCTACAACGATTATCTACAACACGATTTATCTACTGCACATTTCATACTTCGACTGGAAAACACTCAATATGCGATCTGTAACACATTCGCTTAAGTGCGTTTCCCTATGCAGAATCTTAGTTCAGATCGGTAACTTGTTCCCGCGCCTGGAAAAAACATTTTGATCTAATGGCAGTACCCGATAGATAAAGCGATTTTTAAAAAGGCTGCGCGAATCGTTTTTTCGTTTTGCACCGCAGGATGGGCGATAGAAAACTCATTTTTCCGATCAGCCTTTACCAATCAGCAAGTAAGATTCTGCCGCTTCGAGTGCCGCGGGGTCACCGCTCAAAATCACAATGTCGCCGTTCATTAATGATGCATCCTCGGCGGGATTCTGCACGATGCTGTCGCCACGGCGGATTGTGTGGATGCGTACCTGCAGGCGATCCAGCGCCAGATCCCGCAGCGGGCGGTTTACCGCGAACGCCGTGTCCGGCAGATACACGGGTTTGAGTCGCCCTTCATTGCGCGAAAGTCCATAGGCGCTGTTCTGTCCCAGAATAAAGCCGTGCAGGAGCTTGTAGCGTTCCTGTCGCACCTGCTCGATGGCGGCAAACACTTTTTCCCCGGGCAGCCCCAGCGCGGCCATCACGTGGCTCACCAGCATCAGGCTGGCTTCCAGTGTTTCCGGAATCACCTCGGTGGCGCCGGCCTGCTGCAGTTCCAGCAGATGGGCGTCGTCGCGGGTGCGTACCAGAATCGGCAGGTGTTCCCGTTCTGCGCGGATCTGCGTGAGCATCGCCCGGGCAGCCTGGTAATCGTCGAAACTGATGATGAGCAGGCTGGCGCGCTCCAGCCCCAGATGTTTGAGCACGTTGAGTTTGCGCGCGCTGCCGAAATGCACGGGCTCGCCGGCGGCGCGGGCGCGTTCCACCCGCACGGCATCGTCGTCCACGGCGATGAAAGCAATGTTTTCCTGCTGCAGGAAACGCCCGATGATCTGGCCGACGCGACCGTAGCCACAAATGATCACATGGTTTTCCAGATGATGGCTGACGTGGGTATGCATGACATCCGGGACAGCGTTGTCCTTGCGGTCGCGCCACCGCAACAGCCGGTGGGCAATTTTTTCGCTGTTGGCAACCAGAAAGGGCGTGGCTGCCATGCTCAGCACGATGATGGACAGGAAGAATGACGCAATGTCGTTGGGGATCAGCTTGTCTTTCTGCGCGAGTGCCAGCAGCGCAAAACCGAATTCGCCACCCTGGCTGAGGATCAGGCCCGTACGCACCGAGGCGACGGCATCGTAGCGAAACGCCAGGCACAGCAGCGTGATCAGCGCCGCCTTGAAACACAGCAGGCAGAAGGTGAAGAACAAAATGCGTGGCCAGTAGGTGGTGATC
The DNA here is from genome assembly GCA_013178375.1 of Gammaproteobacteria bacterium. GTDB lineage: Bacteria > Pseudomonadota > Gammaproteobacteria > Pseudomonadales > Ketobacteraceae > Ch67. The sequence continues at coordinate 27,143 of JABLXQ010000061.1, forward strand.
AGTTCGACGTCGATGATCAGGCCGATGCTGACGAAGAAAATGCCCAGCAGCACGTCGCGGAAGGGGCGGATTTCCAGTTCGATCTGGTGGCGGAAATGGCTTTCTCCCAGCATCATGCCGGCCATGAAGGCGCCGAGGGCCATGGCCAGCCCCAGCCAGTGCGCAACGGACGCGGACAGCAACGCCACCACCAGCACCGCCAGCACGAAGATTTCCTCGGATTTGGTTTTGCTGATCTCGGTGAACAGCGGTGGCAGCAGCCACTTGCCGATGGCCACCACCGCCAGAAAATACAGCAGGGCCTTGAGGCCGGTGATACCCAGCGCGGTCCACAGCTGATCGGAATTACCCTGCGTTGTCGTGGACATCAGTGCCAGCATGATGATGGCGGCGATATCCTGGAACAGCAGGATGCCGATGGCGATATGGCCGTGGGCGGTGGTGATCTCGTTGCGCTGGCTGAGTTCCTTGCTGACGATGGCGGTGGATGACAGAGCAATCGCCGATGCGCCCACCAGGATTGCTGCCGGCGACAGTTCGTTGTACAGGTAATTGGCAAAGGCAAACACGCCCAGGCAGATCAGTACCTGCAACGCACCCATGCCGAATACGATGCGTCGCAGCGCGATCATGTGCGCCAGCGAGAATTCCAGGCCCAGTGTGAACAGCAGAAATGCGACGCCGAATTCGGCGATCATCTGGAATGGCGCCGGGTCCTGCACCAGCTTCAAACCATTCGGTCCCAGCAGTACACCCACCACCAGATAGCAGATCAGGGTGGGCACATGCAGGCGCGTAAAAATGGCCGACGCCAGCACCGAGGCGGTGAAGATGATCAGCAGTTCATTGAGTATGGTGTGTTCCATGGGCCGTTCCGGGTGTCATTGATTGGTCAGTCGGCTCAGGAACAGGCCTACGTATTTCCACAGATGTTCGCGTATTTTTTCCAGCAGGCCGCGCTGGCTCCAGCGCTCATGCGTATATTCCACCGATTGCGTGAAATCGTTCACCAGCATGGCTTCCACCTGGCTGGCAAATTCATGGTCGATGACTTCCAGGTTGGCTTCCAGATTCCAGCGCAGGTTCCAGCGGTCGAAATTGCAGGAGCCGAGGCTGCACCAGTCGTCCACCAGTGCCAGTTTCATGTGCAGGAAGCGGGGCTGGTATTCATAGATGCGCACGCCGTCCTCCAGCAGCATGTTGTACCAGGAGCGGCCGGCGAAACGTACGCCGGGATGGTCCGTGTGCGGCCCGGGCAGCAACAGGCGTACGTCGACGCCGTTGCGCGCAGCCTTGCGCAGCAGGTTCAGCAGCTTGCGGGCGGGGAAAAAATACGCAGTGCTGATCCAGATGCAGTTTTCGGCTTTTTTCATCTCGCTCAGCAGTGCGCCCATGATGGGCTTGTTGCCCAGGCCGCGGGTGGCGTTGACGCGGGCCTGGGAAATTTCCCGGTTCATGTGGTGTGCGTTGTAGGCTGGCTGGCGCCAGTGCAGGATGCGTTCGCGC
>JABLXQ010000062.1 GCA_013178375.1 Gammaproteobacteria bacterium
CGTCGACGCTTGGCTTTGGGTTTATCGTGTCTTGATGTACTCATAATAAGTGTCCACTTAAAAATAGGTGGACACTACAGTAGCTGGTTCGCAGCAGCTGAAAAGATGGGATTTACCGGACGGTTACGTTATTGTCACCGCAAGCGCGGCAGTTTTTCCGCTTCGCGGCGGTACTGTTGCGCAGCGGTTCAATTAATCCTGTCACTACAGCCGGTTGCATCGACGCAAAGGCACTTGCATGGAAAAAACCTTGCAATTGCGACACCGTGGCCGCCGCTTACCATGAGTGCTGTTGCGCGAGCGCCGGTTGTTGCCCGTTGCAACGCAACCCCTCACTCTCGGTGCTCAATGGAAGGAAATGAATATGAAAACGCTCTCTCTGGCTTCACTCATGCTGCTCGGCACACTTGGCGCATTCACTCAGGCGCAGGCAGCAGACAACCGGCAGCTGTACAACGGCAGTTACTGCGATGCGATGCTGGGCACGCAGGTTGGCAATTTTACCCGCGACAACTTCGGTATCCGCAATAATTCCAATGGTGCCTTGCGGATCACCTGTCCGGTCATCGTGGACGAGGCAGACAACGTTGCCGGCACCAACGGTGTGTGGTTCAACACGTCGATAGCGGGAACCAGTTGCACGCTCTACAGCATGGCTGCCAATGGGGCCGGTGTGAATGCGGTGGTGCAGTCCCGGTTCGCTGCCGGTGGGCCCGGCTGGGTTGTGATACCCAATATCGTGGCGGACAATTTCTGGGGCAGCTATTCGATGATCTGCACACTGCCAGCGGGTGGCCGGCTCAACAGCATTTCCATCCGGGAAAATCCCTGAGACCGCGGGTACCCAACAAAAGGGCGATCCCGTCACCGGCATCGCCCTGCTTTTTATGACTAATGTCTGGATTAAAACTACTGCTGGTTCTTTTTCTTGGTCAGCAGTTTCCGCAGCAGGCTCACCTTGGTGTCGCGCTGCCGGTGCAGGCGCAACTTGTTCAGCTCACCTTCCAGTGCATCCATGATCTGCATGCGGAATTGCCACTGCATTTCCTTGTCGTCTTCCTTGCCTTTGAATGCCGCCGGGCTGATGGGTGTGCCGAAGCCGAAATAGAATTTTTCCGGGCGCGGAATCAGCGTGGGGCCGATGCCTTTGGCGATGGGCATCAGCATGTCGCCGCTGCGCAGCTTGTCCGCCACGGTCTTGTTTTTCAGCAGCCAGCGACCAACCGGGTTCTGCATGAAATCGTAGGCGTCGTACACCACGTCGTAGGCATCGTCGGCGCCCAGAGCCGCCACAGGAATCACCGGGTACTGGTATTTCATCGCCATGTGGGCGAAACCGGTGCGGGTTTTCCAAGTCAGCTTGTATTCCTCGCCCTTGCGCTTGGCCACTTCGCGGCCGCCACCGGGGTACACCAGGATATGTTCACCGGCTTCCATCAGGTGCGCGCAATTTTCGCGGGTGCCCGGCACGGCGCCGCCTTCCGTCATGATGTCGCGCCACAGTGGTACTTCAAAATGAAAGTGGTCGCCCAGGCTGCGCAGCACGATATTCTTGTCCTTGAACAGCTTTTCGAACAGCAGCGGCGAATCCAGCACACCATAAATGGAATGGTTGCTGACATACAACGCCGGTTTCAGCGCGTCGACATTTTCCAGTCCAAAATACTGCGGGTTGAAATAGAAGCGCGAAAACGCAGTGGCTTTTTCCACGGCGCGCAGCGACGGCGGATCGAAATGCACGATGTCTTTTTTCACGATGGCATCCATGAGCGTACCTCTACAACTGATGCGATGATTCAGGGATTCTTGGCGGCAGTAACCTGCTTGTTGAGCGACACGATCTGGCGCGCCATGTTTTCCATCAGGCTCAAACAGATGCGCGGGTGGTTCTTGATCATGGTTTCAAACTGGTGACGCGGCACCACCATCACCAGACAGCGCACGTCGGCAATCACGGTGGCAGTGCGGGGGCTGTTGGTGAGCAGCGACAGCGCGCCGAAGATTTCATCCTCCAGCACTTCGCCCACCTTGATGTTGTTGACGAACACCTCGGCGTGGCCTTCCACGATGGAATAAACGGTGTCGGATTCGGTGCCTTCCTGGATGATGGTTTCGCCGGGCTTGAAGGTCTGGAAGCCCAAGGATGTGCGGTCCACTTCTGGTTCGATGGCGGCGATGACGGCAGTCTGGCGGCCCCATTCGGCGATCAGGTAGGTGCCCCATTCGCGGGCCTTGTCGGTGTTGGCCATGGCGGCGGCCCAGAGGGCGTCGCGATTGTAAGGGCGCAGCAGGACAGGGGATTCGGCATAGTACTTGGCGCGGGGCATTTCGACGCCCTGGGTCATGCCCACCAGATCGCCAGCGTCGTAATGAAACAGGGTCTTGCCGTCCTGCTGGTGGCCGATGGCGCCTTCTTCCACCACGAACACGCAGTCGCGGTTGGCGTCGGCAGCGTACAGATCCTCGAAGCATTCATAGGTCAGTGCCGCGCCCAGCGGGGGAATGCCCTGCAAGGCCACTTCCAGTAAATGCTTGGTGTGGTTGTCCACCTTCTCAAACTGCTCGGTGTAGTTTGACTCGAGAAACATGCGACTGCCTTTCCATTGAGGTTCCGCACTGCGGGGGTCTTTTCAGTGTAGACAATCCGGCGGGCGCAGCAGGGGAAGATGGCGCGATTCCTGACCCGTGGCAGGTGTCGGGCGGAATCGCGCGGGCAAGCCTCTGTTACAACAGGGGTTTGTGTTCTTCAGGCTTGAGGCGGGGGCCGAACTGGGTGACCAGGCGGGCAGCGGCCTTGGTGGCCAGGGCGCCGGCCTGGGCGTAGCTGTAGCCGTGGGTCAGGCCGTACAGGAAGGCGCCGGCAAACATGTCCCCGGCGCCATTGGTGTCCACGGCCTTGACCGGGGTGGCGGGCACCAGGTGGGTGTCCTGGCCATCGAAAACCAGGGCGCCTTCACTGCCCAGGGTGATGGCAAAGGTTTTGGCGGTGGTCTTGAGGCGCTCGGCGGCCTCCTCGATGCTGGCGGTTTCCGCCCAGAACAGCGCTTCCTGGCGGTTGCAGAACAGCAGGTCGACGCCGTTGCCCGCCATTTCCTGCAGGCCGTCGCGGAAAAATTTCACCATGTTGGGGTCAGAGAAGGTGAGGGCGGTTTTCACCCCCTGGCTTTCCGCGATCTGGCGCGCCTTGACGGCGGCAGCGCGGGCGCTGGGGGAGGTGACCAGGTAGCCTTCCAGATAGACGTACTGGGAGGCGGCAATGGCGTCGGCGTGCAGCTCCAGTTCCGACACCTTTTCCGAAATACCCAGGAAGGTGTGCATGGTACGCTCGGCGTCCGGGGTGATCATGACGATGCAGCGGCCGCTGGTGCCGGCGTCACGCTCGCGGTGCAGGTTGGTGTCGACGCCAGCTTTCACCAGATCCTGTACGTAGAAATCGCCGGCCGGATCGTTGGCCACCTTGCAGGAATAGAAGCTGTTGCCGCCGAAATGGCTCACCGCGATGATGGTGTTGGCCGCCGAACCGCCGCTGGCCATCTTGCCGGTGTGGCCGGCCAGGGCCTCGTACAGGCGCTGTTGCTGGGCTTCGTCCACCAGGGTCATCACGCCCTTGTCGATATTCAGGCTGGCCAGGAAGGCGTCATCGATGGCGAATTCCATATCCACCAAGGCATTGCCGATGGCGTACACGTCGTATTTCTTCATGTTGTTTGCGGACCTGTTAACTGGGGAAATCGGGATTGTGCGCGTATACTACCCGCCTTTTTGGAAAAGGTCAGGTTTCAAAAAATCAGGTTTGCATTGACCAAATGGGGGTTTAAACCTGTGTCGCAGCCAAACAAGCGCGCACCCGTCCGGCGCCGCGGACCGAAGAAGAAGGCCGCAGCAAAGCCGAAAGCCGCCGGCGCAAAAAAGTCGGTCCGCAAGCCCGCAGCCAAAGGTAAAGGCGGCAAGGGCGGCGGCAAGATCAGATCGTTCCTGCGGCGCTGGGGCGGCCTGCTGTTCAAGCTGGGGCTGATCGGCCTGGTGCTGGGCGCCGTGGGCGTGGCCTACCTGGATGCCAAGATCACCCGGCATTTCGAGGGCAAGCGCTGGGCGATTCCGGCGAAAGTCTTCGCCCGCCCGCTGGAAATCTACGACGGACTGAAACTGCCCGAGGCGCAACTGAGCTGGGAACTGAGCCTGCTCAACTACCGCCTGGTGAACGCCAAGCAGCCGGAGACCGGCGCCTACACCCGCAACGGCGCGGTATTCCAGATCGGCACCCGGGGTTTTGATACCTGGGAAGGCGCGGAAAAGCCCCATCAGGTGCGTTTCGTGCTGGACCACGGCCGGGTGGAAAGCCTGACCAGCGACGGCAAGACCGGCGCCAGCGTGCGGCTGGAACCGGCGCTGGTGGGCGGCATCTATCCCGCTCACAACGAAGACCGTGTACTGGTGAAGCTGGACCAGGTGCCCAAGCTGGTAACCAACGCCCTGATCGCGGTGGAGGACCGGGATTTCTATTCCCACTTCGGCCTGTCGCCCCGGGGTATTGGCCGCGCCCTGTTTACCAACGTCGCTTCCGGTTCCGTGCGGCAGGGGGGCAGCACCCTCACCCAGCAGCTGGTGAAGAATTTCTATCTCAGCAGTGAACGCTCGCTCGTACGCAAGGGCACCGAGGCGGTGATGGCGGTGCTGCTGGACGCCCACTATTCCAAGGACGAAATCCTGGAAGCCTATCTGAACGAAGTCTATCTGGGGCAGGCGGGCAAACGCGGGATCTACGGCTTCGGCAGTGCCAGTCTGTTCTACTTCGGCCAGCCGTTGCGGGAACTGAAGGCCGAGCAGGTGGCGTTGCTGATAGGTCTGGTGAAAGGCCCCAGCTGGTACGACCCCCGTCGCCATCCCGAACGCTCTCTGGACCGTCGCAACCAGGTGCTCAGAACCATGCTGGAGCAGGGCGTGCTCAACGACGCCGAATATGATTTCGCGGTGAAGAAGCCCTTGGGCGTGATCAAGAAACCCCTGTATGACGACGCCCGCTACCCGGCCTTCCTCGACCTGATCAAGCGCCAGCTGAAACAGGATTACCAGGATGAAGACCTGCGTTCCGAAGGCCTGCGCGTGTTCACCACCCTTGATCCCTGGGCGCAGGAACAGCTGGAGAAAGCGGTGGAACAGCAGACTTCCCAACTGGAGAAATCCTTCGGCAAGCGGCTGGATAATCTGGAAGCGGCCGGCGTGATCACCGCCAGCAACACCGGTGAGGTGGTGGCCATGGTGGGCGGGCGGTCATTCCGCTACGAAGGCTTCAACCGCGCGCTGGATGCCATGCGCCCCATCGGCTCGCTGGCGAAACCGCCGGTGTACCTGGCGGCGCTGGAGCAGGGCTTTACCCTCGCCTCCATCCTGCAGGACGAACCGCTGCAGCATAAACTGGCGGACGGCAAGATCTGGAGCCCGGAGAACTACGACAAGCAGAGTCACGGCGAAGTGCCGCTGGTGAACGCACTGGCCAATTCCTACAACCAGGCCACCGTGAGTCTGGCGCTGCAAGTGGGGCCGGCCAAGGTGGCGGACGTGATGAAACGCCTCGGCGCGCCCCGCCCCATCGATCCGGTGCCGGCGCTGGCGCTGGGCTCGGTGGACCTGTCGCCCTTCGAAGTGGCGCAGATGTACCAGACTATCGCGTCGGAAGGTTTCAACACCCACCTGCGCAGCGTGCGCTCGGTGCTCAACGCCGACGGCGAGCCGTTGCAGCGCTATGATCTGGAAGTACAGCAACGCTTCGCGCCGGCGGATATTTACGTGCTCACCCACGCCATGCAGGAAGTGATTCGCAGCGGCACCGCCCGCAGCACCAATTCCTTCATTACGCCGGACTATCATCTGGCGGGCAAGACCGGCACCAGTAACGATCAGCGCGACAGCTGGTTTGCGGGATTCTCCGGCAATTATCTGGGCGTGGTGTGGATGGGTCGCGACGACAACGAGAAAACCCCGCTCACCGGCGCCAGTGGTGCATTGCGGGTCTGGAACCAGACGTTTTCGAGACTGGCACTGCAGCCGCTGGAACTGAACCAGCCGGCGGATGTGGAATGGGTGTGGGTCGATCCGCTGCAGCAGGTGCAGACCGATGCGGAATGTCCGGGCTCGATCGAAGTGCCGATGCGGATCGAATCGATCCCGGAGCAGACGATCCCCTGCAATCCTGGCGGACGCGTCTTCAACTGGTTTCGTGGTCTGGTGAATCCTGAATAATGATGGGAGCAAGTATGCGTAGTGGAATCCTGATTGTGTTGATGTGCGGACTGGCGGGTTGTGCCACGCAGTCGTCTACCGTGCTGGAGCCGGTGGAACAGCAACCTGGCTGGCCGGCCCCGGCCGAAGGGGGACGTTACCCGTCACAGTCGCCAACACCTGGTGACAGCGGCACTGGTTATTCTGCGCCGCGCACGGGCTCGACATCATCCACTGCGCGCCGTCCCGCCACCGTGGCCTATTCCCCCAGCAGTACCGGCGTAACCGCCGCCGATGCTTTGCTGCGGGAAGGCAACGCGTTGCACCAGCGGGGTGAATACGGCGGAGCGGCCAACAATTTCGAGCGTGGTATCCGCATGGCGCCCCGATCGCCAGCGCTGTATCTGGCGCTGGCAAAAACCCGTCTGGCCATGGGCGACAACACCAATGCAATCCAGATGGCCAACCGTGCCCTTTCATTACTGCCCAGCGGCAGTTGGGCAGCCGACGATGCCCGCACCGAAGCCTGGAACGTGATTGCGAATGCGCGGGAAGCGCAGGGTGACAGAACAGGGGCGGCTGCGGCACGGCAGAAGGCGAAGGGGTGGTGAACCTTCTGCCGGGCACGAGATTCACTCAGTACCGACTGAATCCTGAGTAGAACATCGGGTACACACTCATCTGATACGTAAACGTGTTCACGGTGGTTTCAAAGTCGGGATCGCCGGCAAAACTCACCACGCGGGTAGGTTTCCCCAAAATCGTACTGCCCCTGTTAACACCATCTGTTTGAACGAACTGCTGGATCGGGTAGCGGTTGAAGTAATCATATTCCGACAGCACGGGAACAATGCCGAAGCGTTCATCCAGCGCAGTGGCAAAGGTGTAAGATGTCTCGCCACCGTGCAGGGGTTCGGTAAACCATCCCATATTCAGCAGAACGTTCTTGTCTTCCAGGTCATGGATCCGGTTCGTAATGTCCACCGCGTCGATGCCCGTTTGCAGCAAGGTCACGAAGGGCGATGTCAGATCCATCGGGAAGTTCACACCGAGAACCTTTTCGATGATGTTGACGGCTGTTGACCCGGTTTCTCCCTCGACGAAGTCCGCGATGTTGTTCAGGTGATACGCCGACGGGCTGGGCATGCGGCTGAGCACAACGTTACTGTTTTCAGCGCTGATGCGCGTGGCATGCAGAGCGGCGATGGCGCCAAGGCTTTCGCCGCGAAACGTAATGTTGGCGGTATCGATCTGCAGATTTGCGAATGGCAGCAGAGCCGGTTTGTTGATGCCAGTGTCGCTGTGTTGTTCAAGATACGGCAGCAGACTCTGCAGCAAGGCGGGACCTTGTTGCAGGAAACGCAGTGCAAACACCATGTCAGCGCCATATTGCACATGTTGCGGAAACGTGGCCTGCATGTTCAGCGGATTGAAATCACCTAGTGCAACTGCAATGAATTGCTCATCGATACCGAGCAGCTTACTCGCACTGGATAGATCTTCAATGCCACCCGAATATTGGCGATCGCTGGTGATCGGGGCAGGTAGGAACACTTGCACCGTCCTTTGGTTGAGCAGCTGATTTCCCCAATAGATGTCGATGAATTCGTCCAGGTTGTATCCGGTGGGGGCGCTGATGATTTCCAGCGGCCAGCCGCCTGCGGGTGGAGTGGAGCAGGGGATTGTCACCAGCAAGCGGGTCAGGGTGCCATCGTTTGCTTCCGTCAGCAGTCCTTGTGCGTTGTAGTTCAGGTTGCCGCCGCTCAGTGTGTAAGGCGGCTTGCCCTGAATGAATAGCGGCAATGTCAATTGTGTGGTTACCGCATGCACCCGATTCCGGTTTCTGGGGTCGCTGCTGGTGGCCCCGCTGTCGCACATGAATTGTTCTCCCAGGATAGTGGTAAAGAACTCAAAATTCGTCGCCAGAAAATGATCGTCCGGATCCAGGTTACCGAAATGGGCTGCAAGATCTGCATACACCGGCGGTGTGGGTGCCGTGGTGAATACGGTGAAGGCTGCAACCTGTTCCGGTAAAAAATCTGAATGACGTGTCAGATGGCGCTGCACCTTTTCCCACTGTCCGGCCAGCTTGCCAGTGCCTTTGCCAGCGAACAGCGCTTGCATGTATGACGCCTGCGCGATCGGCAGATCGAATAGGGTTTCGCTATCGCTGGTGAACATGATCAGCGCGTATGTGGTGTCGGGCGACAAGGCATGGCCGGACAGAGGCTTGATGAATAGCAGGCTGTCCTCTTCCAGGCTGTCGTCATGATGAAATTGCACCGTAACAGGGATTCTTTGCGGTGTTGTCGCGCCATCCTCGTCCAGGCTGACCAGTTGCAGATGCTGGTCGGTCTGGCTGGTGAAATGCTGTGTGACGTTTTCAAATTGTTCGGAATGCGGAGTTGCAACGGGCATGAAAAGACCGCCGTTACGGGCGAACCCTTCCATTGTGCGCGCAGTTTCCCGGGCCTGGCTGTGGGCGATACCCGTGTGATCGGGGAAATCAGTCAGGTTCAGGGTGCCGTCCTCGTTTCTCCGGACATCCGATGGCCAAGGCCCGCTGAAAAAGAAATCCTGGGCGTAATCCATCAGCGGCACGATGGCTGCGCGGGTTTTGAAGGTGGCGATGATATGGCGATTGCCGGAGGTGTTTACCGTGCAGTCCCCCAGCCCCTTGCAGTCGCCGGCCCAGCCGGTGAACTCGAAGCCTGTTGTCGCTGTGGCGCTGAAGGTAACGGCGCGATTGTAGCCACCGTCATAACAGTCAGGCTGGCCAGCGCAGGGGGTGGCGTTGTCGGAGATAAGCTTGATGGTGCCGTTGCCGAGCGAGGTGGTGGAAATCTTGCAGCCAGACAGCATGAGTACGCACAGCAAAGCTGCTGCGTGCCGGTAAATGTGGCGCATTGTCGAACTCCCTGATTTGTTAATAAGTGATCCGTGGCGCCTGAATCCCAGGTTGCAGGATTGGCTCCGCTTGAATGCGAGTTACATAAAACAGACAGGGCAGGGTCGAACTAGATGGGTTTTTCAGTTGCAAAAAAAGGGGGGGATAAAACTTCTGGATTGGCTTTATGCCATCGCAGCGTCGTCTTTTAGACGGCGATCATGGGGCGGACTTTTTGATTTATAAGTGCTGTTATTCCAAGAGAATCGCGAGGTTAATTATCCAGCCCCTTATCGAGGACGGTAATCCCTCCGTTACATTCCTGTCTGTTTCGTACAAGGTTGCCGATCTGCATCGCCAGCCCGGCGCGCGCACCAATTGACATCCCCTTGCCAAACCGTAATCCTGTGCGTTTTTCAAACGTTGATTTCCAATAAAAATAAAGCCAAAACTAAAAAAGGCTGTGAATCATCATGAGTTTGCCAAAATTTGTTCGCCTCAATGCCACCTTCGACCCCGTCCGACTTGAACAAGACCTCCAGGCAGTGGTTAAGCATTTCCGTGCCGTGTCGCAGGAAGGGCCCTACCACGACGGCAGTTGGAAAGGCATTTCCCTGCGCAGCGTAAATGGTGATTACGGTAACGCCATGGCGCTGTCCTCCGGTACCACCCAGGATACCGACGTGCTGGAGATGTGCCCCTATTTCAAGGAAATCCTGCACGGATTCAAATTCCAGACCGGCGTAGTGCGGGTGCTGTTTCTGCCGCCCGGAAAAAAAATCGGCGAGCACACCGACAAGGGATTCAACTGGAATGTCGGTATGGTGCGCCTGCACATTCCCATCGTGACCCATCCGGATGTGATTTTTGAAATTGGTGGTGAGCGTTGCCAGTGGAAACCGGGGGAATTCTGGTTTGGTGATTTCAATCAGCCGCACTGGCTGCATAACCAGAGCGACATCGTGCGGGTGCATCTTGTCATCGACTGTTTTGTCGATGATGAACTGCTGAAGTATTTTCCCGCCGAAGCGCTGGCAGCCATCAACGCCGGGCTGGAAAAGCCGATGTTTATCAACCGTCGCGCCGCCGAACTCGATCTGGCGACGCTGGCACGCTATGAAGGCTATGTCCGTCTGCCCAAGGCGCTGTCACCGGTGCCGCTGTACGGCAGACTGGTGGCGGAAAAGCAGCGTCTCACGCTGCAGGCGTATGGGTTTCCGGTATCGTTTGGCTTCAACCCCCAGGGCGAAAACCGCTTCCGCTACCTGGATCGTGAAATTTATTTTCCGCAGGGGCCGGACAGCAGCACATTGGTATTTTCCTGCGAGAACCCTCCCGTCAACGCGGACATGCCGCGCATTCGCAGTTTGAGCCTCGGTCAACGGATCTATGTACCGCTGCAGCAGGCCGTGGTGTTTGGCGTGATGTCGCTGTACCGCGCGCTGGCACGCAGCAAGCAATGGTGGCGGCGCGTAGCCAGCACTGATTGACACCGTATCGGCGAGCGTTATGCGCTCGCCTGACCTGGTTTCCGGAGTAATCACCGCCCATGTTGTTTAACACGCCGCTGTTTTTTGGTTTCGCCAGCATTTTCTTTCCGCTGTACTGTTTCGTGTTCACGCGGGAAAACTCCCGGGTATTGCTGATTGTCATTACCAGTCTGATTTTTTATGCGGGCTGGGATTACCGTTTCCTGCCGTTACTGGTATTCAGCGGCGTGGTGGATTTTTACATCGCGCAGATGATGGAAAAAACCCCCGATCAGGCGCGCAAGAAACACTGGCTGATGTTTTCGCTGGTGACCAATCTGGGTGTGCTGGGTATTTTCAAATACCTGAACTTCATGACTGAATCCGTGCATGATGTGCTCACCTGGATTGGCCTGGATGTGTCGATCGCCACGCTGGATATCGTGTTGCCGGTCGGCATTTCCTTTTACACGTTCCAGAGCCTCAGCTACACGATCGATGTGTATCGGGGTGATATGAAGGCGCGCAAACAGTTTCTGCCGTTTTTTGCCACGCTGACATTCTTTCCGCAGCTGGTGGCAGGACCGATCCTGCGAGCATCGCAGATTCTGCCGCAGATCGAAAAATTTCCGGCCATTCTGCCGGAAAATATCCGCTACGGTTTTGTGCTGATCACCATGGGGCTGTTCAAGAAGACTGTGGCCGATCTGCTGGCGGCGCCGGCGCAAACCCTGTTCAACAGTGACCAGCCACTCAGCTGGCTGGAAACCTTGACCGGCGTATTGGCCTTTGCCGGTCAGATCTATGGGGATTTCTCGGGTTACAGCGACATTGCCATCGGGCTGGCGTTGCTGATTGGCATCAAGATCCCGCTTAACTTCAACACGCCGTATTTTTCCGTATCGCCAGTGGATTTCTGGAAGCGCTGGCATATTTCGCTTTCCAACTGGTTGCGCGATTACCTGTACATCTCACTGGGTGGGAATCGCAACAACAAGCAGTTGCGCAATATCTTCATCACCATGTTGCTGGGTGGATTGTGGCATGGTGCTGCCTGGACATTCGTCTGGTGGGGTGCGTATCACGGCGCCATTATTTCGGCTACGCATCTGCTGCGCCGCACGGCCATCGGACAAATGCTGGGGCGTATCAATTCCCGCTTTTTCACCGTGCTGCAGTGGTTGTTCACGTTTTACCTGGTCTGCATCGGCTGGATTTTCTTCCGCGCCGAATCGCTGCAGGATGCGCTGAACATCATCGTTGCGCTGCATGTGCCGGATTTCTCCATTGCAGCGGCACCCTATTCCGGGGTGATTCTGGGCATGGTGGTGTTCGCGCTGCTGCTGGCGCATTTCGTCGATTACGGGATCATCCGCTATCGCCACGCCCTGGAATCATCGCGGTTCTGGTTCTGGCTGCCCGTGCTGGTGCTCGGGCAGATTTTTGTATTCCTGATTGGTGAGCCTGGCTATGACTTCATCTACTTCCAGTTCTGAGCACGGCTCCGTGTCCTTGAGCAACGGCCGCGCCGGCCTGCTGATTATCCTGATGGCCTTGCTGGTGCTGGGGCCAGCCGTGCTGTTTGTACGTGGCTTCACCGGCTTTGCGGAAAAAAGTGGCGGCGATGTGTTCGGCATCCAGCGTATCCGCTCGGTGCATGCGGAAATGGATTACATGGCGCAACGGCCTGGTCCGACGGTGCTGGTGTTTGGTTCCTCGCTGACCAATGAGGGCTTTTCGCCGCGCCATTTCGATCGTCAGGCCGAGGCCTTGCTGGGTACTGACATCACCAGCTTCAATATTGGCATGGGTAACATGAAGCCTTCCTACCAGCTGCTGCTGGCCAAGCGTCTGCGTGAAGCCCACGAGCGCGCCGGGCGCAAGGCAGCCCTGTCGGTCATAGAGCTGACGCCTTTTCTGCTCACCGCCAAGCGCAATGCCTTCCGCCCCTTCATGACCGAGCAGGTGACGGCGGTGTTGATGTCGCGCGAAGAGTTGATGCAGGAACTCTGGAACGATCCGGAGCGTTTCGCGCGCCTGTTTACCATCAAATACCTGCGCGATGGCATTTCTGCCGAAGCGATTACGGGTGGTCTGCGCTTCCTCATCGGTTCGGCACAATCGCAGGTGCCGCTGATTGCCAGCCTGGGAGAAGACCAGATCGCCCTGATCACCGAGCAGCGCCGCCTGCAGGGTGAACTGAACCGGCAAATCGGTCAGCAGCATCCGGACACCCGCAAGTCCATTGTCTGGAACCCGGCCACCCAAGGCGGCCTGATCGACATGGAAGACCTGTCAGCCGACACGCAGGGTCTGGCGAGCCAGCTGATCCGGATGATGCGGGATCAGCGCACCCTGCAACGGGATGCGCGGGATCGCGAGGAGTGCTGCGATATCCGCAATCTGGTATTTGATGCCAGCATGGTGGATGAATTTGTTGCCATCGTGGAGGAATTCAAACAATTCTCGGAGCGGGTGGAGATTGTGCTGTTGCCGACCAATCACACCGTGATTGCCCCGACGCCGGAAGCGCTGGCGCGGCAGCAGCAGGTGCTGCAGCAGATTTCCGCCCGCACTGGCGTACCGTTGCTGGATTATCAGCAGCACCCGCAATTTGCGGCTGACGATTTCTATGATGCCACGCACCTGTCGCTGGACTCCGGCAAGCCGCGCTTTTCGGCGCTGTTGGCGCGTGATCTGGCGGATGAACTGGTGAGTGTGATCGGGCCCAATGGGAAGACTGTGGCCGGCAAGACAGCGGTCATGGGCGCCGAGAGCGGTGGCGGTTAGGAGACTGCCCCTTCTTTGGCGCGGAATCTTTTTACTTCACCTGATCGGCAGATCGATTTTCGAATTGCCAAAAAATAAGCCCCGCAATTGCGGGGCTGTCAGATCAGGATTTCTTCGGCTTGGGTTTGCCCTTGAAGGGCGCCTTGTCGGGAAACGTCTTTCCCTTTTCCGTCTTGCCCTTGAAAGACTTCTCTTTGAACGGCTTGTCTTTGAAAGGTTTGTCCTTGAATTTCTTGTCCTTCAGTCCCGATTCCTTCGCGTCGCCACTGCGGGCCGCTCCGGCTTTGAACGACTTCTCCTTGAAAGGCTTTTCCCCGGCAGGCTTCTCTTTGTATGAGATTTTCTGCGCTGGCTTGTCGGCGCTGGGGCGCTTTGACAGTTTCGTTACTGTGTCGTCCATTGCGACTTTTTCTGTTGCCGGCCTGGAACGGGTAAGGTTGTCCAGCAGGTTTTCAATGGGATCCAGATTCTGGGCGGGTTCGACCTGGGCGGAAGGTGTCTCGTGGCCGGACGTGTCCCGTGCCGGTCGTTCGCGACGGGGTTTGTCGAATTTCTTCTTGCCTGATCTGGCGTCGTCCTGCGGCGCGAACGCCTTGTTGCCCTTGCCGGGCTCTTCCTTGCCGAAGCGGGTGGCGCGCAGCTGCTGCTGGCGCACGCGGATGGTTTTCAATTGACCAAGCAATTCCTTTGGCATGCCTTCCGGCAGGTCCACCGTGGAATATTCACCGCGCATGTTGATCTCGCCGATGTAGCTGCTTTCCAGCTCCAGTTCGTTGGCGATGGCGCCGACGATGTCACCGGGTTTGGCGCCGTGCTTCTTGCCCACCTCGATGCGGAAACGTTCCATTTCGATATCCGGAAATTCTTTCAGCGGCACCGGTTTGGGCTCGATCGGCGTTTCGTCGTATTCGCGCTCGCGGCGGACTTCGCGTTCGCCACGATGTTCTCTGTCGCCCCGGCCTTCCCGTTCACCGCGGCTTTCGCGACTTGACGCGCCACGCTCGTCATATTCACGCACGGTTTCCTTGGGCTCCAGCGGCAGCTCGGCCTGCAGCAGATTGACCAGCACCGAGCACAGTTGCTCGTGCTCCATTTCCATTTCCTGGCACAACTGCTCGACGATGGAATGCATCAGCGCCGAGGGTGCTTCTTCCGCGCCTTTGGTTACCCGTTGCTTGAAGCGTTCGATGCGCTGCTGCAACACGTGATGCTGGTTGGGCATGGTGGCGCGTTCGATTTTCTGCCGGGTGTGGCGCTCGATGATGTGCAGCAGACGGGTTTCGCGATGGGTGATGAACAGCACGGTTTCGCCGGTGCGGCCAGCGCGTCCCGTGCGGCCGATGCGGTGCACGTAGGATTCGCTGTCGTGGGGAATGTCGTAGTTCACCACGTGGCTGAAACGGTCGACGTCGAGGCCGCGGGCTGCCACATCGGTGGCCACCAGAATGTCGAACTTGCCCTGCTTCAGACGCTGGATGGTTTTTTCGCGGATATTCTGGCTGATGGCGCCGTGAATGGCTTCGGCGCTGTACCCCCAGGCATTCACCTTTTCGGCCACTTCGCTGCAGATTTCCCGGGTGCGCACGAACACGATCATGGCGTCGAATTGGCGGGTTTCCAGGTAGCGACGCAATGCTTCGGGTTTCTGGCGGCCGTCCACCATCCAGTAGCTTTGCGCAATGCGGTCCACGGTGGCAGTCGCGGCGCGGATGTTCACGTGTTGCGGATCGGTCAGGTACTTGTCGGCGATGCGTTTGATCGGCGGTGGCATGGTGGCCGAGAACAGTGCGTTCTGCTGTTCGCCCGACATGTGGCCGAGAATTTCTTCCACGTCCTCGATGAAACCCATGCGCAGCATTTCGTCCGCTTCATCCAGCACCAGGGTTTTCACCGCGCTGATATCCAGCGTGCCCCGCCGCAGGTGATCCAGCAGACGTCCCGGTGTCCCCACCACCACCTGTACGCCCTGCCGCAGCAGTTTCAGCTGCGGATAAAATTCCTGGCCGCCGTAAATGGGCGCGATGCGGAAATTCTTGCGGTAGCGCGCGTAGCGTTGGAAGGCCTCGGCCACCTGGATCGCCAGCTCGCGCGTCGGCGTCATGATCAGGGCCTGGGGCTTGGTGCTTTCATCGTCCAGTTGCGCCAGGATCGGCAGGGCAAAGGCTGCCGTTTTGCCGGTGCCGGTCTGGGCCTGACCAATCAGGTCGCTGCCGCTGAGGAAGACGGGGATGGCCGCTGCCTGAATGGGGGAGGGGGATTCATAGCCCAATTCTGTCAGGGTTCTGAGGATGAAATCGGGCATGCCCAGGGCATCAAAGCCAGGAGTTTCAACGGGTTCGGACATTTCGGCGCGGCCTTTCAAAGGGAGCTACACAGGGAGACAAGGGTAGCAGTCGTTCAGCGGGCGTGCATTGTACAGGTTTGCAGTGGACTCTGTATATAAAACCCGCATGCAATAAAAGAACCAGGAGGGAAATACAAGGCGCATTTTGCCGTTAATGTTTAACGAGGATCTTGAGCGATTACTTCGTAAGCGATAGCGATGCCTGCTTAAATCAGCTGCGGGTGCTTGTTTGGGATTTGCATTTCCGGTTGCGTCTCAACTCATTGCCAACGGCAATGTGCAGCGAGTTGAGACGCGGTAACGCAAGACTGTTCTGAGCGTGAGCCAACTATTCGGTTGGCGACAAGCCTGCTGCATCATCCGTGTTTTCTTCTATCCAGTTGGCCGTGTAGTCCGCCACCGCTTGCCATCCATCCTGTTTTAACGTCCAGTGGTTTCTGTCCGGGAATTGTTTGTAGTCTGTAATGGCCGGCGTTTTACGATACAGCCTGAAGTTCGCATAGTTCGTGCTGGCCGTTACCGTGTTGTCCCGGCCGCCAGCGATGATTAACAGCGGTGCCCTGGAAACGGACGTGTCCACTTTTGCCGCACTGGTCAGCGATGAACGTCCCACTCGAAGGGAATCCGGAACACAGTAATGTGCATAAGCATCCTGTTGAATGGTCAGATCCATTCCATTTACAAAACCGTACTGAAACTGTTTGAAAGTCAGCTTGGAGGGCTCGGATGGGTTCAATGCCGGGTTGAGTATAGGCCAGCTGGCTTTTAGAAATTTCGGCTCAATGGATATCACGCCGAATGGTGGCGCTGAATGAATCACGATTCCCGCCGCCGCGCTATTTTCCTCAAGCAGCAATTGAACGACCAGGCCACCCATTGAATGGCCTATGAGTATGGGAGGCTCCTCGAGTGTCGCGATAAAGTCGCGGTAATGCTGCAACAGCATGGGCAACGTCAACGTGCCCAGTTCGCTGTTGGGATGCAGCGCATTTTGTTCGTCAACAGGAAGGTCGTGCAATGGCCAGGCAGGGCTGTAGGTTGTAAAGCCCAGATCCTGGAAATGGGTTTCCCACTCATCCCAGGAATTTGGCGTCAAATACATGCCGTGAACAAATACAATGGTTTTTGACGTTGCGATGGTTTGGAATTCCGGATCTCTGGGGCCTTTTTGTTCTTGCACGTTTGCCTTGCAGGCCCACAAAAAGCAGGTCACGAGCATGACAAGAATGATTTTAGTAATTTGCATGACATTCAATATCCTTGTGGTAGATTCAATTCGCGCCGGGGGAGTCTCAGCAGTTTTCATGCTTTCTTTTCCATAAGAGGAACGAAATCCGGAAAAGGATTCTCGATGGCTCACATTTTTATAATATTTTTTGCCGCTGGGTATTTTTCAGGCGGGGCAAGTCAACTTTGGATGGAGGGGGCATGGATCTTTCAGTGATTGAGGCCGCGCGCGATGGCGACAGGTCTGCAATGGAGACATTGCTGTTGCTGAGTCAACCGGACATCCGGCGCTATGCGATGCGACACTGCGTCATCAGCGATATAGATGATGCCGTGCAGGAAGTGCTGATTATTGTTGCTAAACGCATTGAGTCGCTGAAGTTTCTGGCGGCTTTTTCCAGCTGGCTGTTCAAAACGGTGCAGAGAGAATGTCGTCGGCTGGGCAGAGTGACGCTGAATTACGACCCCTTCGAAGAGGAGCATCTGGACAGCTGGCTACAGGCGCATTCCGACGATGAACTGATAAACGAGCTCATCAGTGTTATTGAGAAGCTGCCGCAGGAGCACCGCGAAGTGATACTGTTGAAGGATATCCAGCAATTTTCCAACAGGGAGATTGCGAGTGAGCTGGGAATTACCGTCGCCGCCGTCAAAAGCCGGGTACACAGGGCGCGGGAACTGACACGGGCCATGCTTCTGGATGAGCCCGTGCGGGGTGGTTCCGATTTGGGGTTGGATTAAAGCAGGTTCTTCATCACCTTGCGTGCGGCTGCAATGGTCTGCTCCAGTTCCGCATCGCCATGCGCTGCCGACACAAAGCCCGCTTCATACGCGCTCGGCGCCAGATACACACCTTCCTGCAGCATCAGGTGATAAAACTTCTGGAAGCGGGCGATATCGCAGCGGGTGACTTGGGCGAAACGGCTGATGTTTTTCTCGTCGCTGAAGAAAAAGCCGAACATGCCGCCGACCTGATTGGTGGTGAACGGAATTCCCGCTTCCTGCGCCGCGCTGCGGAAACCGGCCATCAGTTTTTCGGTTTTCTGCGTCAGTGCTTCATAAAACCCGGGTTTGGACACTGCATCCAGCATCGCCAGACCTGCCGCCATCGCCACCGGATTGCCCGACAGCGTGCCCGCCTGATATACCGGCCCGGTCGGCGCGATTTTCTGCATGATTTCGCGCTTGCCGCCGAAGGCACCCACCGGCATGCCGCCGCCGATCACCTTGCCCAGCGTGGTCAAGTCGGGCTGGATGTTGTAATAACCCTGCGCGCCTTTCAGGCCGACGCGGAAGCCGGTCATCACTTCATCGAAAATCAGCACGGCACCGGACTCGTCGCACACGTCGCGCAGACTTTCCAGAAAGCCTTTTTCCGGCGGAATGCAGTTCATGTTGCCGGCCACCGGCTCGACGATGATGCAGGCGATCTGGTTGCCCATGGCAGCGAACAGCTCGCGCACCTGTGCCGCATTGTTGTATTCCAGCGTCAGGGTGTGTTCGGCGATGCTGGCAGGCACGCCGGGGGAATTGGGCACGCCCAGTGTCAGTGCGCCGGAGCCGGCTTTCACCAGCAGCGAATCGGCGTGGCCGTGGTAGCAGCCTTCGAATTTCACGATCTTGTCGCGGCTGGTGTGACCCCGTGCCAGGCGGATCGCCGACATGGTGGCCTCGGTGCCGGAGCTGACCATGCGCACCATGTCCATGTGATCGAACACCGCGCAGACGCGGTCGGCCATTTCCACTTCGATGGCGGTGGGGGCGCCGAAGCTGAGGCCCCGGGCGGCGGCTTCCTGCACGGCCTTGACGATAGCCGGGTTGCAGTGGCCCAGGATCATGGGGCCCCAGGAGCCGACATAGTCGATGTAGCGGCGGTCGTCTTCGTCCACCAGCCAGGCGCCGTTGCCGGCCTTGAAGAAAATCGGGGTGCCGCCCACGCCCTTGAATGCGCGCACGGGGCTGTTCACGCCACCGGGGATGTGTTTTTGGGCAGCGGCAAACAGGGTTTCGGAACGGGTCATGGGGTGTCCTTCAATTGGAGTTGGCACAAATGCATGGGGTGTCGGAGTGGTGCCCTGTCCGGCGATGCGGTTCAAGACACGCCACAAGTACATCCCTGTCGGTCTTGAACCGCATCACCGGACAGCGCACATCAGGCAATCGTGCCGCATTCACGGTTGGAATAGTTGGCTGTAGTGTCGGCAGCGTTTTTCGATATCGGTCTGCCCAAACACATCATTCACCACCGCCAGCATCGTAAAACCTGCCTCCAGCAATGGGGCAGCATTATTGAGCGTAATACCGCCGATGGCAACGGTGGGCAGCGGGCAGCGGCGGACGAATTCCCCGACCAGCGCCAGATCCGCCGGCAGCGCATCTGGTTTGGTGGACGACGCAAAAAAACGCCCGAACGCCAGATAATCCGCCCCGTCCTGCAATGCCTGCTCCGCCAGTTCCACCGACCCATGACAGGTGGCGCCAATAATAAAGCCCGGCCCAAGCAGATCCCGCGCCTGCACCAGCGTCATATCGTCCTGCCCCAGATGAACGCCATCCGCCTGCACCACCCGGCATAGCTCTGCGTCGTCGTTGATGATCAGCAGGGCATCATGCCGCGCCGTCAAATCCCGCAACTGCTGCGCCAGCCGCAACCGCAGGGCGCGATCCGACGACTTGTCCCGCAACTGGATAATGCGGGCGCCACCGGCCAGCGCTGCTTGCACCTGCTGCAGCATGGTCTGCGGCGGTGTCAGTTTCGGGTCCGTGATGGCATACAGGCCACGCAGTTTCACACGGATATCGCTCTGTTCGGAAACCATCATCAGCGTCACTCAGCCCGACTGATCCTGGGTGTTGCACCAGGCCAGCCGGTTCGGAATCAGCTGCCCCATCCCCAGCCGGCGCGCATTCGCCACGGTCCGCGCCGTGTAGGCCTGGGCGTCGCGAATCGCAGTGGGCACCGGCGCACCGTGAGCCACGTAGCCGGCAATGGCAGAGGCCAGCGTGCAGCCGGTACCGTGATATTCGCCCGGCAGGCGGGCCTGCTGGTATTCGCTGATGAACTTGCGATGCCCCCACAGCCGGTTGACGATGTGGCTGGTGTTCTCGTGGCCACCGGTGATGAAGACATACTCTGCCCCTTGGGCCATGAACTGCTGGGCGCAGGCTTCCAGCGTGTCGGCATCGCTGCA
Organism: Gammaproteobacteria bacterium; assembly: GCA_013178375.1. Classification (GTDB taxonomy): domain Bacteria; phylum Pseudomonadota; class Gammaproteobacteria; order Pseudomonadales; family Ketobacteraceae; genus Ch67. The sequence goes on from JABLXQ010000062.1 coordinate 20,128, forward strand.
CAGGGCGCGCGCTTCCACCGAATTGGGGGTGATCACCGTGGTCAGCGGCACCAGCAGATCCATCAGCGCCTGCTCCAGATCTTCCCGTGCCAGCGAGCCGCCTCCACCGCCCGCCAGTACCGGATCGAAAATCACCGGCAGTCCGGGGTAATCCTGCAACAGTGTATGTATGGCCTCAGCGTTTTCCACGCTCGCGGTCATGCCGATCTTGAACGCCGCCACCGGCATGTCCTCGAGCACGGCGCGGGCCTGCTCCACCAGGAAGGTGGCGGGCACCGGCTGGAAATCCTTTACGTTCTGGGTGTCCTGGGCGGTGAGGGCCGTGATCACGGTGCAGGGATGGCAGCCGAGGCTGGTGAGGGTTTCGATATCGGCCTGGATGCCGGCGCCGCCGCTGGGGTCATGGCCGGCTAATACCAGCACGATGGGTGGGTTGGCGAGGGGCGTGTTGGGCGGCATGGCGGGTGTCTCCTGACAGTCTGGATTTGCCCATCATAGTCCAGTGCACCAGGAATACCCACTCCCGCCGTTATGACGGATAATCCCTGCCGAATCCATTATTTGCGCGTCTACGCTGCGGACGTTTCGTTGCCTTGCGTCGCCAAAATTGCCCCGATGGCAGCAAGTGGCGCTCCTCTGCGTGTATAATTCGCCCGTTCGGGTTTCTGGTCTGTTTATAGTTTGACCATGCCTCCGGTTTCACCAGTCAGTGGAATAACAATGATAGCGTCCCATGTAATGTTCTCCCTCAGCATCAACCCCCGCTTCTGCGACACCGACGCACTGGGGCACATCAACAATACCGTGCTGCCGGTCTGGTTCCTGGAGGGACGCGAATCCATCCTGCGCATCTTCAATCCCAGCCTGTCCACCGAAGAAGTCAGCCTGGTGCTGGTGAAGCTGGAACTCGAATACCTGGAAGAAATGTTCTTCGGCAAGCCTGTCGAAATTCGTACCTACGTGCTGCGTATCGGCACCTCCTCGGTACTGGTGGGCCAGGAAGCCTGGCAGGATGGCAAGCTGTGCGCCACCGGGTCCGCCACCATGGTGAATTTCGACAAGCATTCCCGCAAATCCGTGCCCATTCCCGCTGACATCCGCAAGAAATTGTCGGAGCATCTGCTGGAACAGGACCGCTGAGACTCCGCCCATGACCGCCGCATCCGCACCCACTGTCATTCACCAGCCGGACAAATCCCGCTTCGTCTGCGACACCGGCAGTGGCGAGGCGGAAATGACTTACCGCCTGAGCGGGTCCACCGTGGATTTCAACCATACCTATGTGCCGGGTTCGGCCCGCGGCCGCGGCATCGCCGTCCTGCTGGTGGAAGCCGGGCTCGCCTGGGCCCGCGCCCAGGGCCTGACCATCAAGGCATCCTGCTCCTACGTACACACCTACCTGAACCCGGGCTGATTCCACTCCCGGCCGGGCAACGCCTCCACCCATCGCCCGGTTAACTCCTTGATTGTTCTTTTTTTGATCTTGTCGCAATACCGGCGGACTATACTGTGACTATTGGGTTTTGCAGACGTGACTTTATGGTCTGTATATGCCCGGGTTCTTGGTTTACAAATTGATTCAATTGCTTCATATATTGGCGAACCGTGTTTCGGCACACTCGGGTGAATTGTTGGTCACCCAACCGGGACACAAGGGACTTCACGATACGCACCTTCGTGACACGCATCGCCAGGAAGCGATAGATCATCCAATAACAGCTGACATTGCGCACTCTGACGAATTGAAGTGGTACAGGGGGTAAGAATGAAGCGAGCGTTGAAGGCCTGTCTGGAAGCGATGCAAAGCGCCGAGGACTATGTTGCCTGGAGTGATGCCGCCAAGGAATACGATCGTCTTTCCGGCACTGAAGAGTGGAAAGAGGAAGACGCGTCACCGCATTACGACTACAAGATGATCCGGCTGCGCTTCAACGAACTGCGCACCGCCCGCGAGCGGGGTGACGTCAACCAGCTGGCGTTCTACATCAACGAAGGCCTGCACGGTAACCTCGGCCGCATCGCCAATCCTGTCCTGTACGAATACAGCTATTTCGGCACCAAGAAGCTCATCACCGATTACCTCACCGAAGTCTGCGCCAGCCTGCGCTGGATTGCGGAAGTCGAGTTACCCAATTTTTCCCTGGTGCAGAAACTGGAATTTTTCGAGCGCACCCAGCAGGCGTTTGGCCAGTCCGCGCTGATGCTCAGTGGCGGTGCCGCCCTCGGCCTGTTTCATCTGGGCGTGCTCAAATCCATGTGGGAATGCGGACTGCTGCCGAACATCATTTCCGGTTCCAGCGCCGGTTCCATCATGGCGTCGGTCGTGGCAACCCATACCGATGAAGAACTGAAGATCATGCTCGATCCCGAGTACATTTTCGTGGAAGCGTTCCGCATGACCGGCTGGCGCAGCACCCTGCGCGGCAAAGGCCTGCTGGACCCGGCGCAACTGGAGCTTGCGCTGGAGCGCAACGTGAAGGACCTGACCTTCGAGGAAGCCTACAAGCGCACCGGCCGTCGCATCAATATCACCGTGTCGCCGGCTGATCCGCACCAGGAATCGCGCCTGCTCAACGCGGTGACTTCCCCGCACGTGCTGATCCGCAAGGCTTCGCTGGCGTCCTGCGCCATCCCCTATGTGTATCCGCCGGTGATGTTGTGGGCGAAAAACATCAATGGCGAAAAGGTGCCCTACATTCCGTCGCGGCAGTGGGTGGACGGTTCCATCAAGAACGATCTGCCCATCCAGCGTCTGGCGCGGATTTACGGCGTAAACCACTCCATCGTCAGCCAGACCAACCCGCACGTGGTGCCGTTCCTGTCCCGCGCCGAAAGTGAGCACACGTTTGCCTCTTATGTGAAAGACATGCTGGTGAACAACGTGCGCTACAACATCAATCACGGGCTGGATTACGCCAAGAACAAGATCACCAACCAGAGTGCTGCGCTGCTGGTGGACAAGGTGCATTCCATGCTGTCGCAGAAATACGCGGGCGACATCAATATCGTGCCGCCGCGCCAGCCGGGCAATATCTTCAAGATTCTGTCCAACGCCACCCCGGCGGATGTGGGGCGCTTTATCCGCAACGGCGAAACCAGCACTTGGCCGAAAATGGAGCTGATCCGCAATTCCACCTGCATCAGCCGCACCGTCAATGAGTGTCTGGTGCAGTTGAAGGCGGAAGAAGAACGCGAACTGGTGGAATATTCCAGCAGCGCCGTCCGCGCCTGATCCCTTCTCGCATCCTGACCCGCGATGCCGCAGCTGGTTGATCCGGTTGCGGCACTCTCTAACAGGCTGTTGAAAAACTACTGCGCTTGCAAATACTGCGTTAAAAATGGACTCAAAATCCTCATTTACTCTATGTAAACTCCGGTTTTTCGCCCATTTTTGCCTTGTCTTTGCTGCGCTCGTAACGTTTTTCAACAGCCTGTTAAATCCCCTACATTAAAAAAGTCCATTGCAGACGGAGTTGCTTTCATTTCAGCCGCTGTGGCGTGCGGCGTTTTTTTCTGCATAAATTCTCCTGACATGTGTGCGGTCCGGATGTATTCTGCGCCCTTAAGGAAAGCCGTTTGTTGGACGGTGCTTTGCCGGGGTCGCGTTTGCCTGTCTGTTGGCCCGAGCGCACCGGCAAACCGCAGTAAAGGAGTAAGCCAGCGTGGCCAGTCGTAATACCCCACTGAAACAGGCTCTGCAAAAAAAAACGGATAAACCGCGCGTCACGCCGCTGGATGTCTTCGAGCGTGCGCGTTCGCTGTGGCTGCAGGGCGAGCGACTCAATCTGGGATCGCTGGCGGAAACCCTCGGTGTCAGCCGTGCCACGCTGTTCCGCTGGGTGGGCAACAAGGAATTGTTGATGGGCGAAATTCTCTGGTCCACCTACCAGCCGCTGGTGGACCGCGCGCTGGATCAGGCCACCGGCAAGGGCGTTGATTTCATGGTGGATGTATTCAGGCGCGTCAATCTCGACATCATGAAATCCGAATCCCTGCGCCAGTTCATGTCGCAGGATCCCGCGTACGCACTGCGGGTGCTCACGTCCAATGATTCCACCATCCATGCCCGTGCGGTGGCGCTGAATACGGAATTGCTGGAGCAGGAAGTGAAGGCGCGCCGCATCAAGCCGCCGCTGAGTGTGGAAAGCCTGTCGTATTTCATGGTGCGCTTGGGTGAATCCTGCGTTTACAGCGAAATGATCAGCGGCATGAAACCCGATGCCCGCCAGCTGGAAGAAGCCTGTGTCGCCATCCGCATTCTACTGGGCGGCAAGTAACGGCCAGCTTATTTATCAGCGGGCGATCAGTAAGGCCAGTTCTGATCCTTCTTGCGTTTAGGCTTGTCGGGCTTGTCTGCATTTTCGCCCGACTTGCTGCCCGCTGTTTTCCAGAATGGAATCAGCCGCGTCAGGTCGCGCATGGATTCCACTCCCTGCGATATGCCGGAAAAGCGTTCGGTGATCACCCGGATCTCGTCCATGTTTTCGGCGATGCGAAAGACCACGATATAAAACTCCATCAGCGCCCGGGTGATGGTGGCCACGGTGATGAATCCGATCGGCCCCGCCACGAACAGATAGAACAATCCGCGCCACCAGGACGTGAAAAACGCTTCCACCGTCAGGTAGATCACACCCATCAGCGTCGACGCCAGGATCACGCCGTACAGCACCGGGAACATCTGCACGGTGATGAATTTGGAAAAGGAAAAATCGAACAGGGTGGTGAGGAATACGCCGCCGCCGGTGCGGGTGCGTTTGAACCAGCCGGGGGGCGTTGCGCGGGTGTCACCCGGAAAGTCCGGGCCGGGGGTGCGTGGGGAATCCGTCATGGGCGACTTCCTGACTGAGCGGAATGCAGGTTACAGAGCCGGAAGCGGTTACTGTACCAGAAGGGCAACAGTATCAGATCCCGGTGGCAATGTGGTGTCAGGCCGGTGATTCCAGCCGGCGCAAATAGGGTCTTAACCACAGCAAGGTGCCTACGCCCGCCAGCACGTTGCCCAGCGCGACGCCGGCATACAGCCCCGGCGTGTCATACAGCCAGCCCCCCAGCCAGGCCAGCGGCACCGCCAGGGCGAACAGGCGCAGGCTGCTGATCAGGGTGCCGTACATGGGGCGGTGCAGCGCATTCAGGGCGGAGCAGCTGAGCATGACAATACCCAGGAATGCGTAGCTGGGCGGCACCAGCCACAGGTACCAGACGATGGCAACGCGGGTTTCCGGATCTTCGCTGAACAGGCCTGCCAGGTGATCGCCGCCGACGAACAGCAGCAGTGCCATCAACAATTCCCACCCCACCGTGAACAGCAGCGCGCTTTTCACTGCCGTGCGGATGCGGTCGATCTGGCCGGCACCGAAATTCTGCCCGACGAAGGGTGTCAGCGCCGACGACAGCGCCATGATCACCAACAGGGCGATGGCCTCCAGCCGGGTGCCCACACCGTAGCCCGCCACTGCGTGCACGCCTTCACGGGCGGCCATTGCAGTCAGCACGGCGCCGGCCAGGGGCGTCATCAGATTGGTGGTGGTGGCAGGGACGGCCACCCGCAGGATCGAACGCCAGTGCGCCAGTTTTGGCCCCAGCAGATCGGCAGGTGCCATCAGTTCCAGCCGTTTGATCAGCACGTGCAGAACGGCAATGCCCGATATCAGCCAGGACACCAGCGTGGCGATCACCGCGCCCTGGATACCCAGTTCGGGAAACGGGCCGATACCGAAAATCAGCAGCGGGTCCAGCACGCCGTTGCACAGCCCGGCGATGCCCATGATCATGCTCGGCGTTTTGGTGTCGCCGGTAGCGCGGATCACACTGTTGCCCACCATGGGAATCACCAGCAGGAAAAAGCCGGCGTACCACAGCCCCATGTAGTCGCGGATCAGGTCGATGGTGGCGCTGTCGGCCCCCAGCAGGCGGAAAAACGGATCGATGGTGAGGATGCCGAGCAGTCCCACCGGAATCGCAATGGTCACTGCCAGCATCAGCGCGTGGGCGGCGGTGCGGCGGGCCTCCGCCAGTTCGCCCTTGCCGATGCGCGAGGAAATATGGATGGCCGTGCCGATGCCCAGTCCCATCGATACGTTCATCAGCATCGCGCAGACGGGAAAGGTGAAGCTCACTGCCGCCAGTTCCGCCGGGCCCATCAGGCCGATGAAATAGGTGTCCGCCAGATTGAAAAACAGAATGGCGACGATGCCGATCACAGTCGGAATCGTCATGCGGGTGAGGGTGGAGCCGATGGGTGCGGTGAGCAGATCCCTGCTGGAGTCCCGGCGCATT
>JABLXQ010000063.1 GCA_013178375.1 Gammaproteobacteria bacterium
TCCGTTGGAGCTGGGCAGGATCATCCTGACACCGGGGGGGGCCTATGCCGCACTGGATCCCGGACACTAGGAATCCGCCACCTCTACACACAAATCCAGACGCATCGTCAAAGCAGATAACCGCTATCTGCGCGAGGCTCTCTACTTTTCTGCATTGGTCGCCCGCCGGTGCGACAAGAACGTCGCCGCCTACTACCAGAAATTCATCACCACCGGCAAGAAACCTATACAGGCCATCGTCGCCATCATGCGAAAGTTACTGCTGGCTATCTGGGGATATGCTTCACCACCGAACACAATGGGATGGACAAAAACTCTATCGTATTACCAAAAATTGCCTTGATTTTTGAGAGAGCATCTAACGTCTACATTAAGGCAAATCAAGATCTACCTTCGACTTTACGCGCTATGTTCTTCTAAGACATCAATAAGTTCATAGACACTTACATCTTCATCATGGTCAACATAATCATTCTTAGAAAGGTATACCAATGCATTAGTGAATTGATCTTTTACTTGATCGCACTCACATTTCAGATCATCCATGAAAATGAAACATTCTTCCTTGGTGGCAATTCGAGATATTATATCAGCTTTATATTGATCAACAGTTTTATTGTGGAAATGTAATTCATCGTATATCAAGCCAATATTCGATAGGTTTTTTACTCTCTTGGCTCGACATGATTCGGGAAATGCTGTCAATAAAATAACTTCCGATTTTCTTGTAAGAGTGTTGAATTTTTGCACATCGAACTTTGGTGTAAGATGGCCAGAGCTGTTATCGTCCAAGAAATTTATCCAGATTTTTTGCCAATCAGATATTGTCAACGACCCTATTCGTTTTCTGCGGAACTCTTTTTTGAGAAATGCATTGGTGAAGTTTTCGAATTCTTTATCCAAATCTAAGATGACGCCATCAATGTCTAAAAACAATCTCATTTTTTCGTCACCGAACGTACTGGGAGTTATACCTATTAACCCGGCACACGAATACATCGCTTATGCTGCATAGCGAATTTTTTCGTGTTTGAAATATTTGCGCACACGATTTGGTTTGCGCTGCAGCATATGCATGTGCCCCGAAGTTTTCTGCGTCAATTGTTCCTTGCTCCGCGCAAGCATTCCACTATGCACGCTAGCTTTAAGATCGCAGTTCAAATACTCGTCCGGATTTAGTTCGGGTGAATACGCCGGAAAATAGAATACCTGAATCATTTCTTTGTGTTCCTCCAGCCATTCCTTGACCGTCTTGGCATGGTGCACCCGCAGATCATCCAGAATCAAATATACCTTTCGATTCGCTTCATTGAGAAGGCGCATCATAAAATCAATCAAAACATCTGCATTCATTTTGCCGTCAAATATCCGGAACCGGACCTTGCCTTGATTGGTGATCGCCGAAATCATATTGATCGATTCACGCTTCGCATTCAGGCGAATAACCGGCGTCTTGACTTTGGGCGCATAACCCCGCTCATGCTGGCAGTCATTGCGCAAGCCTGTCTCGTCGCCCCAGTAAATCTCGGCATCTTCCTGCTTCGCGCGCTCTTGGATCGCGGGGTATTCTTCTTCCAGCCATGCTTTGACTTCTGGTGCCCGTTGTTCGTAAGCCCGCTTTTGCTGTGTCATGCCCCAGCGCTTCTGGTATTCACCTACCGTACGAACGGCCAAGGCAACACCAGTCTCCCTTGCAATCAGCTCTTGCACAGTCTGACTTGTCCACAACGCATATGACATTTTTAGCTGATCGGGTGTCTTATCGATTATCTGGGCGCGAATTTTCCGTTCTTCTTCCGCGTCAAGAAGACGCACTTCTCCAACCCGTCCGCCTCGTCGTTTTGACTTCAGCGCGCTACCGCCACTTGTCGCATACGCCTTCAGCCATCGGCCAACAGTATCAGCATGAACGCCAACGATCTCGCCGATAGCTGCCCTCGTCATTCCTTGCTTGCTCAGATGAACGGCCTGACGCCGCTTTTCTTCTAGCGCTGCATCGGGTAATTTTCGTGCATCAATTTTTTCCATGCGCGCATTGCATCAGATCTATTCGAGAGCCGGGTTAATAGTAAAACCATCCCTGATTTTAGTGGAAGCTGTTTGTGTTACGTTCAAGTCTCACGATTCTCATTTTCTGCGCGTAGCTGTCAGTAATTTGCCACTGCTTCAGCCGTCAGGATATGCCTGATTGACTCAAACCGCCAATGATGGCCAAAGCAGTGTACCCACTGCAGCGATGCCGCCCCCCAAGGACCCCCTCGCTGTCCAAAGGACATGACGGCGAATTAGGGCCTGTTAACACTAACCAGCTTGTCTACAATTAACGCGAAATTAACGAAAAATTTGAATACGACATCCAGCTTCTCAAACCGGAAAAATATTCGCCTGAATCCTTTCAGTCGTCTGAACAATCTTTCGACTTCGTTGCGCTTCTTGTACATTTCCCTGTCGTATTCCCAGACCGCAATGCGGTTTTCTTTGGGCGGCACCACTGGCGTCATTCCAAGATCAAATACCAGTTGCCGTGTTTCATCGCCTTCATAGGCTTTGTCCATAATGACCGTGATTCCTTCAAATTTTTCCACGTCCAGTGTATTAAGAAGTTTTCGGCCTTCTGCGACATCATGAACCTGACCTGGCGACAATGAAAACGCTATGGCCGTTCTGGCATCGGCCGCAACCATGTGAATTTTGGTAGTCCATCCACCTCGAGATTTACCGATAGATTGAGCACCGTTTTTTTTAACGCTCCTGTGCCATCTGGATGCACTTTAATGATCGTGCTATCCAGTGACACATGGTCAATTTGCAGCGAAATAATGTCATTTTCCTGTAGCGCCAGAAAAACACGGTCTAACACGCCGCCTTTGGCCCAACGATTCGCTCTTGTATAAATGCTGTGCCAGTTGCCGAAATAGGCTGGCAGGCCGCGCCACTTGCAGCCATGTTCGGCTACATACAAGATTGCATTAAGCACATCCAAGTTGGACAACTTAACGTTCCCTCTTTGGCGTGGCAGTAGAGGTTCGATATTTTTTAATTGTGCAGATGTCAGTTCCATCCGCGCATTTTATCAGAATTAGTGTTAACAGGCCCTAGTTAAGCCCTGTAGAGTCCGTTGATTGTCTCGGCAACTGCATTGCGAATGCCACGACTCCCGGCAGATGGCTCTATGCCAGCTTCGACAGCCTTTCAAAATAACAAATGGAGAGATATGATCCTCTCGTAGCGTGATGGATTCGCAATTTGATCCATTAATCACCCAATGAGAAGCTCGTCCTTCCAGTGCGTTACTGCGTAACATCTTGCTTATCCCTCCCGGCATCTGCTGTGCAGTCACACCTACTGAGTAGGCACCCTCAGAGAAGGATGCAGTCTCGCCAGTCACATAACGAGTGTTTTTGACAATCTTCGCATCGGATAAATCCGCCGCTTTGCGCTGCATACCGGATACTACATGAGCATTAATTTTGCTTGCAAACAAGCCGGCATCTGTTCAGCGTCCAACACCGTGGATGCGCAAAAGCCGGATAGCAACTCCCCGGCGCCGGCCTCAGCCTTGATGAGCTGTAACGCCGCCTGGTCACGATGGTGCAATAATAGGTGACCCCGAAGCACCTTTTTCTAGCCTATATTGAACTCATCCGTCAGCAGGCAGAGCTGGACGGGAAGTTGATCCACCAACGTCTATCCATTATGCGTTGATCGCGATTTGTTCGGACGCATTATTTTAATTGTTTTCTTCAAGTGAAAATCATTTACGTTATTCGTTTGGACGATTGCGGCCCCAAAAGAAGAATCAAACGGCTGCGGGTATTCAAGAGCTGCGTTTTCAAATTGATCCGACCGAACATTATTTTGATCATCATTCGTAGGGAATATTGGCACTAACTTGCAGCCATGAAGGCAATTTACTTATAAAATAGGGAAGAGATTTTACCTCAATTAGCAGCGGGATACCCGCTTTCAGGCAATCCCTATAATGTCAGCCAATACTTTCAAATCCAGATGTTGCGCCGTTACATCCGCCAGACGATCAATCTGACGCTCGCGATCAGAGTTATAGTCGAAACGAGTCACCTGCTTCAGTCCAGCCCAGGCTAAAATCACTTCCAACGCCGGACCGTTATCTAGAACGCCATGGAGATAGGTTCCCAGTATCTGCTGGCAGTCGGAAATGACACCATCCACCGCACCATCATTAAAACGTATCAAAGGTTGCTCCAGCACTCGGCCGCTGCTGATCCCGCAATGAATTTCGTAACCTTCGCAGGGTGTTTCGGACAGTAATAGTGCACCTTGACGCCGCAGCAACAGCTTTTCAGGCCGCAGCTCCGTCGTCATTTCCAACAGACCCAGCCCTTGTGCCTGTAACTGTTGGCCTTCAATTCCAAGCGGATCGTACAACACTTCCCCCAGCATCTGAAAACCGCCGCAGATGCCCATGACTTTGCCACCAAAACGCAGATGCTTTTTAACGTGCTCATCCCAACCCTGCTGCTGCATCCACAATAGATCAGCGATGGTGTTCTTGCTGCCGGGTAGAATGATCAGATCGGCGGGTGGGAGTTTCTGATTCGACCCCACATAATGGAATTCCACCTGTGGATGAAGGCGCAGGGGATCAAAGTCCGTATGGTTGCTTATACGTGGAAACACCAGCACTAACACCGTAATTTTTTCCATAGAGGATTTTTCGACATCAATCTTGTTGATGCCATCTTCGCCATCAATATGCAGCCCGTGCAGGTAAGGCAACACTCCGATCACCGGTTTTCCTGTACGCTGCTTCAACCAGTCCAGCCCAGATTGCAGCAGTTTGATATCACCGCGAAAACGGTTGATAACGAAACCTTTCACTCGAGCCTGTTCAGACTCGCTCAGCAGGGCAAGTGTGCCAACAAGATGGGCAAATACACCACCACGATCGATATCCGCGATCAGGATCACGGGACAATCTACCGCTTCAGCAAAGCCCATATTGGCAATGTCGCGATCACGCAAATTGATTTCAGCTGGACTGCCAGCGCCTTCCACCACAATTAGTTCATATTTCTGTTGCAGACGCTGATGACTTTCCAGCACTGCATTCATGGCGATGGTTTTGTATCCGTGATACTGTATCGCGTTCATCTGATAACGGGCTTTTCCATGAATGATCACCTGTGCACCGATGTCCGTGGTGGGCTTGAGCAGCACCGGGTTCATGTCCACCACTGGATCCAATCCAGCTGCCTGTGCTTGCAACGCCTGCGCACGACCTATCTCACCGCCATCCACCGTCACCGCGCTGTTCAACGACATGTTCTGGGGTTTAAACGGAACAACTGCCAATCCTTGGCGCTTGAAGATTCGACACAGAGCCGCAACCAAAGTCGATTTACCTGCATCAGAGGTGGTGCCCTGCACCATTAGAGTTTTGGCGGTCATGGTATACTGAAATCCTTTTTAAGTATCGGTATCTAATGTTGTGTCCATTGTATTGATAAAAATCTTGATTGCACTGAGTTTGGACCAGATTCTGGGGGAGCCGAAGAAGGCACACCCGTTGGTGAGTTTCGGACGCCTAGCGCACTGGGTGGAATTACGTTGGAATCGAGGCGATGGACGCCAACGTCTGAGAAACGGGTTGATGGCCTGGATCCTGATCGTTTTACCCTTCATGGCGCTGGCTTGGTTGGCCCATCACAGCACGATAGGTTTTTTAGTGGATTGCGTGTTGCTCTATCTGGCTGTTGGTCGCAAGAGTCTGTTCGAACATTCTGTGCGGGTACGCGATGCCCTGCAGCAAAATAATCTCGAAAATGCCCGTTTCCATACTAGCATGATTGTCAGCCGCGACACTGGCCAGCTGGACGACGTTGGTTGCACTCGTGCAACCATTGAGTCGGTACTGGAAAACGCCAACGACGGCATCATTGGCGCCTTGTTTTGGTTTGTTGTCGCGGGAACACCGGGCGTAGTTCTCTATCGTCTAGCCAATACTTTGGACGCTCTATGGGGTTATCGTACCGAGCGTTTCGAATATTTTGGCAAGTCAGCTGCCCATATCGATGATGCGTTGAATATCATCCCAGCGCGACTTTGCGCGCTTACCTACGCCATTGCTGGTAATACAGTTTTGGCTCTAGACTGCTGGCGCACCCAAGCCAGCCTGTTGAAAAGTCCAAACGGAGGCCCTGTGATGACCGCCGGCGCGGGCGCGCTGGGCCTCGTTTTAGGTGGACCGGCCTCCTATCACGGCATACTTACGGATAAGCCCTGGTTTGGTGGTGATAGGACCCCCGAAGTAGCGGACATTCTTCGCAGCAATCATCTGGTGGACCGCGCGCTGATGGTAATGCTGATTCTAATCGGGGTGGTGGAATGGCTATGAATTGCTCAGCGCTTCAACATGGTGGAAATTTGAACGCCGCAGTTAAAAGCTACGGCATTCCCCGCTCATCATGGCTGGACCTTTCTACCGGTATATCACCCTATGTATGGCCAGTGCCTCCGATTCCGCAAGAGATCTGGCAACGCCTGCCGGAAGCTGACGGGGAGCTGGAACAGGCAGCATTGCATTACTATGGCAGCCCCGCCCTACCGATTCCTGGCAGTCAGTGGGCTATTCAGCAATTGCCGCCCCTATTCACGCCCAGACGGGTCTGGATCGCCCGGGAATCTTACGAGGAATATCGTCACAGGTGGCAACTAAGTGGCCATCAGGTCTGCTACTACGACACCCTGCCGGATAGCGAATCGCTGCGGCAGTCGGATGTAGTCATCGTGATCAATCCCAGCAACCCCACCGCCACACTCTATTCTCCGAAAACATTGCTGTGTCTGGCGCAAGCGCTGGAATGTCACCAAGGCTGGCTAATTGTGGATGAAGCGTTTATGGACGCCACCCCAACTTGTTCGCTGACGCCACACCTGCAGCCCAGCCAGCCCATTCTCGTGCTGCGCTCTATTGGCAAATTTTTTGGTCTAGCAGGTATTCGGCTGGGCTTTGTATTGGGTAACATCAATATCCGACAGCAACTGTTAGAACGTCTAGGTCCCTGGGCCATCAGTCACCCAACAGCCTGGCTTGGTGCGCAAGCGCTGAGAGATTGCCTCTGGCATCAACATCAACGTTTACGTCTCATCAAAGATGCAGAACGCTTGCACAATTTGCTAACCCGCTACATTCCGGCAGAGAGATTCGATATTACATCACTCTTTGTCAGCGCCATATTGCCATTAGATCAATGCCAATTTTGGTTTGAGTCTCTGGCCCGGCAGGCAGTCTGGATTCGACGCTTTCCCAATTGGCATCGCTTACGCTTTGGCCTACCCATTCCAAACAGATGGGAAAAATTGGAAGCTGCACTTTCGACCCTTGGTTAGCCCTTTTCCCCAATAACTACTGAAGCTCAATCTGCGACGAAGCGGTGAATGAACCGCCCCGGGTTTTGCGGAGGCTGTTTGGTTTAAGTTCAGGCCGCTCGCTTTTCATTGCTTTCGAATAGCTGCCAGTAGTTTGCCTCAGCTTCTGCAGGAGGTATCTATCCGATGGGGTTCGAGCAGCCGGTAGTGGTTGAACCAGTGCACCCATTGCAGCGTTGCCATTTCCACGGATTCCCTCGTTTTCCAAGGTCCACGTTGGTGAATCAATTCGGCCTTGTAGAGCCCGTTGATGGTCTCTGCCAACGCGTTGTCATAGCTGTCACCACGACTCCCGACTGACTGCTCGGTGCCCGCTTCGGCGAGCCGTTCAGAATAGCGAATGGAGAGATATCGCGATCCTCTGTCGCTATGGTGAATCAGCGATTTGTCTCCGCTCGGTCGACGGTCATGTAGTGCCTGCTCCAATGCATCCAGCACAAAGTCGGTCTGCATCGTCGTACTGACGCGCCAACCGACAATGCGGCGGGCGAAAACGTCAACGACAAAGGCCACATACAACCAGCCCTGCCAGGTCGAGACATAGGTGAAGTCGGAAACCCACAACTGGTTGGGCCTGTCGGCCTTGAACTGTCGGTTGACCTTGTCACGCGGGCAGATGGCTGCACCGTCTTGGATGGTGGTTCGAACTGTCTTACCGCGACGCACACCCTGTAGCTGTCGACGCCGCATCAGCCGTTCCACCGTGCAACGTGCAACCGACACACCCTCGCGATTCAGTTGCCGCCAGATCTTGTCGGCACCATACACCTGCATGTTGTCCTCCCAGACCCGCTGGATGTGCAGCATCAACAACTCGTCCCGTTGGGTACGGGCAGAATGGAGTGATGGATTGCGTTGCCGTGCGGCATGTCGTCGATATCCTGACGGAGCAACCTGCAACACCTTGCAGATCGGCTCGACCCCGTAGGTATCCCGGTGCTGATCGATAAACGCATTGACTACTTCAGACGGCGGTCGAGCTCCGCCTGGGCGAAAAACGCGCTGGCTAACTTCAGGATCTCGTTAACCCGTCGTAGCTCCTTAACCTCTCGCTCCAGGGCCTTGATGCGCTCACGTTCCTCGGAGCTGACGCCGTTCTGGACGCCGTGATCGATCTCGGACTGGCGAACCCACCCATGTAGGGTCTGGGGCACACAGCCGATCTTCGGGGCGATGGACTCAATTGCCGCCCAAAGGGAGGGGTACTCGCCACGGTGCTCCTGTACCATACGGACAGCGCGTTCGCGGACTTCAGGGGAATACTTGGGTAGTTTCTTCATGGCTCCATTCTCTCAAAGATTGGAGCCTCCACGAAACCCGGGGCGGTTCAGGGGTGTCTGATTCAGCCTGCTTGAGGATGCCCAGGATTTGACTATCGGTAAATTTTGACTTTTTCACGCAGAATCTCCTTCGTGCGTAAGCGCCCGGCGATCACAAAGAACACGTTGGACTGCTAAATTCAGTGCCATCGTCAGGTGCACAATTGCCACCAGTACTCCGGTACACTCGAGAAAAACCTCAACCGTATGATGTATAAGCTCATCATGTCGATCACTCAGCGCAGCTGAAGTGCGATCACGCTCGGATTTTCCGCTTTTTTAACTTTCAATGCGAATCTGACGACCTTTAGCAGGCTGTTGAAAAACTTTATGAGCGCCACAAAGACAAGGCAAAAAATGGGCGAAAAATCGAAGTGTACAAATAGCAAATGCGGATTTTGAGCTCATTTTTAACGCAGTATTTGCAAGCGCAGTGGTTTATCAACAGCCTGTTAGCAAATGAATCACCAAGGCTGCATCAGATTCACAGACGGTGTTTGGTAAGCAGAACTGAACAATCGCGGAAAAGTAGAGCCGTTAATTCTGCCACAACTGAAATGCCAATGGTCCCATCTTGCAGCGACGATTCGATATTGCTCATCCCATTCTCTGGCATCAATTAACGGCAATAACAGCGAGCTTGAACTAAGTTCCACTCAATTTGGCAGAGATGCAACGGGTGAATAATGCTCGCTGAACTTCACAGTTTCGCCAACGATCAAAAGTGCCTTGGAAATCCTCTTCTGTGGCATTTCCAATAACCGGCCGAATTCTGTAGCAATGACTTGCTGAGTCTTGAGCGTGCCATCAATGATGATTGCGGCCGGTGTCGATGGCGACATACCTTGGCTAAGCAGCCCATCTCCGATACTACGTAAATTATAAACCCCCATGTAAAACACCAAGGTTTGTCCGGGTTTGGTAAGGGCGTTCCAGTCCAAGGCTACGCGATCATCATGCAGATGACCAGTCAAAAACACGCAGACATGAGCGCAATCTCGATGTGTCAATGGAATTCCGGCATAGGCTGCGCATCCAGAAGCCGCCGTAATTCCCGGCACCAGCTGGAAATTAATTCCAGCTTCGGTGAGCGCCTGCATTTCTTCACCACCGCGTCCAAATACAAAGGGATCGCCCCCCTTCAAACGCAACACGCGTTTGCCCTCTCGCGCCAACGAAATCAGTAGTCGATTGATTTCTTCTTGGGAGTAGGTGTGATTATCACGTTCTTTGCCTACATTGATTTTCTCTGCATCAGATCGCACATGGCCAAGAATAGCAGGCCCGATTAATCGATCATGGACGACAACATCCGCCTTCTGCATCAGTCTAACTGCTCGTACAGTAAGCAAATCGGGATCGCCTGGACCCGCTCCCACTATATACACCTCTCCCGAAAAGGAAGATCCATTGTCGAGCAAGGCGCTTTCGAGGAGTTCTTTCGCGCGATCGACCTGTCCAGCAAATATCTGCTCGGCGACTGAGCCCTCAATAATCTCATCAATAAACCATCGGCGGCTTCGGACGTTTTCAAAGCGCTCAATAATTCTTGCTCGGTATTCGGCCAACAACGTCGCCAACTGACCATAACCGAAGGGTAAGGCTGAATTTAGTTTCCGGTATAAGTGGCGCATCAAAGCGGGTGACGCTCCACCACTGGTGATAGCAATCTGAATGGGTGTTCGATCGATAGTTTTGGGCAGAATCACCGTACTCAAATGACCTGGCGCGGCCACATTCACCAGGAGATTTCGTTCACGCGCCACCTGAGCGATGTGAGCGTTTAGTTCTTCATCATTTGTTGCGGCGACCACCAATTGCTGTCCATCAAGGTCATCATCCTGATAACAGCGTTGCCGAATCGGAATCCCGGCTTGACTCAACATTATTGAGACAGTAGGCGACACGTCAGGAGCAACTACAGTGACCCGCGCTCCCGCTTCCAACAGGCGATCAATTTTACGCTCGGCTATCGTCCCGGCGCCAACAACCAAGCAGGATAAATTCCTGGCATCTGCAAACATCGCCAGCCAAAGTCGATTAGCTGTCTTCATGCGATGCTCCACGATGAAATATCAATTCTTCAACCGGCCGGTCGCCCACCAAATGCTCCTGTATGATGCGATCGAGATTCGATTCGGTGACGTTGTAATACCAGATACCATCAGGCTGGACGCACAAAAGGGGACCAGATTTGCAGGTTGCGAAACAAGAAGCGCGCGTGCGCTTAACACGCAGCTCACCTTGATCGATACCTGCCTGCTTGAATTTGGCTCCAAGACTATCGAACAGATCTTGCGATTCACCATTGGTGGTACAGCGTGGACCAGTGCAAACTAGCAGATGACGACGATATGTGCTCATTTTTGGCTTTTCAAGCACCTCAGTTGTCACGATCAAGGGTTCAATCGACATCCGCACTGGCCTCCTCTTGTTCGGTTTCGCATTGTATAGCGGAAAAGCGAAAGAGGTGCGCAGTTGCGACTGGATCGAAAGCAATGGTAGCTGCAATTGGTTGCATGTTAAGCAAACGCCCGCCCCGGGCGTCGCAGCAATATAGGCCTTGGACGGTCCCGTGGTGGGCCACGACCCATATTGACATCACCTTGTTCCAGGGTACATGCAGATGGGCACTGTCAGAAATCAGGTTGAGCCAATTACCCTTAAATTGGAAATCAGGATCAGTTAGCAGTAACTCCACTACGCTACCGGCCTCGCTACGCACTATTACGCGTAACCTATTCCAACTACGGGCCCAATTAAACGCTTTGGTAAAATCTTCTACGTCGACAGCGCTGGCTTGCCAGCTGCACCCACTTTCTTCGCCATGGAGAGACACGGCGGCCAGAATTTCGGCGAAGGGCATATCGAAGCGTGAAGCCGCATCTAGTAACGTCCGCTTTTCGTCCTCGGCAAGCCACGCGGCGGCTAGCGCCCGCCAGCCAATCAGCCCCATGCTTAGTGAACGCCCAGATTGCTCCCCGTCTTTCACAACCAATCCTGAATCTGCCATAGAATATTTATTGGCATATCCACGCGGTGTAACCATAAGCCCATCACGCACGAATGTGTTGCTATTGCCGACAATAACTGTTGTCAACATGCCAATATCACTGTCAGCCATGCGCTCTAGTCTCGTTAATTCAATGTGTTGCCGGCGTCGATAGGCCGATTTCACCAGTGCCACCGGAGTGTCGGGACTCCGATGGAGTAACAGTAGTCGCTGTGCCTCGACAATCTGACCAGTTCGCCGACCGGATTTGGGGTTATACAGAGCCAATACGAAATCGGCTTTTGCCGCAGCTTCTAAACGGCGGGCAATGACCGGCCATGGTGTGAGAAGATCCGATAGTGAAATCGTGCAGGCATCATGCGTTAACGGAGCCCCCACCAGCGCAGCGCAGGCGTTGATGGCGGAACTTCCGGGAACCACTTCCACATCGACATCTTCACCGGGCTTCCAACCGGATTCGAATAATACTTCGAACGTGGGGCCTGCCATGCCATATACACCGCTATCGCCGGAAGATACTAACGCCACGGTTTTGCCTTGCCGCGCCCGTTCCAGCGCTTCATAGCAACGATCTAGTTCTTCGGTCATACCCTTTCGGATCACTTCCTTATCGTCGAGCAGATCCTTCACTAGTTTGATATAGGTGGAATAGCCGATCACAGTGTCGGATTCGGCAATCGCCTGACGTGCGCGAGCGGTCATGTGTACCACATCGCCTGGCCCCAGACCCACCAGAAAAATCTTCCCGTTTGTTGGTGCTGCGTTAGTCATGTTGGCATCCTCACTAGAGAAACCGTGACATGCTTGCCATCAGCGCCACGGTATTTATGTTTTTCCACCAGCAAGTGGGATTGATCAGTCTGCGCTGCCAGCAATGCAGCTGCTTCGGCTACGGCGGGTGTTCCCATGTAACGCAGTACGGTGGCTGATGGATTGGGTACGGGCACCTTGACCAACTCACTGGCCGGATAAAAACGCCAGGGTATTGCGCGCTGTTTTGCGAGCTGCAGAAATGCCACTTCATCGGCCTTCCTGTCGATAGTAGCAAATACGGTGATAGCATCAATTGTAGCGCCAATCAGTTGCAACGCTTCATTCAGAGCAGCCTGTATGGATGCCAGTGGCACACCACGATCACAACCCAATCCAACAGCTATTTTCATACCGCCTCCCGTGGAGGGCGATAAACCACCAACCGTTCGTTCAGCTCTTGCCACGTGGTAGAGGGAATATCAGCGTGGGTGACCCACAACACCGATTTATAACGAGCAAGATCTACCTGCGAAAATTCGTTGAACAGATGGATGTTGCCGGGTAGCGGCGTGGGTCTGGTCCACCAGTAGGGCGAACCGGTTTCCTGTACAAAGGCAATGAGCTCACCATTAACTACATCGGCAGACACTCGTGTGACATTGAGCTTGGGTGCTTCCAGTTTCCAGCCCAGTCCGCGCCCCAGAATGTCGACCGGGATGGTCTTACCCACATCCGATGCCGTGGTGAGTACTGCTTTTGCACACAGCAGATCCGCCAGTTCTTCGGCACATTGATTGGCGCCACCCACATGACCGGATAATACGGGAATCACAAATTCACCGGCATCATCCACCACCAGCACCCCGGGATCTTGGTCTTTAGACCGCAAATGGGGTGCGATCAGTCGCACCACGGCGCCAAGCGACACGAAAAATACGATCTGATCGAAGTTGGCAAACAGCGAAGGAATTTCGTCTTTCAACGCACCTGTATAGATGTGGCATTGGTTGTTAATGTCACCCAAGTCAGTGGCAACTTTTTCCGATGCAAGAACATGTGCACTTGGTAACGCAGGCGCTAGCGCGGCCACCTGTTTAGCGCCGTGACGGGTGATGGCCACCAATGCGACACAAACGGTTTGCAGTGAAGGTTCAAGCGGGTTGTTCATTCTTCTTGCGACATCCTTTTTGTACGGCGCCGCGCTGGCGCTCGGGATTGCGCACCAGCAGCAGCGACAGATAATTTACCTTGGTGCCTCTCAGGGCAGCTACATCGGTCACCACCCTTTCTGCCGATGAACCGGCCTTTTCCACAAAACGTGCGTGCTGCAACAGATCGCGCTGCGCCAACCAGTCTATCAGATCGTCCAGTAATGGTTTAACTTTCAGAAGCACCAGCGTATCGAACTGATGCACGATGGCTTCCACATAGTCGATGCCATAGGCCGCCGGAATGATGGCAACGGTGTCGTCCGTATCTGCCAGGGATTCACCTAGACGAGCGCTTGCAGCATGATAGGCAGATACGCCGGGAATGGTGTCGATCACCACATCAAATTGGAGTGCGCGCACAGTACGGGCCAAATAGCCGAAGGTGGAATAGGTGGAGGCATCGCCTTCGACCAGAAACACGACGTCTCGACCAGAGTTAAGCGTCTGTAGTACCGCTTGCGCCGCGAGAAGCCAATAGCGGGATAATATTTCCGCGTCGTGAGTCATGGGGAATACCTGCGGAATTCCGTCGTCCGGTGGTGTCAGGCCCGCAGCTAATGCAATGGACAGCGCATAGCTTTCACCAGATTTTTTGCGAATGGGCCACATCCAGCGGGCACCACCGTGTAATGCACTCCAGGCGCGGCGGGTAATCAAATCCGGATCGCCGGGCCCAAGAGATGCACCTATCAGTTTGCCCACGCTCATGCCGGTTCCCCTTTGCTGGCGCTTATAATGAAGACGGGATTTTCTGCCGCCAGCCGTTGCATATCCAGAATCGGTTTGCTGCGAGAAGTTTGAATCTGGGTTACATCCCATTGAAATTCGGCTTGCTTGAGCGCGTCTAGTGCAGTTGCCAGATTTTCAAATGTCACCACATTGACCACCAACATACCATTGTTGCGCAAACGCTGGCTGATTAACGTAATCAATTCCGCCAGTTCGCCACCGGAACCGCCAATGAATACCGCATCAGGATCAGGCCACTGATCCAGTCCTTCCGGCGCACGAGCATTTAACAGTGTGAAATTATGCACGCCCCATTGGGCGCGATTGGCGAACACGTTGTCACAGTCTGGCTTGTTTTTTTCGACGGCGTAGACATGCCCCTGCGGACACAGCCGAGCGGCTTCCAGCCCCACTGAGCCGGAACCGGCGCCGATATCCCAAATAATACTGTTGATGCGCAGTTGCATGCGGGCCAGTGATACAGCACGGACCTCCCGTTTTGTAATAAGTCCTTTTTCCGGATAACGTTGGTGGAACTGATCGTCCGCCACACCGAACAACACGGGTTCCTTACGTAGGGAAGAACGCCACAGCAACACCACATTGGGATCAGCAAAAGTCCGCTTCGCTAATTCGGTGATGGGAATATCCCGCACCACAGTTTCTTCGGCGGTTTCCAGTTCGGTCACCACTGCCATCTGGAATTGTTCCGCCATATTTTCCATAACCAGCATGCGAGCGATGCGATCCGGTGAATTGAATGGACTTGTCAAAATGGCAACGCGGTCGTACAGGGCGAAGCTGCGGCGCAATGCATACAGACCGTGGGTGGGATCGGCCCCCACGGTCCATTCGCCCGCATCTTTGCTGTGTACTGAACAGATTTCTATATCCTGCCAGGGCAGACTTACTCGGGCGCAGGCTAACGCGATGGTGCTCACATTCGGCAGAATATCGAACGCATCCACACACAAACGGCTGAGCAGATAGGCGGCGATGCCATGACACAGCGGATCTCCGGTGGCGAGCACCACGCAACGCAAACCATCCTGCTGGGTCTGCCGGATCCATTCTGGAACCTGGGATAATTTTCCGGTCAGATCGAAGGTGCTGCTGCCAGATTTAAATTCTGCAGCCAGCAACGCCAAGGCACGATGGCCACCGATAATCACATCAGCTTCCCGCAGACGTTTGAGGGCAGTGTGAGACAGACTTTCGCTGCCGCTGTCGAGCACTCCGATAATCGCGCATCGATGCATCATGAGGAAGAAGCCTCCGCTATTTTTTTACCGTCAAAATCACACACCAATACGGTGAGACGGAATGTGTTGGGGTAACGGGGTATCAGAGTCCCGACTACCCGTTCCGCCAAGCGCCGGTGAAACGGTTCCGACAAACCCAGAGCTTGCATTTGCTCACTGGCGAAGCGCGCGGTTTGGTTTTGGCGAATGGCGTCGCACAATTCGACACCCACATTTAACTCCTGCGCGATGTCCGCCAGCAAACCAGTATCCACTTCAGCGCGATTGGCGTGGGTGATGGTTTCACCCTGGGCCATTTTGGTGAGCTTGCCCACCATGCCGCCAATTACTACCTGCTCCAGTTGACAGCGCTTTGCGGCATCAAGTGCGTAACGCAAAAAATCCCCCATCTGGATAAAACAGGATTCCGCCAGATGAGGTAGTTCCTGCATGGTGAATTTTTCAGTACGGCCACCCGTGGTGAGCACCACAGTGTTGTGGCCCTGATTGGCAGCGACCTGAATACCCTGCACAACGCTGGCGCGAAAAGCGCTGGTGGAATAGGGCTTGACAATGCCCGTGGTGCCCAGAATCGATATCCCACCCAGAATACCTAGCCGAGCATTCAGGGTTTTCTTCGCCATGTCTTCGCCGCCGGGTACGCTGACAATCACAAGCAAACCGTTTGCTTCCAACAAGCTTGCGCCGGCTTCCCTTATGTTGGTCTCGATATTCTTCCGCGGTACAGGGTTGATGGCTGGGCCGCCTACCGCCAAGCCCAGCCCCGGCTGTGTGACAACCCCCACTCCAATTCCGCCGCGTAATTGCACCTGATCAATTTGGTAGGGCAGCACGCTTACCTCTACCGTCATATGGGCGCCGTGAGTGCAATCTGGATCATCTCCTGCATCCTTTATAACTACAGCACGGGCGGTTCCTTCGCGCAGTTCGCTTTCATACACTGTAAAGTTGACCCGCTGGCCGTTTGGCAGCAGCGTTTCCACTGAGGCAGGAATCTCGCCGTGAACCAGTCCGAGCGCTGCGGCACGCGCTGCGGCCGCAGCACAGGCTCCTGTAGTAAATCCGGAGCGTAAGCGTTCCTTGGCGGGACGTTTTTTTTCCGTCATCGCACGGATTTTTCAGCTTGTTCTGCCAACGCCAGCAGTGCATGCACAACCGCCACTACCAACGTCGACCCGCCCTTACGGCCTCGGGTGATGATCCACGGAATTTTTTTTTGCTCGGCTAACAGATCTTTCGATTCTGCCGCCGACACAAATCCTACCGGCATTCCGATAACCAGCGCCGGCCGAACATTTTCCTGTTCCACCAATCGCAGCAATTCCAGCAGTGCTGTAGGCGCATTACCAATTCCGACGATAGCGCCATCAAGCAATCCCAAATGATGGGCCTTCCGGATCGCCATCACCGCGCGGGTGGAATCCTGCGCTTTGGCATCTGCAATTACATCGTCGTCGCTGATAAATTGGTGGGCCTGCGCACCAAAGTGCGCGAGACGCGGTTTGGACACTCCCACACAGATCATATCGACGTCAGCAATCAGTGCCTTACCCCGCAAAATTGCATCCACACCGACTGCGCTGGCGTCGGGATGAAATTCGGTGAGCCCGTTGAACTCAAAATCCGCCGTGGCGTGAATCATGCGCCGCACCAGTGTCCATTCATCGGCACCGTAGTGATGGGCGCCGGCCTCCTCATCCACGATGGCGAACGAGGCATGTTCGATCTGTTGACCCAAACGGGTAAGCTGTTCTGTAACGGAGTTGTTGGTCATTGGCATTGATCCTCAGTGGCTGTGACCCTGACCATGATCGTAAGCAAATTCCCGATACTTGCAGCCATCACAGGGCATATTGAATTGGGGTTCACCAATCTGCGTTGCCCGCTCGGTCACTAGGTCAAAAATTTCCGGCTCGAAACCGAAATAGTCGCCGCAATGAAACAGCACACTAGGATACTGCGACTGTAAACGCGCTACTTGACGTTTGATGCGTTCCATCAGCGTGCCAGTAAACAGGTAGTAAGGCAGCACTACGATCTGCATCATGCCTAGCTGGATCTGGCGCTGCACCACCTTTTCCAGCCGCGGATAGGTAATACCTGTAAAGGCGATGTCTACTAGTTCATGCCTGGAATCTTCCTGCAGCCACCGAGCCATTTTCGCTACTTCACCGTTGGCCTGCCGGTCCGATGCGCCACGCCCCAGCAGCACGATGCCGGTGGTAGACGGATCGGGCATATCAAGCGCCTGCATGCCTTTACCAAGATTGCGTTTGAGAATCCTCAAAATCTCATCACAGGCGCTCAAGTGGGAGACGTAAATAAACTCGCAGTGGGGAAATTCAATCCGGGCATGTTCGATATGCTCTGGTATTTCCATCTTCACATGACCTGCCGCATTCAAAATCAGTGGCACCACGATTACCCGCCGCGCATCCTGCGCTGCACGGGCGAGTCCGGCGTCAACCAGGATTTCGGCGAATTCGATAAAGCACAGCTCTATGCGCCAGTCGGAATGGTGCGATCGCATTTGCTCGACAAAACGTTCGATTTCAATGTTGCCGTTGATATCACGGGAGCCGTGACCCACAATCAATACGGTATCAGTCATGGGAAATGCCTGCATTTGAAGCCTTGCGAAAGCGGTGCGAAAAACCAGGGTCGTAGAGACGGGATTTTTTAATGTCGGTATGATGGCGGGCGCCTAGGGCCGGGCTGACAATAATCATTGCCTGGGCGGTGACACCTTCACCGATACATCGCTGGCGAATATCTGCCAATGTACCGCGAAGGATCTTTTCTTGCCCAGGCCAGCTGGCTTTCTGCACCACGAGCACAGGGGAATCATCACGCCATCCTGCGGCCAGCAATTCACTGCGCACGGTTTTCAACAGGGTAATGGAAAGATATAAACATAACGTGCAGTGATGAGCCGCCAGCGCCTGCAGGGATTCGCCGTCTGGCATAGGCGTACGCCCTTCCACCCGGGTAAGAATTACGGTCTGGGTGACTTCCGGCAGTGTCAGCGTTTCCACCGCTGCGGCAGCAGAAGCCGTGGCGGATGTCACGCCAGGAATGACTTTCACCGGAATCTGCGCTGCATCCAGTGGCTGAATCATTTCGACCAGCGCGCCGTACAAACCGGGATCACCTGTTTGTAAGCGGATCACGGTTTTATGCCGTTGTGCCCGGTCGATCAGCCAAGAACAGATCTCATCCAGAGTCATGGCTTTTGAATCGGCGATTTCGCAGTTCGCTGGCGCCCAACGCGTGGCTGCATCGGATACTAGCGAACCTGCAAACAGTACAGCGTCTGCCTGCTGCAGCAATTTCACGGCCTTGTAAGTTAGCAACTCTGGATCACCGGGGCCGGCTCCCACGAACCACACGGTGCCAGTCATGACAGTGCCGCAACAGTGTTGGTTGATTCCTGCTTCCCTAAATGACGGTAAAGGGCCGCGCTACACCATCCCAGCGCCAACCAGAACACGCCATTGACCCATGCAGTATCGAAGATAAAGCGGTTGGTCAGCCCCTCAGGTGCCAACGCAATGTGCTGGTCAGGCTCGGGTGCACCCAACAAATGCGGAAAAACCAGTATAACCACCCCTGCCAGTTTCCACATTGAGCCTCCAAAGACTAGAATGGCTAAGCCAACAGCAGTTGCCATCACCGCAAGTAACCACCACGCCTGACGGTACTCCAGCTCGGCCGCTTCCGTACCGGGCAACTCCGGTGGCAGTCCAAAAGATGGCGACAGATAAAAAGTGGCATAACCCGCTGCGCCCCATACCAGTCCATGCCAATGCTCAGCAGGTGTACGCAAATTAAATCCCGCTACCAGCAGCAAGCCAAATCCACAGGCCAACACCAGGTTAGCACTCGCGGTAGACAGCATGCGTTGCCAGCCGTTGTCTGGAGCCCACGCCTCTGAATCATGGTGATGCTCATGATCGTTGTGATGAGCGCCTGACTGTGGCTCCGGACTGACAGCCACTGCAGACTGCTCGTAAGTTTCAGCCTGCAGGATGCTCGGTGTGGTACCTATATGCTGGAGCAGCGTCAACAGAAAGGCAGCCGCAACCCCTGCCAGAAAGGCAGCCAAAATCGAATGCTTCATATAGAGGACCAGGTCAGTGGCAGGGAAAAACCGCGGCGTGGCGGGTGTCGTGAGCGGCGTTATGAAGTACCGACATAGGGGAAAAACCTACGACGTAAAGCAAAACGGAGCCGGACACGAGCATAAACAGAGAGCTGCGCAGGCGCGAAAGAGAAGCGTGTTTGATGCTGGGAATGATAACAGTTTGAGAAGCCATGTTTGAACCTTCAGTCATAATTAAAAAACATGGCGGGAAGTAACTGGACAGGCAGATGCATCACACTGTCACGTCACCTGACCCACCGCAGGCAGTGAATTACGATTCGTTACAACGAACCGTTCAATAGGCCGGTCTCCGGACTCGTGAGTGGACTCCTGTCTAGCCAAGGCACCTTCCCGTGTCCGGAACGCGGACACAGTGGCATAAGCACTGACCTGACTCACTTACCGTTGCGGGGGCAGTCCCGGAATTGTCAGATTTATTAAATCGACGCACCGGCTTCCCGTTTCACCTCCGGAGCAAAATCTCCTCGGGCACCTATTCGCAGACAAGTATACTTAGGCGTTTTTTTCAAAGCAAAAGGAATTTTCCATCTGAAGATAGGAAACCCTCCTGATTTCTTGCGACAACCTATTAAATGTTCATGTGGTCGCTAGCTTGACGAACACTTAATTCCACGATTTATATGCATCGACTATACGCCACGTTAGAGCAATACACGCGGTGAAAGCCAAGCTGCTTGAATTTCCATCATCCCATTTTTTAAATTTAACGTGATTCGACCAGCGAGCCTGAACCTAATTCAAGGTCATGCACTGAGCAACGCGGGAATTAGCGACTATTCAGCGAAGCAGTAGCAACCTCTGAATTTACTTAGCAAAGTTACGATTACCAAACTAGGCAAATTACAGAATTATGAATTTGCCAGACTCGCCAACTGCAATATGTTCTGTTGCTGTCACGGTGAGAAGATTTTCCCAATAGCGTCTTGGTTAGATGGAAAATATAAATGCATATAGGTGGCATAGGTGCGCTCTATTTGATAAACGGGTTCAGGCTTCCCACGCTTTCCTGCACTAAATGCCACAGGCGAAAGCGTCGTTTCAGTGACCGAATGATGAAAGGTGTGACCGCGCAACTCCCCCTCAGGTAACGCGACCGAATGCAAGCCTAAATTGGCAAGACGTTGTAGCAGTCGCGCCTTGCCGGGAAGAACCGCCGCCATCTTTGCACACTTCCCACTGGCATCAGTCAGCGATTCGAGCAGAAACAACATACCGCCACATTCAGCCAAGATGGGTTTACCCGTTTGCGCATGATCAATCAAAGATTGAATCAATGAACTGTTATTTGCTAATGAATCCAGGTGAAGTTCCGGATAACCACCTGGAAGATACAAGCTGTCACAATGAGGTAATACATCTCCAGCAATTGGAGAGAAAAAAACCAACTCTGCTCCCAATCGCTTAAGACAATCCAAGTTAACGTGATATATGAATGAAAACGCAGCATCTCGAGCGACCGCGACAATCTTTCCCTGTAGTATTGGCTTGGGCGCTGGCGATTCATTCGCTGGATAAAAGTTTACAGGAGGTGGCAGCTCAAAACTGCTCGAACGTGATAGCAAATCGGCAAGCTCATCGATTCTATCGTCCAAATTAACAATTTCATCGGCCATCATCAAACCCAAATGGCGCGAGGGAAGCATCGGGGACTCTTTTGGTAGAGCACCATACCAATGTATTTCCGCCGGGAGGCTGTTCCGCAGCAAATTAAGATGGCTTTCACTCGAGACCTGATTGGCGATAACTCCAGCGAAAGTCAGCTGCGGGCGAAAATTAGCCAACCCAAAAGCCAGCGCGGCGAATGTTTGGGCCATTGCAGTTGCGTTTATAACCGCTAGCACTGGCAGACCAAAAATTTGAGCTAGGTCAGCCCCACTAGGATCACCATCGAAAAGCCCCATGACACCTTCTACCAATATCAGATCTGCTTCCTTCGCAGCGGCATACAGCAATGATCGGCAGTGAGCTTCTCCTCCCATAAATAAATCAAGCTGATAAACGGGTGCACCTGAAGCACGCTCCAAAATCAGGGGATCAAGAAAATCCGGACCTGTCTTAAAGACCCGGACTCGATAACCAGCATTTCGGTGTAACCGCGCTAATGCGGCGGTGACGGTGGTTTTTCCCTGTCCTGAAGCCGGGGCCGCGATAAACAGCGCTGGACACTGAAACAAACTCATTCTATTGAATCTCTCGAGTGCTAAAGGGAATTTAGATAGCTGTAAAGCCGATACCGCAATGATGGAAAAATACTGCACCTTCTGCCTTTTTAACGATCGACTCGCTCTCGATGAATGTAACGTTAGACACGCCTGTGAAAGGAAAGAGCATATTCTGAAAGCGTAAGCCACTAACCAATCAGGAAATTATTACAACTTGGTTTATTACAAATCCACTCAATTTTCAGTTTAGTGTGTGGAAATCGACAAATTGGTATAACAAGATACACTCCACTATCCGAGCTCATAGACCGTCAACCAAAAACAACTTGCTTACCGCTGAGTTGGAGCACCAGAATTGATCAAATGAAATCCAAAATACGCCCCGGAGCTTTCCACCGGGCGGTGGATCTACGAGATTCAGAGTCCGTGAGATTCTATTAGGGACTTCAATATCGCAACGGAAAGAAGCTCATTGTTTAAACGCGACTTTTGATCATTTTCATCTAAAATCGTCTCTGTTATCTTCATCCTGGAAAGTATCCCTATAATGATGAACTGAACCGCCCCGGGTTTCGTGGAGGCGCCAATCTTTGAGAGAATGGAGCCATGAAGAAACTACCCAAGTATTCCCCTGAAGTCCGCGAGCGTGCTGCCCGTATGGTGCAGGAGCACTGTGGTGAGCACCCCTCCCTATGGGCGACGATTGAGTCTATTGCCCTCACGATCGGCTCTATGCCCCAAACCCTCCATGGATGGGTTCGGCAGCATGAGATCGATGACGGCATCCAGAACGGTACCAGCAGCGAGGAACGCGAGCGTATCAAGGCCCTGGAGCGAGAGGTTAAGGAGCTACGACGGGTTAACGAGATCCTGAAGCTAGCCAGTGCGTTTTTTGCCCAGGCGGAGCTCGACCGCCGTCTGAAGTAGTGCATGCTTTTATCGACCAGCATCGGGCGCTGCATGACCGGCGCCCGAATGGAAACAAGTCGCTGATCCATCACAGCGACAGAGGATCGTAGTATCTCTCCATTCGCTATTCTGAAAGGCTTGCCGATGCCGATCGATATAGAACCGTCCGTAGGGAGTCGTGGTGATAGTTATGACAATGCACTGGCCGAGACCATCGAACTCTACAAGGCAGAGCTGATTCACCGTCGTGGCTCCTGGAAAACGAGGGCATCTGTAGAGATGGCAACGCTACGATGGGTGCATTGGTTCAACCGCCAACGACTGCTTGAGTCACTCGGGTATATCCCGCCGGCAGAAGCTGAGGCAAACTACTGGCAGATATTCGCAGAAAACGAAAAGCGGGCGGCTTGAACTTAAACCAAATAGCCTCCACGAAACCCGGGGCGGTTCATTCGGAATCAGGAACATGAAGATCAGCGCTTGGAGCAAATGAACCTATGGCGCTGAGAACCACCGGATGGTGGTTCCGATAAGCGTGGGGCCGCGTTAGCGACCCCATCAGCCGCTTCGAGCGGCTCACACAATTAAAGCCCCTAAATTTTGCCGGGGGATATTTATTCCGACTCGAAGCCTTTCAATGCTGAGACTTGGATTTCTGCCCAATCGTACGAAATCCCACCCAGACTGTTAACACCATAAACTTCAAGATGACATTCCGTGAAGTATGCTAAAAATTCCTGTTTAAGCTCAAGTGGTACTTGTGCCACTAGGGGACTAGTACATGCGAACCAATCTGCCAGCGAACTTCTAGATTCAAAAGTGAATGTATACTCCCTGGATACAACCTCAACAGATTGAAATTTGGCGTCATGAACAATTTTCTCACAGTCCGAAATTGAATAACGTGCTCTAGGGTGGGCATGTCGCTTAAAGTACTGCCCCCAAGCACTGCTGGCACCTAGCATTGCGCCAATTTTGATATTGTTTTTATTTGGTGCCATAGGAACCGAAAAAATTAGCCGTCCACCAGGCTTGAGTGCACACCACATTTTCTGGAGAGCCAACAATAGATTGCCACACCAGTGAAGCGCAGAGAATGAACAAGCCAAATCGTATTTCTCTATAGCGTCAAGAGCTAAAAAAGAACCAACTTGAAACTCCAGATTGTTATAGAAAGGCAAATGTTTTCGTTTCGAAAACTCTATCATTCCCGCATCTATATCCACACCAAAAACTCTACCTTTTGCAACTCGGTCCGCCAGATTTGCACACAACCTTCCGGTGCCACAACCAGCATCGAGTATGAACTCGCAGCCCTGCAATGCAACTTGAGCAAAGACCGATTTTGCTACCTCCCATTGCTGCCATGAATTTATGTGGTAAAAACTTGCCTCTTCTGCCGTCGAATATTTGAATTCCTCGTGCAAAGCAAAGTGCTCATTTTTAGCAATCATAAGCTGATCCTTCACAACTCAAGAATTCAATCAACATCTTATATACCTATTCATTTTATCGCAGCTGATAGCCTACCAAGCTGTTGAAAAACCCATCACAACATGCCTCGACTTGATAGCGCTTTATTAACCTTGAATATTTGGTTCTGACATCAGAATCCGGTTGCATGTCCACATTTTCGAACGCTCTTTAACAACTTGTTCAGATCAAATTCTGAAATATGTGAGATTCACAAAGGATGCATTGCATTATGGGCGTTATTCACGCCAATAGCATCTTCAACCGTGTCATGTTGTATGCAGCCGCTGTAAAGCGCAACTGCCACGAGATTTTGGCGCGTCCCCCCGGGTG
>JABLXQ010000064.1 GCA_013178375.1 Gammaproteobacteria bacterium
ATAGGCACCCAGCCCGGCCAGCCAGATCTTGTTGGAGTTGCGCTTGATTTCGTCGGATTTGCTCATGGTGTGTCCTTGTTGTGCTTCCGTGGCTGGTGGGTCTGGTCCATAGTGATCGGTACTGGAACAAGCTTATCACCCGATCTTTGCAGGTGCTAAGCTGGCCAGAGTGTCGAAGGAAAATATAACCTATGGACAAAGCCCGGTCAGGTCAAGCCGGCCTGCGGGTTGAAACTTAATTTTTTAGGATCGAGTCCGGAGGAACGAGCCATGCAATATTCGGCGAGCGATGCGGCCAGAAAAGCAGCGATGAATGCGACGCAAGCGATTGCGGGCGACAAGGCGATGGCGCTGCTGAACCGGGCCTTTTCCAAGGCGGGCCTGAACGTGGCGGCGACAGTGCTGCAACTGTATTACGTGGCGCGCTCGCCTGAGGTGCCTGTCTGGGCCAAGACGGTGATCTTCGGCGCGCTGGGTTATTTCGTGCTGGTGCCCGATGCGATTCCGGATGTGGCGCCAGTGCTGGGATTTACCGATGACCTGGCGGTGCTGGCATCGGCACTGACAGGTGCTGCCGGTTATGTAACACCGGAAATGCGGCAGCGGATTCGCGAGCGTCTGCGCGGCTGGTTTGGTGAAAAGGCAGATGAAGTGATTCTGGCACCGGAGCCCATTCTGGCGCTGGAGGATCAATCCGGCGATACGGGGAAAAGCAAGACATAACCCCTAGCGTTCTATAAACTGTGCCCTTCGCAACGAACAGCACGGGGATGGCATCATGCGTCGAGTGGTTTTCAATCAGAAAGGTGGCGTCGGCAAATCCAGCATCGCATCCAACCTGGCGGCCATCAGCGCCGCACGCGGCCTGAAGACGTTGCTGATCGATCTGGACTCCCAGTGCAATTCCACCCAGTACCTGCTGGGCCGTGATTTTCAGACCGGCGAATCCGATGTCGGTATTTTCTTCGCCCAGTCGCTCACCTTCCGCCATCGCAACAGCAAGAATCTGGAAGATTTCATCACGCCGTCCCGCTATGACAACCTGCACGTGATTGCCGCCAACCCCGAGCTGGGCGAGATCATGTCGCAGCTGGAAGCCAAGCATAAAATTTTCAAGCTGCGGGACGCGCTGGCTTCGATCACCGATTACGACGCGATTTATATCGACACGCCGCCGGCTTTCAATTTCTACACGCTGTCGGCGCTGATCGCGGCGGACAGCTGCCTGATTCCTTTTGATTGCGACGAGTTTTCCCGCCAGGCACTGTACAACCTGATCGAGAACGTGGAAGAAACCCGCGCTGATCACAACGAGAGCCTGGAAGTGGAAGGCATCATCGTCAACCAGTTCCAGCCCCGCGCCAGTCTGCCCACCCGCATGGTGGACGAACTGAAGGAAGAGGGCCTGCCGATTCTGGACCGGTTTATTTCATCGTCGATCAAGATGCGCGAATCCCACGACATGGGCGTGCCGCTGATTTACATGGCGCCCAAGCATAAACTGACGCAGGAATTCGTGGAGCTGTTTGAGTTGCTGCATCCAGGGTTTGCGGCAGCGAAGAAAACCGATGAGGAAGTGGAGTCGGAGACAGCCTGAATTTTGGTGGCGAGGAAGTAGCTGCAATAATCGAGCAATACACTGAAAAAAGAAAAGGGTTCGCTGGCAGTTTTGGCGAACCCTTTTTTGTGCCTGCGCGTTTTGCCTGCGGTTATTTTTTTGCCGCTGCATTGGTGGCAGTCAGGGTGGTTTTCATCCGCCGCCGATGCGACCAGCGCAATAGTACAACGCCGATGCCACCCAGTAGCAGCGCAGGCGGTCCAATGCGCAGCAGAATTTCCTTTGTGGTGGGTGGGCGCAGAATCGCCAGCAATGGCTTTTCCGGAAAATGCCGGTCGATATCGGCCTTCACCTGCGCGGCGTCCACCTGCTGCAGCAGGGCCACCAGATCCGGCATGGAACCCTTGGCGCGGATGATGTGGCGATAGTGCCGGTAAACCTGCGCCAGTTCGGCGTTGTCGCGTTGCTTGCTTTCGAATTCCAGGATCAGTTTTTGTCGTAGCCGTTCCACGTCGGCCTGGGGCACGCCCTGTTGCCGGAGCTGCGCGTATTTTTCCTGGAACAGGTGAACGACGTCATCATACCAGCGGTCGCTGGTGCGGGTGGTTGCCTGCAGATAGCCGTACTGGCTGTTGTTGTCCACCAGCGCCTGCGGCGTGTAGGCCATGCCGCGCTGCCCTCGCACGTCGTAGAACAGCTGTTCCCCCAGGTATTCCGCTGCGATCTGGTAACTGTTGTGGGCCGGATCGATGCTGCCGACAGCGGGAATGAACAGATGCACATCCACTTCCGGATCGAAGATGGCGCGTTTTTCCTGCAGCGGATTGTAATTGATGGCGGCGAATTCCACCGGTGCGCGGGGCGTGGGTGCGCGGGCGGGCAGTTGCGCGAAAGTCTGTTGCAGCAGTTGGTCGATGCGGGTGTCGTCGAAATGGCCCAGCAGGATCAGCGTCATGTTGGCGGGAACATAGTGCTGCTCGAATATGGTTTTGATCCGCTTCAGCGAAATGCTGTCGGGTGTGGTGATGTTGGGGCATTCCAGGTTGCTGCCGGTATAAATACGGGCCTTCGCGACGCTGGTGAGAACGCGCTTGCCCGCCAGCGCCAGTTGCAGCTGGTTGCTGCTGGTGCCCAGCTCGGCGTGGATCACCTGACGCGAGGTTTCCATATCCGCTGCGTTGAACAGGGGTTCCGACATCATGGAATAGAGTGTGTCGAGCGCGATGTCGGGATAATCAGAATGGATGTCGAAGGTGTAGTGGGTGTACTCCTCCTTGGTGAAGCCGTTGCTCAGCCCGCCATGGTCGCGGATGCGCTGGCGAAGGGCCTTGCGATCGAACCGTTGTGTGCCTTCGAACAGCATGTGCTCCAGCAGGTGCGGTGCCTGCTGGGTTTTGCAGGGAAAATCCTGCAGCCCCACTTCCACCACCAGTTGCGCGGTGAAGGTATCGCTGGTGTCGCGGTGATGGCGGATCACGTGCAGGCCGTTGGGCAGCACCTGGCTTTGCACCTGGAACAGTTTGCGGGTGACAGAATCGGTAATGGCGGCGGGTTCTTCCTGCGCGTGCGCGACCAGGGCGCTGCCCGCCAGCAGCGCAGACATTAAAAACTGCTTCATTGGAATGCCTGTAGTCCGGTCTGGGCGCGGCCCAGGATCAAGGCGTGGATGTCGTGGGTGCCTTCGTAGGTGTTGACGGTTTCCAGATTGATGGCGTGACGCAACACGGGATACAGATCGCTGATGCCGTTGGCACCGTGCATGTCACGGGCAGTGCGTGCAATGTCCAGCGCCTTGCCGCAGTTGTTGCGCTTCATCAGGGAAATCAGTTCCGGCGCGCACTGGCCGGCGTCCATCAGGCGACCCATGCGCAGGGCGCCGTTCAGGCCCAAGGCAATTTCAGTCTGCATGTCGGCTAGCTTTTTCTGCACCAGCTGGTTGGCGGCCAGCGGTTTGCCGAACTGCGTGCGTTGCAGCGTGTAGTCCCGCGCGGCGAGCCAGCAGCATTCTGCCGCGCCCATGGTGCCCCAGGCGATGCCGTAGCGCGCCTTGTTCAGGCAGGAAAACGGACCGGCCAGGCCTTTGGCCTTTTCCAGTAGTGCGGATTCGGGTACTTCCACATCCTGCAGCACGATGCCACCGGTGACCGATGCGCGCAGCGACAATTTACCTTCGATTTTCGGTGTGGATAAGCCCTTGAGTCCGCGCTCCAGCACGAAACCGCGAATCACGCCGTCCAGTTTCGCCCACACCACGAACACGTCGGCAATCGGGCTGCTGGTTATCCAGAGTTTTTCGCCATTGAGTTTGTAGCCGCCGGGAATTTTTTCGGCGCGGGTTTTCATGCCGCCGGGGTCGGAGCCGTGGTCCGGTTCGGTGAGACCGAAGCAGCCCACCCATTCTCCGCTGGCCAGTTTGGGCAGGTAACGCTGACGCTGCGTTTCATCGCCGAATTCGAAAATCGGGAACATGACGAGGGAAGACTGCACGCTCAGGGTGGAGCGGTAGGCGCTGTCGACTTTTTCGATTTCGCGGGCGATCAGGCCGTAGGCCACGTGGTTGACGCCGGCGCAACCATACTGCGGCGGCAGGGTGGAACCCAGCAGGCCCAGGGCACCCATTTCGCGGTAAATGTCGCGGTCGAAACTTTCAGTGCGGTTGGCGAGGACGACGCGGGGCAGCAGTTTGTCCTGGGCGTACTGGCGGGCGGTGTCCTGGATGGCGCGTTCGTCGGCGCTCAGTTCCTGCTGCAGCAGGAACGGGTCTTCCCAGTGGAATGCGGCTTTCATCTTGTTGTTATCCGTTTACTGCATCTAAAGGAGGCAGAAGAAAGGTTAGCACGGTTGGGCGAAAACCCTAAACGCACCCGGTATGTGCCTGGGATGGATGAAGCTGGTGCATTTATTGGGATCTGGCGGAACTTGTTCAGGGTGGTTGTGCCTGGGTGGTTGTGTCCGGCAACGAGGACGATTATTCTTCAATCACCCTGCCAGATGGATGCGACATCCGATGAACAGAGCCCGACGAGAGGCGCCATGACCGAAGCCATGACTGAAGCCGCTCCAGCTTTGGAAATTCGCAACCTGCATAAACGCTACGGCGATCTCGAAGTGATTAAGGGAATTTCCCTGACGGCCCGCGACGGCGACGTCATTTCCATTCTGGGTTCTTCCGGTTCCGGCAAGTCCACCTTTCTGCGCTGCATCAATCTGCTGGAATCGCCTCATCAGGGCCAGATCATCGTGGCCGGCGAGGAACTGAAGCTCAAACCTTCTTCCAATGGCAACCTGGTTGCCGCCGACAGCAAACAGATCAATCGCCTGCGCAGCAAAATTGGTTTCGTGTTCCAGAATTTCAATCTGTGGCCGCACATGACGGTGCTCGACAACGTTACCGAAGCGCCGCGCCGCGTGCTGGGCATGAGCAAGGCGGCGGCCACGGAAATGGGCGAAGCGCTGCTGGCCAAGGTGGGCATTGCCGACAAGCGTCATTGTTATCCGAACCAGCTTTCCGGTGGCCAGCAGCAACGCGCCGCCATCGCCCGCACCCTGGCCATGCAGCCGAAAGTCATTCTGTTTGACGAACCGACGTCGGCGCTGGACCCGGAGATGGTCCAGGAAGTGCTTAGTGTTATTCGCGCGCTGGCGGAAGAAGGCCGCACCATGCTGCTGGTGACCCATGAAATGAATTTCGCCCGTCAGGTGTCGAGCGAAGTGGTGTTTCTGCATCAGGGCATGGTGGAAGAGAAGGGAACACCCGACGCGGTGTTCAATCACCCGAAGTCAGAACGCTGCAAACAATTCCTGTCCAGCAACCATTGATGGAGTCAATCCGCATGAACAATTGCAAAAAAATCCTGCTGGCCCTGGCGGCCGTGTTTGCCCTGGTGTCTCAGGCGGCGGTTGCCGACAAGCTGCGCA
Source organism: Gammaproteobacteria bacterium (assembly GCA_013178375.1). Taxonomy (GTDB): domain Bacteria; phylum Pseudomonadota; class Gammaproteobacteria; order Pseudomonadales; family Ketobacteraceae; genus Ch67. The sequence goes on from JABLXQ010000064.1 coordinate 5,477, forward strand.
TTGGCACCGAAGGCGCCTACCCTCCGTTCAATCTCACCGATGCCAGCGGCAAGGTGGTGGGTTTCGACATGGATATCGCCCACGCGCTGTGTGCCAAAATGAAAGCGGAATGCGAAGTGGTCACGTCCGACTGGGATGGCATCATTCCCGCGTTGAATGCGAAGAAATTTGATTTCATCGTCGCGTCCATGTCGATCACCGACGAGCGCAAGCAGGCGGTGGATTTCACCGATCCCTACTACACCAACAAGCTGCAGTTCATCGGGCCGAAAAGCGCGAAAGTGGCGGTGGACAAGGCTGGTCTGAAGGGGAAGGCGGTGGGAACCCAGCGCGCCACGATTGCCGGTGAGTGGCTGGAAAAAAACATGGGTGACGCGGTGGATCTGAAACTGTACGACACCCAGGAAAATGCTTATCTGGATCTGTCGTCCGGCCGGATCGATCTGGTGCTGGGGGATGTGTTCGTGAACTGGGGCTGGCTGAAGAGCGATGCCGGCAAGGAGTTCGAATTCAAGGGCGAGCCGGTGTTCGACAATGACAAGATCGGCATCGCGGTGCGCAAGAACGATCCGCTGCGCGAGAAACTGAATGCCGCGTTGAAGGAAATCATCGCAGACGGCACCTACAAGAAAATCAACGACCAGTATTTTCCTTTCAGCATTCTGTGACCGACCCCGCCCGCGCTGCCGTCTGGCAGCGCGTGGCAATTGACGGCGCTATCTCATGATTTATCTTCCATGATTGCCTTTCATGATTGACCTGCATGGCTTTGGGCCTGCCCTGGCCGCCGGCACCCTCATGACCATCAAGCTGGCCCTGTGCGCGCTGGTGCTGGGGCTGGTGCTGGGATTGGCGGGGGCCCTGGCCAAAACCTCGTCCAGCTGGATTCTCGTCTACATCGGCGGCCTTTATTCGACTGTCGTGCGCGGAATTCCCGAACTGCTGTGGGTGCTGCTGATGTATTTCGGCACCGTGAATGCGATGCGCGCGCTGGGTACCTGGCTGGGTCGGCCGGATCTGGAATTGAGCCCGTTTGCCGCCGGTGTGCTGGCTCTGGGGTTATGCTTTGGTGCCTATGCCACGGAAGTGTTTCGCGGTGCGTTGCTGGCTGTGCCACCAGGCCATCGCGAGGCGGGGCTGGCGCTGGGGCTTTCCACTGTGCGCATTTATTGGCGCATCATTCTGCCGCAGATGTGGCGCATGGCCTTGCCGGGCCTGGGCAATCTGTTCATGATCCTGATGAAGGACACGGCCCTGGTGTCGGTGATCGGGCTGGAAGAAATCATGCGCCGGTCGCAGATCGCGGTGACGGCGTCGAAGCAGCCGTTCACTTTTTTTCTGGTGGCGGCGCTGATTTATCTGTCACTCACTATCGTCGCCATGATCGGTCTGCATTTCCTGGAACGGCAGGCCAGTCGCGGTTTTGTGCGGGCGACGGTATGAGGGCAAGGGGTATGAGGGCAGCATCATGCAATGGGATGTGATCCTGCAGGCATTGCCCAAGCTGCTACAGGGCGTCGTTCTGACGCTGGAACTGGTGGCGCTGTCCTGCATTGCGGGATTGATATTCGCAATTCCAATGGGCATTGCGCGGGCATCGACGCGCTGGTACGTGCGGTCGTTGCCTTACGGCTACATTTTTCTGTTCCGCGGCACACCGCTGCTGGTGCAATTGTTCCTGGTGTATTACGGCCTGGCGCAGTTCGAGGCGGTGCGCCAGGGGCCTTTGTGGCCCTATCTGCGCGATCCGTTCTGGTGTGCGGTGATTACCATGACAATGCACACTACGGCGTATATCGCCGAGATCGTGCGCGGTGCGTTGCAGGCGGTGCCGGCGGGAGAGATCGAAGCGGCGCGGGCGCTGGGCATGTCGAAAACACAGACGTTGCTGTTCATTACGTTGCCGCGCGCAATCCGCATCGGCCTGCCGGCTTATTCCAATGAAGTGATTCTGATGCTGAAGGGCAGCGCGTTGGCGAGCACCGTGACGTTGCTGGAACTGACCGGCATGGCGCGCACGATCATCGCCCGCACCTATTTGCCGGTGGAGATTTTCTTCGCGGCAGGGGTGCTGTATTTGTTGATTGCGTATGTGCTGGTGCTGGGGTTCAAGCTGCTGGAGAAGGTGTTGCGGGTGGATACGGGGCAATTGGGGCGCTAATAAAAGGCAGTTGAAAAGGGTGTTTCAACTGCCTGTAAATGTTCTACGGCTTCTGACTAGTCACTGGCTCACTGCGATGGGGAAAATGCCGACTGCTGCGTCGTTGAGGGCTTCTGCTGCTTCAGCATTAAATACCGGGATTGAAATCCGGCCGATCGGGTTATACACGGCAAACAGGATCCGATTATTGGCGATGGCTAACGCGTTGTATCTATCGGAGGCCGGAAGAATATCGAGAGTCAGATGTATTATGGATTGAGTATAGACGTCTAGTTTTTCCCAACTACCGATAACGGATCCCACGCCTACGACTTCGTCCAGGAAGGTGAATGCCTCCGCCACCTGAATGTTCCCGTTGTGGGCATTGGCAGGGTCGCCCTCAAGCCGTACCTTGATTGGAATTCCTTCCCCTGCCAGCCACAGCGGAAACGTATCCTCATTCACGGTCAATTCACTCCAGTTTGTACTGGTGAATTCTGTTTCGCAAAACCATTGTGATGCCGGCTGGTTGGGGGCCGTCGGTGTACAGCTGAACGTAGAGACTTCTGGCATTTGAGTCTCGATGTTGAAATGGTAAGTACGGGCATTGGTGCCAACCGGCGAAGTCAGTCCTGCTGTGCCAGCGACGACTGCCTGATATTGGTTGTCTTCAATAGCCGACCGCTCATCGGCAATTTGGGCAAACGCATCCGTCATCGAGGTCGTGGCCAGACTGGCAATCGGCTCTAGGGTCAGACGGGCTTGTCGCCAACCGCAGTTCATGATGACACCAGCAGTTGTATCCTCTACACGGCAGGGCGTGCTGCCGAAGACCTGCCAACCAGAGGCTGTCAGCGTTAACAGATCGAAAGAGGCGGTGCTGCCATCGTAATAATCTTTCTCCGTAGTCCAGCCGGCTTCGGTCAGCATGTAGGTATCGGTAACAAAATTACCATTATGAACGGAAATTCGGGTGTGCTGCAGGATGATCGACCCATTGTCTTGAGGGGACGAATAGCCCAGAAGCATACTCATTTCATAGACGCCGCTTTCCAGCTGTTGAAGCACCAGTGCATTGTCGTTACTCGGACCTTCCGGGTTGCTGCCGTTGTCCTTGGACGATCCCGACGAACCGCCGCCACAGGCGGCTAGTGTCGCAATGGCAAGCGCCAGCATGGCGCACTGAAAATACGATTTCATGCATTGTGCCTTGTCTAATACCGTTAACTAATCTGTTTTTGCTGGCCCCCAGGATAAAGGTGACAGCCGGAATGGATTCTTCAGGCAGGGATCACCGAAATGGTGGGCGAGCAGCGATATTACACTGGTATTTTGGGGTGTTTGTCATCTGCTGAATTGTTGGTTATTTGCACGGAAGACCGGCGGCAGATTGATAGTGCTCAACTACAGCTGGACGGGATGCTGGTCCTCAGAGGGCATGGTGTCCCCGCTGTATCGTGGGCGATTGAACAACGGGCTAACCCGTTTGCTCAACCGCCGCGCGGTTCTCAGTTTGTGCCAGTGGATTGGCAGCAGGATTGGTAGTTAAACCCAAGGGGGAATATACCGACAGCAGCGTCACTTATTGCAGTCGCCGCTACGGAGTTCAGCATGACACTGGTATCGCTGCCGCCAGTAGCCTTATAAACAACGTTGACGATTCTCCCATTGACGATGGCCAGTCCTTCGTAGGTTTCACTGATGTCCCGTTCGCGGGTCAAGCGCATAAGTCGGATAAAGGTCTGCCCGTGCAGGGTGAGCTTTTGCCAGGAGCCAACCAGCTTTCCGGCCGTTATTTCCTCGGAGTAATCCTCGGCCAGGATAATCCCGCCCTGGTCACTGGTGACCAGATCGCCTTCAAGGTATACCCGAGTGCTTTTCTCCTCCCCCATCTGGACAAAACGCACATCGAATGTTTCCTGGCTCTGAGACAATTCTTCCCAGGATGTGCTGGCGAGCTCTGATTCGCAGCTCCAGCTTTCCACGGGTTGATTGGCGGCAGTGGGTAGGCAGGCCGAGGTAGTAAGTTCAGGTTTCTGCTGGGCTGTGGTAACGCGATAGGCCTTGGCATTGCCTCCAACTGGCGCGGTGAGTGCAGCGGTGGCCGCGACCACTTCGTTCCGCGCCTGGAGTTCCCGTGTGCCTTCCACCAGCGGTGTGAGAGTGTTGTCCGCAATCAGGGTGAACAGACTGGCCAGGGATTTATTGGCCAGGGTTAGCTCGGAATCGACGCTAAACAGGGTTTGCGAGCCCACGCAATTGAGCAATACCCCTGCCGACGCGGCGCCGAGTGTACAGGGCGCACTCGCCCGATCCTGCCAGCCGGATTCGGTCAGCGCCAATACGGGGGGCGGGATGTAAGCCGGTTCGAGGAGTACGTTCTCAATCCAGCCGCCGTCGGTGAGCTAATGGCTGTCGACAGTCAGTGTGCCGTTTTTTACGTACAGCCTTTCACGGTTCATTCCGATCCGGTCGGTAAAGATTTCGCGGGGCTGCGGGTCGTAGTTTCCCCCCACGCTGAAGTCGAATTCATACAGCCCGCTCTGCATCAGCTGCAGCAACTGGTCGCCTTCCTGCACACCCCGATCAGTGTTGCTGGAGCCACCACCCCCACCGCCGCAAGCAGTCAGTGTGGCAATACTGAGGGCAAGTAAAGTCATTTGATAATGCGTTTTCATGCGTTGTCCTGTTAAGTTAATCAAAATTCCTTTTGCCAACCCCCCAAAAAAGTCGAGTGACGCCTATGCAGAAGCGCAGCCTGGCGGCAATCAAAGGGTGGGAAGGTGACATCATTAAATAGACAGCCGGGGCACAACTCAACCCCGGATTTTTATTGGCAGGACACCATAAGCTAGGACTTGAAAGGCAGGACGTGAAAATAAAGGTGGATCAAAACGGTTTCGTCACCGCCAGAAACACCACCGCGGGCATGAACACAATAATCAGTGGCGTGCTGATTTTCAGGAATTGCCAGTGCAGGTGGATGGCGCGTTCATACTGCTCCGGCAGATTGCGCCGCCGCAGTTTTTCCTTGTTGCCCCCGAAGTGCGACAGCCAGTAGTCGCACACCTCCATCGGAATGAAGATCAGCAGCACGATCGCCAGCTTCGCCAGCAGCCATTTGAAATCCAGATTCCAGGGACCGATGAAGTACAGCAGCGGCCCGGTCACCAGAATGATGGGGAAGGCGATGTGTTCCAGCACCACACCCTTGTCGAACTGCTCGATGGCCCAGTTGCGGCGCTGGATCGCCTGGGCGTCGCGGGGATTTTTCTCCCAGCGCAGGAAAGCGCCTTTCACATACCAGGAGTAGGCCACGGCGGTGCTCCAGCCCCAGATCATCACAAAAAACAGGTGAATGAACTTGATGTACAGGTAGGACGGGGCGAGGGCGATGCGCAGGCTGTCCAGCAGGGCGGCGTCTGGCGGGATGGGACTCATGCAGGGTTACTCTCCGGTCTGTTTTTGGGGCTGTTGTTTTGTGTGCAGGTAATTGTTTTGTGAACAAGAGTGCCGTTATTTCGATTTATAGTCAATATAATTGACATAATTCAAGCTGAAACGTACAGTGCGGCTCATTCAACCGCGCCGGCCAGATCGCATCGTCTGATGCCAGGGCCGGCGCAACGTTTAAACCGGCAGACAGGTGGTAAATGAGCGTACTGATTCTGGAAGTGGTTCTGGGGGTGTTCTTTCTGGCGACGGGTTTGCTGAAGCTGTTTGCCCACCCGCACATGGTGAAGGAATTCCGGCGATTCCAGTATCCGTTGTGGCTGATGCGGCTGGCGGGCGCGCTGGAAGTGGTGGCGGCGCCGGGTTTGCTGGTGGGCTACTGGCTGCCGCTTTGGGCGCTGCTGGGGGCGGTGGTGTTGTGCGGTGTGATGGTGGGGGCTACTTACACCAATTTCGCCAAGCGTCCGCCGGTATATGGCTGGGGTACGCTGGTGATTCTGGGCTTGTGCGTGTGGGTGGCAGTGGCGCGCCGTGAGCTGCTCACGCCGTGGATTTGACCTTGTCGGGTTCGTCGGGCGTGGTCGGTGCCGCGATCCAGCGGTTGCGGCCGCCCTGTTTGGCGCTGTACAGCGCGTGGTCGGCGCTGGCCACCAGTTGATCGCGGGATTCCGCCGGGCTGGGGATCAGCGAATGCACGCCGATGCTGACCGTAAGACGCAGGGTTTCCCGTTCCCACAGATAGAGTTTTGCCGCAGCGGCCTCCACGATGACGGCCGCCACATAGGTGGCGCCAGACAGCGGAGTCTCCGGCAGCAGGATTGCGATTTCCTCGCCGCCGTAGCGGGCAATGATGTCGCCGGGCCGGTGCACCAGGCCGCGCAGCAGTGCTGCCAGTTCCTGCAACACCCGGTCGCCGCACTGGTGGCCGTGAGAATCGTTGATGTGCTTGAAGTGGTCCACGTCGATGATCAGCAGCGACAGCGGTTGCTGCTTGCGAATGGCAAGTTGCCAGTATTCTTCCAGCCGGGCATCGAACACGCGGCGGTTGAACAGGTCGGTCAGTGCGTCCTTCGAACTCAGCTGCTCCAGCTCCCGGTTGGCTTTTTCCAGATTGGCCAGCGTGCGTTCCAGATCGGTGGTGCGCTCTTCCACCAGTTTCTGCAGGCCTTCCCGCTGCCGGATTTCCAGTTGCAGGTTCTGCTCCTTGGCCTGGCGCGCTTCCACTTCCCGCTGCAACGCCAGTTCCTGGGCGCGAATGCGCTCGGACCGTTCCTGGTTGATATTGTTGAGCGCCCATTCTTTTTCCTTGCGCTCCATGTTGATCCGGAACGACAGCGCGAACGAGAAGATCAGGATTTCCAGCGTGATGCCGATGCGCAAGCCGTAGCTGGCCAGAAAATCGTTGTAGAAAATGCCGGTGCGGGACAGCACGAACAGCAGAATGAAAGTAAACAGCAGGCCCCAACCCACCAGTACGATCTGGGCAGAACGCGAGCCGCGCCACGACAGCAGACAGACTGCAACCACGGTGATCAGCATGGAAAGCGAAACGTTCAGCGCCATCAGGCTGACGATGGTCTGGTACGGGCCGAACAGCAGGGCGACGCACAACACGCCATGCAGCACCAGCAGCGTGCGGTAGACTTGCCACACCCGGGGCACTGTTTCGTGAAAACGCAGAAACTCGCGAAAGAAAAACGCGATGGACAGAAAAATCAGCATCGACACCCAGGGAATGCTGAAATGATGGACCTGCGGATGTTCCGGAAAGAAATATTCATACAGCAAGCCCTGCTGGCTGAGAAAGAACAGCAGCATGGACACCACATAGGCGACGTAGGACAGATAGGCGCGGTCGCGCAGGATCAGATAGAGCGCCAGCGAATAGGCCGCCATGATGATGAGAAAGCCGTGGAATACGCCATCCACCAGGGCGCGGCGGTCGCTGAGGATGGCGTGGTCGAACAGGTTGGTGAGCGACAGCGGCAATTCCAGCGCTTCGGTGCTGTCGATGTACAGCAGAATCTGGTACTGGCTGGCGGGCTGCAGTTCCAGCGGAAACTGGAAGCGGGCGCTTTCCATCGGGCGTTGGCTGAAGGGCAGGCGGTCGCCGGTCTGCCAGCGGTTTTGCAGTGTGCCATCGCGATACAGGTACAGATCGGCGCGGTCGATCAGCGCGTTGCCCAGTTCCAGAATCCAGTATTTGTGGGTGATCTGTTCGGTGGTGAAATTCAGCCGGAACCAGTGGGGGTGAGTCTGGAAACCCAGGCTGATGGTGGCGCTGTCGCTGACGTGCCAGGCCTCGGGCGGCAGTTTGAGTGCTGCATCCGGCGATGAGGCGTCTTCCCCGCTGACGGGGGCATAGCGGACGCCGTCGCCGATCTTCACGAGCTGGGTGAAGGGCGTGATGCTGAAAACGTTGTTGCTGGCGTTGGTGCTGGAATAGCTGGCCGGCCTGGTATCGAACTGCGCGCCAGGCTGGTACGCAAGATCGTCGCCCTGGGCGATCGTTGCAGTCAAACAAAACCAGATAGCGCAAATCCAGTGGTATTTGCACGCGGAAACAAAGTTGGATGCCATCGCTGCTTCTTCAAGATGTACGCTTTCAGGAGGTACGCTATTTCAGTATAGGAAGCAGTGGTAATGGCGCAAACATTCAGACGAGTGGAATTCCCCGCGACAGCTGACCAACAGTCATGCTCAGGGGCGGGTCTGGCGCTGTGGTGACACCGGCAGCCAGCGTTGCAGCAGCCAGTAACCGGTGATCAGGATCATCAGTGCCACAATCCCCCACAGTGCTGCGATAAAACCAAACAGGTCCGGCGCCTTCATCAGCGTGGTCATCAGCGAATCCTGGTAGTAGAAAAACCATTCGTGATTTTCCGGAAAGATTTTGGTGTGCAGCCAGTAGAAAGTTTGCGTGGGCCCGAACGCCAGCAACACCAATCCCAGCACCATCAGAACGCCACCCAGCCCCAATAAAATCTGCTTGCCACCGGGCGCGGGCAGTTTGCGCCAGCGCATGAAAGCCAGCGTCGACGCCAGCAGCACCAGACACACCCAGCTGACATGATCGAGCAGCCGGATCAGGTTGGCCACATCCTGCAGATGGATCGCTTCCGCTTCCCGCAGCAACGGATAACTGCGGCCGCCGCTGGTGACATAGGTGATCTCCCGCAGCCCTTCGCCGCCGTGCTGGATGGCACGCACGATCTCGCCGAACAGGCGTTGCTGTTCCCGCGTGGTGGTGAGGGCGAAATCCGGTTTGTAGCGATTTTGCGGGCCGTAGGTTTGCACGTGCTGATCGATGTCCAGCAACTTGTAGGCAAGTGGGTAAGCGAAATCCGCCGGTGCCAGCAGTTGCCATCCCAGCCAGAGCGCGCTCACCAGCAAGCTGACATACAGACAAAGCGCAGCGAAAAAACGCGGAATGGCAGCGGATTTCATGGGTGGTGACACCTTTGGGCCGTTGTGTGGGGCAAGTAGGGTGAAGAACGATTGGTGGGGCAGTCTACTGGAAGTGGCGGGGTGGGGTAAAACCGCTGTGCAGAGTGGACTGGCAGGTCGCTTTTGGGTAGGCTCCCTGTGTCTGCTCATAAAAACAACAACCTGGACTGATCGATGCCTTCGATTTCTGCTTCCCTGCTGCGCTCCCTCCTGCTGTTGTGTATCGGCGTTGGCCTGCTGTTCATGGCATCCCGCGCGGTGCATGCGGCGCCCTGGCATAAGCCGCCGGCGGAACCGCTGACCGGCTATGGATCGGCAGAACGTCACATCACGGCGGATTTCACCGAATTTCGCAGCGGCAGTGCGGCAGCCGGCGACCAGATCTGGACCTTCGTGCCGTCGACGCTGAAATACGGCGAGCGCGCGCCGGTGGTGATTTTTCTGCACGGTTTTGCTGCGCTTTACCCGGCGCTGTACCGCACTCACATCGACCATCTGGTGCAACAGGGCAATATCGTGATCTTCCCGCAATTCCAGAAAAGCACCCTGAGCGGTTTCCTGCGGGAAGCGGGGCTGGGCCAGGCGGCGGACCAGAATATCTGGGCGCAGCGGGCGGTAGGCTCGGTGGCGCAGGTGCTGACGCAGCTGGGCGACCAGGTGCAGCAGGATGAAATCTATCTGTACGGCCATTCGCTGGGGGGCCTGATCGCGCTGGCCTGGCAGGCCAATGGCGGCGTGCCGGTGAGTGCCATCGTGCTCAGCCACCCGCAGGTGAACGCGCAGGAAGGTATGCCGCCGTTCGTGCGGGCCTTTCTGAAAATCATCGAGATTCCGTGGCGGGACTATGCGCCGTCCATCAGCGCGCCGGTGATCATTCTCAACGGCAACGAGGACACCATCGCCCCGGTAAGCCAAAGCGAGGAGATTCTGTCGCTGCTGCAGAGCGTTCCATCGAAAGTGCTGTATGTGGCGCAGCGCGATGCGTATGGCTACCCGAAAATATCCCCCAATCACGGCGCGCCGCTGGAAGACATCAAGGGCCTGCCGGACCACCTGAAATTTTTCAATATCTCGGGCGAGCTGGATGCGCTGGATTACCGTTACTACTTCGCCGGCCTGGATGCGGTGATGGACGGCTGGCGCGATGAGCTGCCATTCGATCTGGGCACCTGGAGCAACGGGCGTGCTGTGAAGCCGGTGCTGCAGTTTCATTGACCAGCATCGGTACCGGAGTGGAATCAGGCTTGCGCCGGCCGCACACCTGACCCTACCATCCGGGTATTCGATCCCTGCCGAGTAACGCCCATGCGCCGCCTGCCTGTTCTGTCCGCTTTCCTGAGCTTTCTGATTGCCGTCACCACCGCCTGTTCTTCCGCGCCGCCGGTTACGCCGCTCACCATCGGCAACCAGGTGGATTTTTCCGCGCTGGAGGATCAGAACGGCAATGCATTCACCCACCAGGAGGTAATGCAGACGCTGCTGTTCGTGGATACCATGAGGGCCAAGAATCTGGTGCGCGATGAACTGACGACCATTGACCTGTCCTGCCTGGACGGTGGCCGGGTGGTGTATCTGGCGGACATCAGTGGCATGCCCAGCCTGATTTCCAAACTGATCGCGGTGCCGCGCATGCGCGATTACGACTATCCGATCTGGCTGGATTACAGCGGCCTGGCCACCGATCCGCTGCCGACCCGGGAGGATCAGGTGACTTATATCCAGCTGGATGGCACCGCGATCCGTACCATTGAGTTCATAACGGATGCCAAGGATCTGCACACCAGGCTGGTGGCGCAGTGCGGCCCGGCCAAGCAGCAAGTGGCAACCTACTGAACACGCGCCCGACATGATGGGGAAACTGGGCCGTAACCCGGGGCTGACCGCTGCGCTGACGATACTGTTGCTGCTGTTGGCTGGATGCACCGGCACGCGGCTGCTGGTGGCCAACGGCATCGCGCGGGGGGGTGATTACCGGCTGAGTGCAGACCTGGCCTATGGTGATGATCCCCGCCAGCGACTGGACATCTATCAACCAGAACAGCATTTACCTGAACAGCCTCTGCCGGCACGCCCCACCCTGATTTTTGTACCCGGCGGTTGCTGGGGCGCCTGTGAAACCTATCCCAAGGAAGATTACCGCTTCGTGGCCGATGCCTTTACGGCGCAGGGCTATGCCGTGGTGATTCCGGATTACCGGCTGTACCCGGCGGTGAAATTCGCCACCATCATCGGTGACGTGCGGGATGCGGTGGAGTGGGTGGCGCATCACGGTGCGCAGCACGGGCTGAACACGGATGCGCTGGTGCTGATGGGGCATTCCGCCGGCGCGCAGATGACGGCATTGTTGACGCTGGATGAATCCTATCTGACGGCAGCCACCCGCGCCCGCCTGAAAGGCTATGTGGGGCTGGCGGGGCCCTATGATTTCCTGCCGTTCACCAAATCCTACCAGCCGGACCTGTTCGGGCCCCAGCCGCTGTACCCCGCATCGCAGCCGGTGAATTTTGTCGGCGGAGATGAACCGCCCCTGTTGCTGCTGTATGGCACGGCGGACACCACGGTGAAACCGCGCAATATCCTGAGCCTGACCCGGCGCGTGCAGGAGCAGGGCGGGGCGGTGCAGGCGCGCTGCTACGCGGGTATCGATCATGGTGGAATCGTCGGCGCACTGTCACGGCCACTGCAGGACGACACACCGGTGTATGCGGATATCCTGGCCTTTCTGGCGCAGATCGGCGGGTCAGCGGCCGTTGCCAACACCTCTCCTTTGCAGTGCACCGCGTCCTGAGCAGGGCAGCCTGACCCTTCTGCCTGAATAGCGCCGTGGGGTTATCTGGCCCGCCGCGCTGTGGTAAGTTAGCCCGGATTTCCACCAACGTTCGAATTCCCCCGGAGGCGTCGGCAGCAGTGAACGGTACCAGCACACTTCTTGGCATCCGGGGGCTCGCCAAATCCTTTGGCGGCGATGTCGTCCTGCAGCCCCTCGACCTTGATATCCACGACGGCGAATTCTTCACGATCCTGGGCCCGTCCGGCTGCGGCAAGACCACCATCCTGCGCATGATCGCCGGGCTGGAACAACCCGATGCCGGCACCATCCACCTGGGTGGTCTCGATCTCACTCCCCTGCCGCCCGACAAGCGCCCCCTCAACACCGTATTCCAGCGCTACGCCCTGTTTCCCCACATGACCGTGTTCGACAACGTGGCCTTCGGCCTGCGCATGCACGGCGTGGCACCAGCGGAACTGGAGCAGCGCGTGCACGAGGCGCTGGCGATGGTGAAGCTGGACGGCATGGCCCAGCGCAAACCGCACCAGCTGTCCGGTGGGCAGCAGCAGCGGGTGGCCATCGCCCGCGCTGTGGTGAACAAGCCGCGCCTGTTGCTGCTGGACGAAAGCCTCAGCGCCCTGGACCACAAGCTGCGCCAGGCCATGCAGGTGGAGCTGAAGCAATTGCAGCGCAGGCTGGGCATCACTTTCGTGTATGTCACCCACGATCAGGAAGAGGCGCTGGCCATGTCTGACCGCGTCATGGTGATGAACAACGGTCTGGTTCAGCAGATCGGCACGCCACGTGCGATTTACGAAACCCCCGCCAACCTGTTCGTGGCGGAGTTCATCGGCGAGATCAACCGTTTCGACGCCAAGGTGCTGGCGGACCAGGGCAACGGCACGTTCGAAGTGGAAATCCTGGAGCGGCGGCTGCCGATCAAATCCAAACAGCCCCTCACGGCGGGCGAGCATATTCATGTGCTGCTGCGGCCCGAGGATTTGCGCATCCAGTATTTCGAGGACGCGCCGCCAGAGCACGGCCTGCTGGGCTATGTGCAGGAACGCAATTACAAGGGCAAAACCCTGGACAGCCTGATCGAATTGCGCAACGGCCAGACCGTGCTGGCCAGCGAATTCTTCGACGAGGACGATCCGGATTTCGATTATCGCATCAACCAGAAAGTGATTGTCACCTGGGTGCAAGGCTGGGAAGTGGTGCTGCCCCATGACGCGCCCTGACCCGTTCCGCTGGATCAGCATTCTGCCGGTCAATCTGTGGTTGTGGCTGTGGGTGTTGCTGCCGACACTGCTGGTGGTGATCGTCAGTTTTGCCAGCCGCGATCCGGCGGAACTGATCGCCTGGGATTTTACCTTCGACAATTACACCCGTCTGGCGGACCCGTTATATCTGCAGGTGTTCTGGCATTCCCTGTGGCTGGCGGGCATCACTGCGCTGTTGTGTTTGCTGCTGGGATTTCCGTTTGCCTGGTGGCTGGCGCGATTGCGGCCGGGGCCGCGCGCGCTGGCGCTGTTTCTCATCATCATTCCTTTCTGGACCAACTCGCTTATCCGCACTTACGCCATCAAACTCATTCTCGGCAAGCAGGGCCTGATCAATACGGTACTGCTGCAGATGGGCATTGTCGAAACGCCGCTGGACCTGCTGTACACACCCTTCGCGGTGGTGTTCGGCCTGGTGTATATCCTGTTCCCGTTCATGGTGCTGCCGCTGTACAGCAACCTGGAAAAACTCGACCACAGCCTGATCGAGGCAGCGCGGGATCTGGGCGCAGGGCGCTGGCAGGTGCTGCGCCAGATTGTGATTCCGCTGACCATGCCGGGCATTGTCGCCGGCACGTTGATCGTGTTTCTGCCGGCCATGGGCATGTTCTACATTTCCGATCTGCTGGGCGGCGCGAAAAATTTGCTGGTGGGGAACGTGGTGCGCAACCAGTTCCTGTCGTCGATGGATTGGCCGTTCGGCTCCGCCATCAGCATCACGCTGATCGTACTGATGGGCCTGCTGATGCTGGCTTATTTCCAGGCGTCGAAGCGTATCAATCGGGCTGGAGGCATCCATGACTCGACGCTTTAGCCTGCCTTTTAACATGACGCGGTTCGCCAAGTGGTTGCTGGTGGGCAGTGTGTTCCTTTACCTGTACGTGCCCATCGCCGTGCTGGTGGCAAACGGTTTCAACGAGCACAAATACGGTACTGAGTGGCGCGGCTTTACCCTGAAGTGGTTTGAAAAACTCTGGCATAACACCAACCTGATGGACGCCGCTGGCCACTCGCTGGTGGTGGCGGTGAGTTCGGCGACGCTGGCCACGCTGCTGGGTGCACTGGGTGCGATTGCAATGTACCGCTACGATTTTCGTGGCAAGAAATTCATGGGTGGGCTGGTGTTTGTGGAAATGATGTCGCCCGACATCGTGCTGGCCATCGCCTTCCTGCTGATCTTCATGGCGCTGGGGATTTCCCTGGGCTTCTGGTCGTTGCTGCTGGCGCACACCACGTTTTGTTTACCGTTCACCATCATTACAGTGTTCAGCCGCCTGAACAATTTCGACAATTCCGTGCTGGATGCCGCGCGCGACCTCGGCGCCAGCGAGTGGACCGCCGTGCGCAAGATCCTGCTGCCCATGAGCGCCCCCGCGCTGATCGCCGGCTGGCTGCTGAGTTTCACCCTGTCGCTGGATGATGTGATCATCAGTTCGTTCGTCAGCGGCCCCGGCTATGAAATTTTGCCGATCCGCGTGTTCTCGCTGGTGAAAATCGGTGTGTCACCGGAAGTGAATGTACTGGCGACGCTGATGCTGGTGTTGTCGCTGACCCTGGTTCTGCTTTCCCAATGGATACTGAAGAGGAAATAACCCATGAACGTGAAAAAATGGTGTGCATTGCTGGCGCTGGTCGGTGTCAACGGACTGGCCCAGGCCGGCGAGCAGGTGGTGGTGTACAACTGGTCCGAATATATTCCGGAAGACACGCTGCAGGAATTCAAGAAGGAAACCGGTATCGAGGTGGTGTATTCCACCTATGAAAGCAACGAGACTTTGTACACCAAGCTGAAGCTGATGAAGGGGGCCGGCTATGACGTAGTGGTGCCGTCCACCTATTACCTGAACAAGATGGCGAAGGAAGGTTTGCTGCAGAAAGTGGACAAAACCAAACTGCCGAACTTCACCAACCTGGACCCGGACCTGCTCAACAAGCCGTTCGATCCCAACAACGAATATTCGGTGCCGTATCTGTGGGGCAGCACCGGCATTGGTATCAACGTGAAAAATATTCCCAAGGACAGCATCACCGGCTGGCAGGATTTCTGGAATCCGAAATTCAAGAACCAGCTGCTGCTGACCGACGACGTGCGCGAAGTATTCCACATGGCGCTGCGCATCAAGGGCCATTCCGCCAACACCACTGACGAAGCGCAAATTAAAGAAGCTTACGAATATCTGAAGGAGCTGATGCCGAATGTGCTGGTGTTCAACTCCGATGCGCCACGGGAACCGTTTTTGTCCGGCGACGTGAGCCTGGGCATGATCTGGAACGGCTCGGTGGTGCAGTCGCGCGAGGATGATCCCAACCTGCAATATATTTATCCGAAGGAAGGTGCGGTGTTCTGGATGGACAGCTTCGTGATTCCGTCCGGTGCGAAGAATGTGGCGAACGCACACAAGTTCATTAACTACATGCTGAAGGCGGAAGTGGCAAAGGTGTGCGTGGAGTATGTGGGTTACGCCACGCCGAACAAGGCGGGCAAGGCGCTGCTGGATGACGCCACCCGGAGCGATCCGGTGATCTTCCCCGACAAGGCCACGCTGGATGCGGGCGAGTTCCACAATGACGTGGGTGATGCGGTACTGATTTATGACAAGTACTGGCAGTTGTTGAAGGCGGGGAAATAAGCGCGCCCATGAAGAAAAATCTGTACGCCACAGTATTGGTGCTGATCTTCGCCCCCACGCTGGTGCAGTTGCTGGATCAGCTGCTGCCCATGCTGGGTATTTACACCACGCCCGGAACGCTGCTGGGCAAGCTGTTCAGCGGTGGCGGCTGGGCGCGGCGAGTTCTGGCGATGCTGACCACGCTCGGCTTTCCACCGTATGCCAATGGCAGTGCGGTGGGGCCCTTCCATGCTGGCGGCACGATTGCGCTGGTGCTGAACGCGCTGGCGGTGGCATTGGCGGGGAGACGGCTGTTCCTGCCGGCGAACCTGGGTGGCAACGTGCTGGCGCCCACCTTTGAAAAACCGCAGGTGGTGGTTGCGTGGGTGGCGTTAGTGTTGCTGGCGATTGCGCTGGTGCAGAAATGGGTGGCACTTCCGCTGGTGCCGGCGCTGGGCGATTTCATCCAGCTGGTGACGTTCGAGAAGGTGAAGGGCGTTGCCCATCTGGGCGGTGTTCTGCTGGCATTCACGTTCTGGTGGACGGAAATCCGTAATCTGGCGCGGGCGGTGGTGCAGGCGGGGTGAGGCGCCTGTGCTCTGTGTGTCATTTTTATCCAGCTGTTCCTTGCTGCAACCGCGTTTTTCGCATCAGGAACTGAATGGAATAACGGCGACGCTATTGGTTCTTGGTGAATTTCATCTTTCATCCTTTCCGTGTTTTGAATGTTTGCCCCAGCGGAAAACTGAATAAATGGTTTTCATGTTGTCGGCTTTTTTTACGAACCTCGCAGTGTTCTGCAAGTGCAGATTGCAACTTGTTGCGTGATGTCAACGTGTTGTGCTTGCTGGTATAGATTGTGCTGCTTTTTGTGTGGCCATTAGTATCAGTTAATAGAGCTACTTTTTGTCCAGTAGATCTGTGATTTTCTCTGAATCGGCTTGTGTGTTCACACTGAATCAGGAGGAAAAATCATGAGAACTAGGTTCGCTTTTGCGTTTGTGTCGGTTTTTGCGTTGCTTACTTCTGTGCAATCGGCTTTTGCCGGAATCATTCTTGTACTTGATGATGTCATTACGACGACAACCTGGGGGCCCGGAAGCCTGGTTGGCTGGTTTGAAGCCAGCTCCTCGGGTCCGGGACAGGTTGATATTGGTGATTACCGCATTCGAGCGATGCTGGATGCCACCGAGGTGGAGGAAGCGAAAATCCTTTATGAGTGGTCGAGTTTTGTCGATACTGAGTTTCCCGGTGGCGCAGAGGCAAATGCGTACCCGTCTACCGGTATTGTCGACATAATTTTCAACAAGGTGTTGCCGCGGGGCCCCAGCGACATTGTCCATAATGTATTTCTGGAGCTGGCTTTCAATCTGCGTGACTATGATGCCCTGACGGATTCATACCCTCTCATTCCAGCACCGGATGGCAACGCTGATCTTACTTCCTATTGGGTAGAGATGGAACGAGACCACGACTATGGGGATTACGGAAACGTTCTTTCCGGTTCGCTTCTGCGAGGAGCTACGACGGTACCGGAGCCAGGGTCCATTTCGCTGTTGGCGTTGGGTCTGCTGGGGTTTGTGACATTACGTAGAAGGGTGCGGTAATTTCTGCCGTGGGGAATGTTCAGTGAGGGCTTGTTGAACGGAATTCTGAACCCCAAGCTCTGTCCTCTCAAAATCATGCGTGGTGCGGTCACCAGCGTACATTTGTGTCGCATTGCATCACGCCAAACTTGATCCGGAACCCCGCCACGGCTGAGATGGCAGGGCTCCGGTTTGGCTGAATCAGTTCTTGTCAGCTTTTTTTGCTTTCTTGACGTCTTTCTTTTCTTTCATGGTTTTGGCGGGCTTTTTCTTCGCTTCTTTCTTGCTGTCCTGGCCTTTGCTCATGTGGCTGCTCCCCTATAAATGATGCGTGATTCAGGCGCAGACTAACGCCTATTCCGGCATAAAGATAGTTGGGGTGGCCTCGGACGGCCAGGTAGCAACCGGTCAAACCCGTTATCACCAGCAATATGGTGGTATTCGGGGGTGACGTTCCCCCATCAGCTGTAATAAACCTGACGCAGCTTCACCAGCGTTGCTTCCTTCAATTCCTGCCCATCCGTTTTGCGCACCACCTTGTACTCCGCTCCCTGCAACAGCACTTCCTCGCCAGCCGCCGCATAGGCCACCACATTGCGGTCCGGCACCAGTGCCCGCCGGTAAGCCCCACCCTTGGCCCGATTGAAATCCGCCACGATACCACCGTGGGGCGGATGGCCCACCACTTCCCACCAGGGCGTGCCTGGGTCGTGCTGCCAGCTGTCGCCCACGGTTTCCGGTGGCAGGTAGCGCTCCACCAGCACGCCGCCGGCAACGCCATGCTGATGCCGCCCTACGGTAGTCACCGGTTTGTCGTTGCGTGGCACGCGCAGTTCCAGCACTTCTTCCAGAATGAACGGCTCGCTTGCCGGTAGCACGCGGTGTTTTTCCCCATCCAGTTCTTTGTGTTCAAACATGTCGGATCTCCTACAAAAAAGGTTGCGGTGCGGAGGTGGTTGCAAGTGCCGTGCCGTCGACCCGTCGCTTAATCCAGTGATGGCTCCCGCACTTTTGCGCTTCGCACGTCTGTATTGCAGCGCCATTGCCGGCCGCCGCAATGCGGTTTTTTTCCGTCGTAAACCATCCTTTTAAATGTGTGCCGGTTGCATTGCAGGCTTCCACAAATCCGCTTTTGCAAGGTTCAGCTTCTAACAACCTGGTTGCATCCGGCGGGCGTAGCCTTGGGCCTGTCGTGGCAATTGCGGCGGAGGCCGTGCAAAAAATTTTGCCGCGACGTGCTCACATTCACGATCAACTCGCCAGGAGAAAACTTCATGCAAATGGAAACAACAAAACAACCAGCGGTACGGGAACTGAATCTGGAAGAATGCCATCAGGTCGGCGGTGGCAACCTGTCGCCGGATCAGGACATCTCGGATTTCCCCGTGATTGCCTTGCCGCGCATCAACGTTGCCATCAACGCCAAGTTCGCCAAAGTGGCAGTACTGGGCTGAACGCCCGTCCGCTGCGTTAATCACTTTTCATTTTTTCCGATCAGGAGAACGACATGAACACTGTACCCATGAAACCCCAACGCATTACCCATTCCGATATTGCTTCCGTCGCCGCCGCAGGTGTGGCCCGGGCCATTGCTGCGCGGGAGGAACATCTGCGCGAACTGAGCCCCGGGGAAATTGACGCTGTCGGTGGCGGCGCGCTGATGCTGAAGTATCAGGGCCTCATCAATGGCGGCAGAATGATTGCTGCTGTTGCTGGCCTCGGTGGTCTTGCCACCAATCCGGCGGCTGATCTCGGCGGCTTAAGCGCCGGTTTCGGCATGGTGTGAACCATGAATGCCGATCCTAAACCCCATTGCCCCAGTGC
>JABLXQ010000065.1 GCA_013178375.1 Gammaproteobacteria bacterium
GCCACCTGGGAACCCGGGTCCTGTTTTTCATACTGCAGCGACAGCAGCAGCTGGTTGCGCAGGCGCTCCAGGCTGTCCTCGGGGAAGGTAGGGTGGGCCACCACGTCGCTGAACAGGCTGAGGGCGGGTTCGCGGTACTGGGGATCGGACAGGGTGCGCAGGCTGACTACCGCCATGTCGCGGTAGGCGCCATTGTCGAGCCGTGCGCCCAGACCTTCAAAATGGCGGGCGATCTGGTCCACATCCGCCACTCCGGCGCCCTCGCTCAGCATGCCGTTGGTGAGGTTGGCCAGGCCCGGCAGGTCGCCGTCCCGCGCCGAGCCGGCGTTGAATACCAGTCGCACATCGAGCATGGGAATCTCGGGGGATTCCACGAACATCACGGTGGCGCCCTTGGGCGTCTGCCAGGACTGGATGTGGATGCGATGGGCCTTGGCGGGGGTGCGCTCGATGATTTCTGGCGAGGTCAGCGGCCGCCCGTTCACTTTTTCACGGGCAGCGGCAGAGCTGTTGCTCACCGTCACTTGCGGTGCCGGGCGGACTTCGCCTTCCTTCATCAGCAAGGGGGTGACCAGGTAACCGGCGGCGATAATGACCGCAGCGCCCACCAGTAGCAGAACGGTGGTGACAAGGCGGCGGGTAAAACTGGATTCAGCCATGGGTAAAGCACTTCCTGTTTTTAGAATGAGAAGTCTCAGAATGGGGGTTCAGGTTCACAGCGGCAGCGGTTTGAGCACGGTTACGGTCTTGTGCGCGGGCACCAGGTATTTGCGTGCCACCGCCTGGATCTGCTCCGGCGTGACCCGGGCCAGCTTGCTGGCGAACTGGTCGCCTTCCTCCCAGCTGCGGCCGATGGCTTCCATGCGGCCGATCTGGTTGGCCTGGCTGGAAATGGAATCCTGCTGGTAGATCTCGCCAGACAGGATCTGCGCCCGCACCCGCTCCAGTTCATCGGGGGTGGGCTGTTCGGTCTGCAGCCGGTTCAGCTGTTCCTCGATCGCTGCTTCCAGATCGCCGACGCTGTGGCCGTTGGACGGAACTGCGCTCAGGTAGAACAGGGTGTCGCCCAGGCTGAAACCGCTGTAGCCGGCGCCGGCACTGGCGGCGACGCGCTGGCGCCGCACCAGTTCGGTTTCGATGCGGGCGCTGTAGCCGCCGTCGAGCACGCCCGCCAGCATGCGGAGGGCATACACCTCGTCCTCGTCGCCGGTATTGATGCCCGGCACGTTGTAGCCCACCAGCAGGGCCGGCAGCTTCGCCGGCAGTTCCACCGTCACCCGGCGTTCGCCCAGCCCTGCCACTTCGCGGTTGAACTGCGGTGTGGGTATGTCGCGGCGCGGCACCGGGCCGAAATAGCGGGCCGCCAGTTCGAACACGTCCTGCGCCTTCACGTCGCCCACCACGATCAGGATGGCGTTGTTGGGGGCGTACCACTGCTGGTACCACTTGCGCACATCGGCGGCAGTGAGGCGGTCGAGGTCGTGCATCCAGCCGATGATGGGGTTGTGATATCCCGACGACAGATAGGCCGCCGCCATGAAGCGTTCATAGGCCTGGGCATTGGGATCGTCGTCGGTGCGCAGCCGGCGTTCTTCCTTCACCACCTGCAGTTCCTTGGCGAACTCGGCCTCTGGGATCTGCGCGTTCTGCATGCGGTCCGCTTCCAGCTCCAGGCTCAGCGGCAGGTTGCGCGCGCTCATCAGCTGGTAGTAGCCGGTGTAGTCGTAAGTGGTGAAGGCGTTCTCGCTGCCGCCGTAGTTGGCGATGATCTTGGAGAATTCGCCGCTGGGCACCTTGGTGGTGCCCTTGAACATCATGTGTTCCAGCACGTGGGAAACGCCGGTGAGGCCCGGTGTCTCGTAGGTGGAGCCCACCTTGTACCAGACCTGCGCCACCATCACCGGAGCGCGGTGGTCTTCCCGCACGATGATTTTCAGGCCGTTGTCGAGGGAGTGGGTGAAGGTGCGATCCGCTGTGGCGGGACGGGCCACGGCCGCGTCGTCCGCTTGGGCGGGCAAAATCAGGGTTGCGAGGCACACCAGCGTGAGGCGGCCAGTCCGGTTCCATAGCATAGGCAGTGTGGGGATTCCGTCGGTTAATTTGCAGCTGAGTCGGGGCGGAACAAATGGTAGGATACCCCACTCGCAAAGACCAGTGTTGGACAGCCGGTAACGCCGCCGGTTCGATCTCGATTTGCGCCAGGTTTTTTGAAGAGAATCCCAGAGGTTTCATGATGCAGACGGCTGCACGCGAACGAGCCCTGTTCGAGCGTTTCTTTTTGTCGGGCGCGGCCACCCTGCGTGGGCCGGATGTGCTGGATGAGCGCGAACTGTTTGCCCGCTTTTTCATTGCGGGTGGCGTGGTCAGCCCGCCAGTTGTTCCGGCAGCTCCTGCTGCGCCCGTGGCCGTGGTTGCCAAGACCGCACCCCAACCGGTCGCTGCCCCCGCCGTCAAACCCGCAGCCAAGCCTGCCGAAGTCGTCGAAGCCCCCGTTTCCTTTTTCGCCCGCGTCAAACAGGGTTTGTCCCGCACCCGCGCCGGGCTGTCCGATGGTCTTGCCGGCCTGCTGCTGGGCAAGAAAACCATCGACGACGATCTGCTGGACGAAGTCGAAACCCAGCTGCTCACCGCCGACGTTGGTGTTGAAGCCACCCGTAAAATTCTCGACGCCATCACCGTGCGCCTGAAACGCAAGGAGCTGGCGGATTCCGACGCGCTCTACAAAGCACTGCAACAGGAAATGGCCGCGATTCTGCAGAAAGCGGACGGTGGCGGCGGTTTGCACATCGACACGTCGAAAAAGCCCTACGTGATCCTGATGGTGGGCGTGAATGGCGTCGGCAAGACCACCACCATCGGCAAGCTGGCGAAGAAACTGCAGCTGGATGGCAAGTCGGTGATGCTGGCCGCCGGCGATACCTTCCGCGCCGCCGCCGTCGAACAGCTGCAGGTGTGGGGCGAGCGCAACAACATCGCCGTGGTCGCCCAGCATTCCGGCGCGGACAGTGCCTCGGTGATTTTCGACGCGCTGCAGTCCGCCAAGGCCAAAGGCGTCGACGTGCTGATCGCTGACACCGCCGGCCGCCTGCACACCAAGAGCAATCTGATGGACGAACTGGGCAAGGTGAAACGGGTGATGGGCAAGCTCGACCCGACCGCACCCCACGAAGTCATGCTGGTGCTGGATGCCGGCACCGGCCAGAACGCATTGAACCAGGCCCAGCAATTCCACGAAGCAGTGGGCGTCACCGGCCTCACTCTGACCAAGCTGGACGGCACCGCCAAGGGCGGCATCGTGTTCGCTATTGCCGCGAAAATGCAGCTGCCGATCCGCTTTATCGGCGTGGGGGAAAAGATTGACGACCTGCGCGCGTTTGAAGCGGAACCCTTTGTGAAGGCGTTGTTTGATCGTTGATAATGAGCCGGATGGAATGAAGCGTTGTCTGCACCTTCGATGGCGAGCGCCCGTGGGTTCGGGTTGCGGGACACGCCGTAAACCCATCCCTGGGGGCTGCTCCGCGGCGTCCCTGCCGCAGAGCGTCCCGCAACCCGAACCCACGGGCGCTCGCCAAGTGCAGTGCCAAATTCGGGAAGCGCAGTTTCTATGATCAGCCTCAAACAAGTTAGCAAACGCTACGACAGCGGCAAAGACGCCCTGCTCAACGTCAGTTTCGAACTGGCGTCGGGTGAGCTCACCTTTCTCACCGGCCACTCCGGTGCCGGCAAGAGCACTCTGCTCAAACTCATCATGCTGATCGAGAAACCCAGCAGCGGCCAGATGCTCGTGTGCGGGCAGAACATCGCCCTCATCCCGCGCTCCGCGATTCCCTACCATCGCCGCCAGATCGGCATGGTGCACCAGAACCATCACCTGCTGTTCGACCGCACCGTTTACGACAACGTGGCCCTGCCCCTGTTGATCGCCGGCTTCCCGCCCCGCGACACCGGCCGCCGGGTGCGCGCCGCACTCGATCTGGTGGGCCTGCTGGACAAGGAAAACCTCAACCCGATTACCCTGTCCGGTGGCGAACAGCAGCGCGTGGGCATTGCGCGGGCCGTGGTCAACAAACCCGCCATCCTGATTGCCGACGAACCCACCGGCAACCTCGATCCGGAACTGTCCGCCGAAATCATGGACCTGTTCGACCAGTTCTCGCAGGTGGGCACCACCGTACTGATCGCCACCCACGACCACGGTTTAATCGACCGCTACGACCACCGCCTGATCACCCTGCACGAAGGCCAGTTGCTCAGCGACGGCTTCGGGGGGGCCGCCCAATGAACCAGCCTGCCGCCGCACCTAAACGGGGCGCCACTACCGCCACCACCACCTGGCGCCACCGCTTCGACCGTTACCGCGAACACCACAGCGATGTGGCGTTTGACAGCCTGCGCCGCCTGCTGGCCGCTCCCCTCGGTACCCTGATGACCCTGCTGGTAATTGGCATCGCCCTGTCCCTGCCGGCGGGCCTGTTCGTGCTGCTCAAGAACGCCCAGGCCGTCAGCGAAGGCTGGGAAGGCGGTGCCCAGATTTCCCTCTACCTGCGCTCCACCGTCACTGAAACCGAGGCCCGCGCCCTGGTGGACGAAGTGGCTGCGCGGGTGGACGTGCAGCGGGTCGACTACATCTCCCGCGAACAGGCACTGAAGGATTTCCAGCGCCAGTCGGGATTGGGTGACATCCTGGCGGGCCTTGACGAAAACCCTCTGCCAACCGTGCTCGTGGTGTTTCCTGCCCAGGCCGATTTCAACGCGGCGGACAAGCTGCGCACCGATCTGGCGAAGAAAGACGGCGTGGAAACCGCCCAACTGGACGCCCAGTGGGTGCAGCGGCTGTATGCGATGCTGGATTTGGCACAACGCCTGGTGCAAGCATTGGCGGCGAGTCTGGCGCTGGCGGTGTTGCTGGTGATCGTCAACACGGTGCGACTGGCCATTGAAAGCCGCCGCGACGAGATCCTGATTGTGAAACTGGTGGGTGGCACTGACGCTTTCGTGCGCCGCCCCTTCCTCTATACCGGCTTCTGGTATGGTCTGGGCGGCAGTCTGCTGGCCCTGGTGCTGGTGACCGGCGTGCTGGCCTGGCTACAAGGCCCCGTGCGCACCCTGGCGGACCTTTACCACAGCAGTTTCCGGCTCACCGGGCTGGGTCTGGAGGCTGTGTTATTGCTGGTGGCGGCAGCGGTACTGATAGGAATATCAGGAGCCGCCCTGGCGGTGCGGCAGCATTTGCGGGAGCACGAGCCGCGCTGATCGGCTCTGCATTCCTAACACATTGTATGAAAACGCCTTTTTGTCGGAATCGTGACAATCAATGTGACGCTGACTATTCAGTCGCAGAACGACTCTTTCCCCCCTTGAAACTTTTCCCGCCCGGGCCCATAAATACAATCCTGCGTGATAAAGGAGGGTTCCCGCTGGGGGAACTCCTGGCAGTGTTAGCACTCCAATATCTTGAGTGCTAAACTCGACCAGACCTGATTGGAGGTTTACCGAACATGAGCAAAGCCCTGCAACCTGCCTTTGTGACAGCTCCGGGCGTTAACCTGGAATCCTACCTGCAGGCGGTGCACACCGTGCCCCTTCTGACAGCGGAAGAAGAAAAGTCACTGGCAGAACGCTTTTTCTTTGACGGCGACGTTGATGCCGCCCGTCATCTGGTGCTTTCTCATCTGCGCTTCGTTGTGCACATCGCCAAATCCTACAGTGGTTACGGCCTGCCCCAGGCAGACCTGATCCAGGAAGGCAACGTGGGCCTGATGAAAGCGGTGAAACGTTTTGACCCCAACGTTGGCGTACGCCTGGTGTCGTTCGCCGTGCACTGGATCAAGGCTGAAATTCACGAATATGTGCTGCGCAACTGGCGCATCGTGAAAATCGCCACCACCAAGGCGCAACGCAAACTGTTCTTCAACCTGCGCAGCCAGAAAAAACGCCTCGGCTGGATGACCACCGACGAGATCAACGCCATCGCCCTGGATCTGGGTGTGGATGCCGCTGACGTGCGCGAAATGGAAGGCCGTCTGGGCGCGTTCGACACCTCGTTCGATGCGCCGGTGGACGCCGACGATGAAACCGCGTCGCAGGCCCCGGTGTTCTATATCGAGGACGAAAATGCCGATCCGGCGCTGCAGCTGGAGCAGGACGACTGGGAAAGCACCCATCACGCCCGTCTGCACCTGGCGCTGGAAAAACTCGACGACCGCAGCCGCGATATTCTGGAGCAGCGCTGGTTCGCTGATGACAAATCCACCCTGCACGATCTGGCGGCGAAGTATGATGTGTCCGCCGAGCGGATTCGCCAGCTGGAAAAGAACGCGATGAAAAAACTGAAGGAATCCATTCTGCAGGCGTAAATCCAGTCGCTCACTTGCTGTCGAAATAACACAACGGGATCAGTTAGGATTGACTGATCCCGTTTTTGTTTGCGCTGCTTTCGCTCTGCCGCGCCACTTACCGATCCGGAGCCCTCATGCAACTGGAACGCACCCTCACCTCACCTCTGCCTGTCGCAACGGTTTTTCAGTATCTGGCGCAGTTTCACCGTGTGGTGGAATGGGACGCGTCGGTGACACGCGCACGCAAACTCAGCGCCGGGCCGATTGCCGTTGGCACGCAATTCGAAGTGGATGTGGATTTTCTGGGGCAGACCACGCGACTGGTTTATAGCGTGCTGGAATTTGATCCTTGCGCCCGCCTGGTATTGCGCGGCATCGCCAACCGTTATCAGGTGATCGACACCATCCATTTTGAATCCACGCCGTCCGGTGGCACCGCGCTGCGCTATCAGCTGACAGTGGAATACGCAGCGCCGCTGAACCGGATCGCGGCAATTTTCGCGCCGCTGGTGCAGCGCAATGTGGACGCCGCGATTGCCGGCCTGACCCGCACACTCAACGATTCACCGCAGAAAGTGGAGCCCTATCCGCTCTGGCGCGACAAATTCATTTTGCCCGGCGCGCTGGAATTTACCCGCTGGGGTTTTCGGAACAGCAAAAAGCATTGGAAAGGTCTGAGCCTGGATCTGCGCGGGCAAACCATTCTGATTACGGGAGCATCGTCCGGACTGGGTCGTGCGGCGACACTGGCGCTGGCGGAAATGGGTGCGGACGTGATCGCCGTGGTGCGGGATCAGGCCAAAGGCGCGCAGTTGCAGCAGGATGTGCAGGATTACTGCGGTGCAACCCTGCAACTGGAATATGCGGATCTGTCGTCGTTGACGCAAACCGTGGCACTGGCGCAACGTCTGCGCAATCGCGATCAGCCGCTGCAGGTGCTGGTCAACAACGCAGGTGCGCTGTTCAACACCCGTCAGCTCACGGCAGAAGGGCTGGAAAAATCCTTCGCGCTGCTGTTGGCGAGTCCGTTCGCGCTCACGGAACTGTTGCTGCCACTGCTGCGCAAAAACGACAGTGCCCGCGTCATCAACGTGGTATCCGGTGGCATGTATACGCAGGCGGTGCATCCGCACGATCTGAATTACGAACAGGAAACCTACGATGGCCCGAAGGCGTATGCACGTGCCAAGCGCGGTCTGGTGGACATGACGCGCTGGTGGGCGCAGCAGCCGGAAAACCGGCACGTGATATTCCATGCCATGCATCCCGGCTGGGCCGACACCCAGGCGGTGGCGGATTCGCTGCCCGGCTTTTACCGCAGCATGCAGCGCTGGTTGCGCACGCCGGAGCAGGGCGCCGACACCATCGTCTGGCTGGCGGCGGCGCGGGAACCATTGCACCACAACGGCGAGTTCTGGCTCGACCGTCGCCCCCACACCACGGCCATCCTTCCCGGTACCGAAAGTTCAGCGGAAACCCGCGCGGAACTGCAGCGGCACCTGGACAGGCTGCTTCAGTCATTCCTCCACGGGTAATCAGAGGCAGGCACCTTGCCCGGCCAGAACATCGCCATCAACACAGCCACTAAATCAATTAGTTAACAAAGTAGCCGTCAAGTTGGCGCACAAAAACATTGCCCGGACAGCCGCGCGGCACTACGCTTGGTTATAGAACCCATGGGTTCTATAACAACATTCACTGTTTGATGAGCGTAGTCAGTCATGCCGACCCCCCTGAAAACCCTCCAGCCCAGGTGCTGGAGCAAAAGACCCGGATTCCCTCGTTGTACGGGAATGTGGATTTCAGCATCGTGCCCGAGCGGTTCGCCGCCACCCTGAATGACAAGAGCCTGTTGCCGCCGAAATATGCGCGCAAACACCGGGCCCGGATTCTGGCGGACAAGGAGACCGTGCAGCGGGCGCTGGCCTACACCATGCTGGGTGATCTGGTGGCGGATGCCTATGCCGCGCTGATGCCCAAGTACGGTTTCAAGCGCCTGATCGACATGTTGTCCGAGGCCTGTGCGCACGGTCTGCAGGCAGTGCCGGATGCGCCGCAGGAACTGGTGGATTTCATCCAGTCAATGGAGCGCATACCGGATTGGCTCGACATGGATCTGGTCAATGAAGGCGCCCGTGTCAGCCGCAACCAGATGTCGACGCTGGTACCGTTTGCGATTCGTGGCGCCTTCGTCGCTACCTTCATGAACAAATATTCCGGATTGCCGATGGCGTTAACCGGGGCATTGTCCAGTGAGACGTCGGTGCAGCGGGTGAAGGAAACCGCCAGCTTTTTCACCACGGCCACATTGCCCGGCGCGCTCGGTCGCTATGGCGCAGGATTCAAGGCGGCAGCGCTGGTGCGTCTGATGCACTCGATGGTGCGTTTCAATATTCTCAAGCGCTCGAAAAAATGGGATGTGTCGGTGTATGGCATTCCCATTCCGCAGGTGGACCAGATGCCGGCCGGCACCATTCCCGCATTTACCATGGCGTTCGATGTAGTGCAGCGGGGACGCAAGCATTTCAACAAGCGCGAGCGCGCGGTGGTGGAATTATGCCGCTACCAGAGTTATCTGCTGGGCCTGCCCGAGGATTTGCTGCCGGATACCCCGCTGGGAATTGTCGACACCATGCTGACCTATGCCGGCACACTGCGCGATGGCTATGACGATGAAACCTGTGGCGAGCTGGTGCGCTCCACCATGAGTGCGTATCTGCCGCCGGACAAGTCGCTGAAAAACCAGATCTACAACCAGTTTGAAAAGAGCTTTTCCAAGGTGTTTTTCGGTCGTGTGTTCCTGGCTGGGTATGAAAAATCGCGCGCCGACATGATGGGCGTGAAACCTACGCCGCTGGATTACGCGCTGTTTGCCGCCACCAGTGCCTATGTGATGCCACAGATGCTGGCGAACCGGGTGATCCAGGATATTCCCATCGCCAATCGCATTCTGGACAAGATACTGATTCGCCGCATCGATGATCTGCTGGCAGATTATGGGCACGCGGAATACACCACTGATCCTTCCCGCTACAAGGAAACACCGGTTGCGCAGCCACATTCTGCCTGACCGACCCGTCTGAAATCTGCAATAAAAAGGGCCGGCGCAGTTCTGCCGGCCCGAAAAACGGGATGGTTCCCGTCAATTGGCAATCTTCAGTCAAACAGTTTGTAAGTTGTTTTCGTAACGCACGCCCTGCAGTGATTTCAATCCACTCTTCTGGTTGGCTGCCTGCGCCATTTTCAGTTCTTCCGCGGTGGCGTAACGCGCATCCCAGTCCAGCACTTTCGGTGTCATCAGCTTGTGCCACAGCGGTGGAATCAGCGCCACGGCGATGGTGGCCAGGTAGCCGTTGATCATCATCGGCGCATCGTGGTACGGCTTCAGCGCGTGGTAGGGCACTTCGCCCTGTGCGTGATGGTGCGAGTGACGGGTGAGGTTGAACATGGTCCAGGAACTCAGACGCCGGTTGGTGTTCCAGGAATGGCGCGGCTGCACGGGTGTAGTCGGATTGCGCACCATGCCGTAGTGTTCCATGTAATTCACGATTTCCAGCAGCGCCTTGCCCCACAGACCGCAGGCAATGAAATACGCCACGGCAGTCCATTCACCGATCAGATACGCCAGCGCCAGCAACACTACACTCATCAGCAAACCGCGCAGCGCCACGTTGTGCCAGGAAAACAAACCCTGATCCTTTTTCGCCAGTCGCTCGCGTTCGATTTTCCACGCGCTGGCATTGCCACGCAGGGTGGAAATCAGGATGTGCGCATAGACGTTGCGGCCGCGCGGGGCGGTGGCGGGATCTTCGGTGGTGCTGACGTAGCGGTGATGACCGTACACGTGCTCGATGGAAAAATTGCTGTCGAAACTGAAGGCCAGCAGCCAGCGGCCGACGAACATGGACATTTTGTCCCAGGTGCGGTGGGTGAGTTCGTGGCCGGTGATGGTGCCCACCATACCGATCATCAGGCCGCACATGATCACGCCCCAGAACAGGTTCCAGCCGGTGTTGGCTTCCCGTGCGGCGAACATGTCATAGCCGGTGAGGGATTGCACCAGCGCGCCGTAGCCCAGCGGATCGCCGCTGCTCACCTGCCAGAGGGCGATGAAGCAGATCAGGGACAGCAGTGGCAGTGCCAGCCACAATTGCACGGTGAGCACGCCGGGAAATTTGAAATCCGGAATGGAAATGTCGTCACCCAGCAGGGCGTCCAGCGCCACGTAGCCGACGAAGATGCCGATGAACCCGCCGGTGATCCAGTCGCCGCCCAGGGTGAAAAACAGCGCCGACAAAAAGCCGATACCGTGGAAGAGAAAATATTTCAGATAGTGGAACATGGGACTGCCTCTTTCTTATTGGCTTGTTTGTCGGGTGCTGGTGGGAATCTATATTGTCCTACAATCGGACAAAATATAGCGATGACGAAGGCGAGAGACAAGCCCCACAGCAGCGGGAAATTTGTGTGGTTTGCGTAACGGTGGTTGAGCCGGTGCCGGGCCGGTCTTTACACTGCGCCATCGACGTGTGTGGGAAGAGGGAACAAAAAATGAAGACTTTCATCGTGATAGGCGCGGTTGCTATGGCGCTGGGGGTGGTGCTGGGGGCGTTCGGTGCCCATGGACTGAAGTCCAGGCTGACGCCGGACCTGCTGGCGGTATACCAGACCGGGGTGGAATACCACCTGTACCACGCGCTGGGGCTGATTCTGGTGGGGATTCTGGTGGTCCAGTTTCCTCATATAAGTGGATTGAAGGTGGGCGGCTGGCTGCTGCTGGCGGGGATTCTGGTGTTCTCCGGCAGTCTGTATGTGCTGGCCATCAGTGGTGTGCGCTGGCTGGGGGCGGTTACGCCCATTGGCGGATTGGCGTTTATTGCGGGGTGGGTGTGGATTGCGTGGAGCCTGGTGCGGGGTTGAATGCCCTTTACTGCCCGCTCCCGTTTCCCGACAATAGACGACCCTGATCACAGCATCCGATCCGCGAGAGCAGTCCATGAATCCGGCTCCAACCCTTTCTGTCAGCGTCAATGGCGAAACCCGGCAATGGCCGGCCGGCAGTACCATCGCCGATGTGGTGGCCGCGCTGCAGTTGACCGGCAAGCGCATCGCGGTGGAGCGCAACCAGGAAATCGTGCCCCGGGCCCAGCATGGCTCCACGCAATTGCAGGCGGGCGATCAGGTGGAAATCGTCCAGGCTATTGGCGGCGGTTGACAGCGCCGTTCGCACTCACACTATTCGCACACACAACATTCACACCCGCAACAGAGGCAGCATGACAGACCAACCCCTCATCGTCGGAACCCGCTCGTTCCAATCGCGCCTGCTGGTGGGCACCGGCAAGTACAAGGACATGGCTGAAACCGCCGCTGCCATTGCCGCCAGTGGCGCCGAGATCGTCACTGTCGCCGTGCGCCGTACCAACATCGGCCAGAATCCCGGCGAGCCCAATCTGCTGGACGTGATTTCCCCCGACAAGTACACCATTCTGCCCAACACCGCAGGCTGTTATAACGCCGCCGACGCCGTGCGCACCTGCCGTCTGGCGCGGGAATTACTGGATGGCCACAACCTGGTGAAGCTGGAAGTGCTGGGTGACGAAAAAACCCTGTACCCCAACGTGGTGGAAACTTTGAAAGCCACCGAAATCCTGATCAAGGATGGCTTCGAGATCATGGTGTACACCTCGGACGATCCGATCATCGCCAAAGAACTGGAGCAGATGGGTTGTGTGTCGGTGATGCCGCTGGCGGCCCCAATCGGCAGCGGTCTGGGCATTCGCAATCCCTACAACATCCGCATGATTCTGGAAGACGCGAAAGTGCCGATCATTGTGGATGCCGGCGTGGGCACGGCGTCCGACGCGGCAATTGCGATGGAATTGGGTTGTCACGGTGTGTTGATGAATACGGCGATTGCCAAGGCGCAGAATCCGGTGTTGATGGCATCCGCCATGAAAAAAGCCATCGAAGCCGGGCGCGAAGCCTTCCTGGCCGGACGCATGCCGAAAAAACTGTATGCCAGCGCGTCGTCGCCCATTGAAGGAACTTTTTTCTGAGTGCTTTGATTTCTGACTCTGGCGCCGACGAGTCCACTGTTGCCGGTGACGATGTGAATCCCGAACTGAATCCGCCTGCGGATGCGCGTGATGAACAATCCGCCCATCCGCAGCGTCGTGTGCGCAGTTTCGTGCGTCGCCAGGGCCGTCTGACCGAAGGCCAGAACCGCGCGCTGGAAACTCTGTGGGACGATTACGGCCTGACGCTGGAAAATGGCCTGCTCGATTACGCTGCACTGTTCGGCAACGCGAACCCGGTGATTCTGGAAATCGGATTCGGTAATGGCGCCTCGCTGCTGCAGATGGCGCAGAATGCACCTGATAAAAATTATATCGGCGTGGAAGTGCACCGCCCCGGTGTCGGCAAGCTGATCAACGATGCCGACCGCGCCGGTGTGCATAATCTCAAAGTATTCTGTGACGATGCCATCGACGTACTGGCGCGCTGCATTTCCGACAGCAGCCTGGACGGTGTGCAGCTGTTTTTTCCCGATCCCTGGCACAAGAAAAAACACAACAAGCGTCGCATCGTCAAACCGGACTTTGCCCAGCAGATCCGCACCAAGCTGAAAATCGGCGGCTATTTCCACATGGCCACCGACTGGGAGCATTACGCCGAACAGATGCTGGAAGTGCTGAGTGCGGCGCCCGGTTTTGCCAATCGTGCCGGCGCAGGAATTTATTCACCGCGTCCGGACTATCGCCCGATTACCAAATTTGAACAGCGCGGTGAGCGGCTGGGACATGGCGTGTGGGATCTGGTGTTTGACCGTATTGAATAGTTTTCACCGCTGGACAATCTGATCGCGCAGTTTGAATTCGTTCGTCGAATAACCAAGAACAACAACAGGACAACGTATGCGAAAACTTGTGATGCTGGCGCTGTGCGCCCTGCTGCTGCCGCCAGCCTACGCCCACACGCCGGAAGATCCGGCGATGCTGATGCCCGCGCCATTCGAGGACTGGCAAACCCTCGACACGCCCAACTTCCGCATCAACTACCAGCCCCGTCACCTGGAGTTCGCCCGGCGCCTTGCGGCCATCGCGGAACAGGTGCATACCCGCCTGACGCCCTTGTTGCAATGGACACCCGGCGACAAGACCCAAGTGGTCATCAGCGACACCTATGACGGTTCCAACGGCGGCGCGTCTGTCATGCCGTACAACCGCTTTTTCATTTTCATGAACGCGCCCACCGATGGCGAACTGCTCGACAACGGCGACTGGATCGAGCAGGTGTTCACGCACGAATATGTGCACATCCTGCATCTGGATCAGGCGGATGGATTGCCGCAGGCACTGCGCAACGTGTTCGGCCGGATTTTTTTCAACTTCCCGCAAGCCTTCAGCCCGCTCTGGATCACCGAGGGTATCGCCGTGAAGGGCGAGACCGACGCGCAGAAAGGTTTCGGCCGCGGCCAGAGCGCGCTGTATGACGCCATGATGCGGGCGGAATACAGCAAGGGCTTTCGCACCTATTCGCAGACCAGCTACCAGGGCTACTGGGGCACCGACTGGCCGTCGGGCCAGGTCTATCTGTACGGTTATTATTTTTTTGAATTCCTGGAACAGCGCCATGGCCATGAAAAAGCGATGGCCTATCTGAAAAACTGGAACGGCAACCTGATTCCCTGGCGCATGAACAGCCGTGCGGAGGAGACATTTGGCGTCAGTGCCGAGGCGCTGTGGCAGCAGTACATCGATTATCTGAACGAGAAATTCTCCGCGCAGGTGAAACAGATTCCCGCCGGTGAGCAGACTGCGCTGGTAAGCGATGGCCGCGTCAACACCAATCCCAAGTGGCTGCCCGGCGGCGATTTCTATTATTACCGCAACGACGGCCGTCACAAACCCAGCCTGCAGCGCATCGATGCGCAGGGCGTGGAAACCCGGCTTGCGAAAGTGGACCGCTTCGTGCAGTTCGATGTTCATCCCCGCGCCGGTGTGCTGCTGGCGCGCGAGGCTGTGTGCGACAACCGCAAGGTGTACACCGATCTGTACCGGCTGAAGGACAACGGCCGCTGGCGCCGCATTACGCATTGCGGTCGCTATCCGAGTATTGCCTGGTCCGCCAGCGGCGACCAGATTGCCGCCGTGCATGTGCAGGGTGGTCAGAACCAGATTGCGTTGCTGGACGGCGACGGCGAACTGCAACAATTGCTGAAAGCCCTGCCCGCAGGCGACACCATCGGCCAGATCGCCTGGTCGCCTGACGATCGTCAGCTGGTGGCGGCGATCCGGCGCAAGACCGCCGGCTGGAATCTCGAATTGCTGGATCTTGCCTCCGGCAACTGGCGGCCACTTACGGCCAACACCGATCTGGAACAGCTGCCGCGTTTTTCCACCGACGGCAAAGCGGTTTATTTTATTTCTGACCAGAACCACCTGTGGAATGTGCGCCGGCTGGATATCGCCAGTGGTCGCGTCGAGACGGTCACCCACACGCAGACTGCGATTGTGGATTACGCGCTGGATGAAGCCGGCGCGCAGATTCGTGTCGCTGAATACAGCGCCGACGGTGTGATGATCAACCAGCAGAAATTGTTGCCGCAGCAGGCCGTGTATGCGGCGGTTACCGCGCAGCCGGCGGCGCTGCCCACCATCGTCAACCAGAGCGATTTCAATCCGGACCAGTACGCCGACAGCACCGATTATTCCGCGCTTGGCACCATAGCGCCCCACGGCTGGTTCGCGCTGCTGTATGCCGACACCCAGGACAACACCGCGCTGCAGTTTCTGGTAAACGGGCAGGACGTGCTGGGTTACCACTTCTGGCAACTGGCGCCGACGTTTTATCTCGACAAGGACAAAGTGGGCGGCAGCGCGGCGTACATCGCATTTCATCGTCTGGCGCTGTTGTGGGATTCCACGGTGGATGTGGAAGTGGAAGCAGAACCCGGCGTGCTGGAACAATGGGATACGGAAACCCGTTACCAGGCCGTGTGGATGCAACCGTTCAACAGTTTCGACGGCACCTTCCGCATCGATACCGGTGTGGGCACCGAAAACGTGGTGCGGGAAATGGAAAATTACGGCGAGATCGCCGACTTCAATGACAATTTCGGCGGCATCGCGCTGAGCTGGGCCGACTACGACAATTATCTGCATTCCATCAGCGTTGAAGATGGCCGCTGGGTGAAACTCAATTACGAAAAATACAATTTTCTGGGCGGCGCCTATCACGAAGGTGAAGCCAAAACCCTGGACTGGCGCGAATACATCAGCCTGATCAATAACCATGTGCTGGCGATCCGCGCGGTGGCTGGTCGTGCCGGTGACGACACCAAACCCTACGAGCTGGGTAATGAGCTGGACCAGTTCGAATCCATGGGCGGCAATATCGGCTTCGGCAAAACGGGTTACACGCTGCGCGGTTATAACGACGGCTATGAAGAACTCAGCGGCACCAATCTGCGCCTGTATTCGGCAGAGTGGCGTTTTCCGCTGCTGGAACTGTTCGACGGCTTCACCACGTTTCCGCTGGGCATCGGCAAGGCCGCCATGCATCTGTTCGTGGATCACGGCGCGGCCTGGGACAAGAGCGAAGGCCATCATTACTACACCGGCGCCGGGTTTGAGATAAAGCCTGACTTGCTGGTCGGTTACAGCACCTTCAAGCTCGACAGCACCATTGGTTTTGCCAAGGGACTCGACGAGGATATCGGCGAAACCACCGTCTATCTGCGTTTGGGCGCTTCGTTCTAAAGCACGTCAATTAGCGGAACAATAAAAAATCCTCCATGGCCAGCCTTCCGTGACGGTTGGCCTTTTTATTTGCCGTCGTTGCACTAAAGTAGACTCTATTGCCACCGCAGTTCCGCCGGTTCGCATCACAGGAGTCATTCCATGCGCAAATTACCCCGCGACAAAGACAACGATTACAGCCGTGAATCGGCCAGCGCACGTTGCGAAACGGTGCGTGCTGAAACCGGCGCCGAACTGACCCATGTAAGTTCCTACTCCTTCGATCCCGCCGTGCTGCCCGGCAACATCGAAAATTTTTCCGGCGTGGCGCAGATTCCGCTGGGATTTGCCGGCCCCATGCTGGTGAACGGTGAATTTGCGCAGGGCGAATTCTATGTGCCCATGGCGACAACCGAAGGCACTTTGGTAGCAAGCTACAGTCGCGGCATGCGGCTGACGCGGGAAGCCGGCGGCATTCACACCACGGTGATCAAGGATTCCATGCAGCGCGCACCGGTGTTTGTGTTCAGCAACGCGCGCGCGGCGCGGGATTTCGGCGATTGGGTAACACACAATTTCGCACGGATAAAAGCCAAGGCGGAAGAAACCACACGCAGCGGCAATCTGATTGAAATCGAGCAGCACGCGTCGGCGAAAATGCGCTGGCTGCGGTTCAATTACAGCTGCGGCGATGCGGCCGGTCAGAACATGGTGAGCAAGGCCACCCGTCACGCCTGCATGTGGATGCTCGATCAGGGCATTCCCGGGCTGGAACATTTCAGCCTGGCGGCGAATTTCGACACCGACAAAAAACATTCCTTCATCAACAGCCTGAACACCCGGGGCAAGCGCGTGATTGCGGAAGTCACCTTGCCGGCGGACCTGATCAAAAACGTCATGCACACCACGGCGGAAAAACTGCACCAGCAACGCCAGCTGTCGAACATGGGTGCGATCATGTGCGGCTCGGTGAATAACGGCGCACACTTCGCCAACGGCATTACCGCGGTGTTCATTGCCTGCGGCCAGGACGTGGCGAACGTGGCGGAATCCCACGCCGGTTTCGTCTACAGCGAGTTGAAGGACAACGGCGATTACTATTTCGCGGTGACGATTCCGTCGCTGGTGGTGGGCACCTACGGTGGCGGCACCGGCCTGCCGACGCAGAAAGAATGTCTCGATGTGCTCGGTTGCTACGGCAAGGGCAAGGTGAAGAAATTCGCCGAGATCATCGCGGCCACGGTGCTGTGCGGCGAGTTGTCGCTGGCCTCGGCCATCGTGTCGGACCAGTGGGTGTCGAGCCACGATCAACTGGGGCGTAACCGGCCCTGAGTCATCAGGGCTTGCCGATTCGCGCGTCAGGCCCTGTCGTTTTCTGCCAATCCAGTGACCATTTGGTCGTGTTAGCATCCCCGTTGTCTTGCTGTCATCAAAACAACAACAAACGATCGCCATTTGGCCAGGACGCCGGGGATATGCACTACTTCCAAATTTTCTGCCTGTTACTGTGGGGCTGGGCCGGTACCGCGCTCGCCTCTGCTTTGCCACCGCTGTCTGAAAACGACGCCTACAAACCCATTCTGGTGGAAGGTGAGGACCTGCCCATGGCCCTCGGCGTGCCGCTGGAAGAGCTGTCGCTGGCGGCCATCGTCGATGACGTCATGGAGCCGGTGCCGTTCCAGATCGACCAGTACAACGAGGGCGGCGCGCCCTGGTTCAAGGGCTGGGAAATTCCTTTCGCCGGTACGCCCGGCCGCTTCAATCCCACCGACAAGCTGTTGTTCATCTACAAGGATGCGGGGCCAAGGCGTGATTCCGGCGTTCCCGTGGACGGTACTGTGCTGGCGGATATCGGGCTGCGCGACGTGGACGGTGTCGAGCGTCACGTCTATCTGATGCGCAATTCCCGCCTGCGTTCCGACGAGCAATACGTGCGTTACAGCGCGGAACTGGGCCTGGTGGAAACGGATTTTTATTCGCTGCGTTACCAGGGTAACAATCACCTGCGCTGGGACGATCTGCAGTTCACCGGATTTGTCGGCGAGCGTCCGCTGGACAGCATGAAACTGAAAGTGAGCGGTGGCGTGATGATGCCGCAACTGCGCATGGACTTGACCAACGACAACATGGTGGCGGCGCCGGCGGGGGCCATCATCGGCCCGATCCGCACTACCACGCAGGCGGATTTCAATGTGCATTTCATGGGCGTGCATGTGGTGCAGTTCAGCCTGCAGATTCATCACTATCCCAAATCGGTGATCTATGACGTGCGTGGTGTGATGCCCGGCATGTTGCGCCAGTTTGCGGCAGAACCCACGGTGAGCATGGAAGTGGATGCCAACGGCATGCTGGGCGCACAGGTGCGCACGGCCACTGGCCCGCAACAGGCGGCGACCGTCGATGGCAAAATGGGCGAGCTGGAGAAGGCGATGCTGCAGGCAGGCATGAGCCGGGAACAGAACTGGATCTGGATCAGCAGCAAGCGCAATCTGGATATTCTGGCGTTTCTGGATTACGCCGGCGATTTCAATGAGCCGTTCTCATTGCTGTTGCAGGATGATCTGCACATGCAGGAAGACGGCGAGATGTTCCCGGGCCGGCTGCCCAGCGTGGGCTACCGCATCGAGAATCTGCCGGATGGCGGCTCCATTGGCATTCTGGCGAGTATTTATTTCAGCGCGAATTTTGGCGACGAACCCGGCCAGGTGGCGCAGCAGCTGCGCACCCAGCCGGAATTGCGGGTGGTTCCCTATTTCTGAAGGGTGACAGGGAACCACCGGCCGGATCACTCCAGCGCGAAGCCGGTGACGAACGCGCTGCGCTTTGTCGGCTGCTGAGCCGGCGGCAGGTTGTCCAGATCCACCAGCGTGCCGGCCACGATCAACTGGTCCCCGTGCAGGAACGCTGATTGATAGCGCTCATGGTCGCCGGTGATGGTCATGCCCGTGATCGGTCCGCCATACAGCGAAAAGCTCGGCATCGCGCGCCCGGACAGCAGATTCACCACCTGGGTCTTGGTGCCGGCGTCATCCAGCACGTGCAGGCGCCGGGTCGCATAGCGTTTGATGTCGATACCCGCTGCGAGTTCGAGTGTCGCGTCCACCGTGTCCGGTTCCCGGTTTTCCACCAGCACCCAGCGTCCCTGCCCATCACCAATGAAATCGTTCACGCGATCCATGGCAGCGAATGTTTTGCTGTGATCGATCGTGCCATCCTGCTTCAGCCAGTCGACCACCACCTGCATTCCGGGCAGCCCGCGCGCGCAGGCCATCAGCGTGGCGTCCGGCATGCTGCAGTCAAAGCCGTCGGCATTGCCTTCGGGGCGGTATCGCCAGGCCAGGGCGCCGTCGGCCTTCAGCAGGTAAAGCGCGTCACTGGTCTCCACCGCAAAACCATCACCGTGTGGCTGGACCTGCTCAATCCAGCTTCGTGTGTCAGCGTTGATCAGCTTCTCCGGGCCGGGCTGGCCGTTGGCATTGAGCACCCGGGTCGTCAGGTTGCTACCGGACTGGAGGATCAGCAGGGA
This sequence comes from Gammaproteobacteria bacterium, assembly GCA_013178375.1. Taxonomy (GTDB): domain Bacteria; phylum Pseudomonadota; class Gammaproteobacteria; order Pseudomonadales; family Ketobacteraceae; genus Ch67. Next base: position 19,608 of record JABLXQ010000065.1, read on the forward strand.
TTGGCCGCCGCTGGTTGCCACCAGGTGGGCGAAATCGAGGCCGTTGTTGGGAATGTCGAACGGGGTCGACCAGAGCAGCGCGCCGTCGGCGCCCAGCCGGACGGCCCGCAGCTGGTTGGTGTCGCCGCCGCTGACGCGGATTGCGCTCACCAGAACCTCGTCCCCGGCGCTGGTGTGCAGTGACCGCACGTTGTACCCGGTGGGGATCGGTGTGACCTGCCAATCCGTGTTGCCGTCGCTGTCGATGGCCGACAGGGTGACGGCGATGGCGGACGGGTTGTAATCGACGACCACCGCGCCCGTGCCGGTGCGGGCGATCAGGTACGGCCAGCCGGGCAGATCCCGTTGCCACAATTCGTTGCCGGCATTGTCCAGTTTGCGCAGCGAGCCAAAGCCGTCGGTGCTGGTGCTGGCGGCCCAGGTGCTGCCGTCCGTGTCATTGAGGTATTGCCGGGCATAGGAATCGTACTGCGGGGATTCAGAGGGCGCGTCGGCATTGCGCCACAGCGCCGGCGTGGCCGTGAATTGTTTATAGAAATTGTCGCCGCCGCAGGCGGTCAGCAGCATGACCGCGCCCAATGGCAGCAGCTGTTTCAGGTGAGGTTTTGGGTTCCGCATTTTACAACTCCCTTGCGTCTTGTTGTGTGATGTATAAGGGGCAGCATTGCCCCGGCATGAACAAAATCGGACTGCTGCAACGAGTGCGCCTTGCCGGTGGAACCGCTGGAACAGCGCTGTTTTTCCGGTATTTCCTTGATCAGGTTGTAAGGACAGCGCGCTTCTTGCGGCGGAAAAAGATTAGCAAGCAACGGATCGTGCAAAATCACCCGGAAGAGGTAATATCGCGAAACGCCCGGGGTCTTTCCGCCTGTTCTGGCCCTGCGGCAACAGGGATGATGCTCATGATGCTCAAGCGCTCCAAATTGCTCGCACCCAGTCTGGAAGGCCGTATCGCGCGGCCACATTTGTTGCAGGCGGTGGGCAATGGCCGCCAGCTGATTCTGGTTTCCGCTCCCGCCGGTTTCGGTAAATCCGCGCTCGCCTCGGCCTGGCTGCATGCGCAACCGGGCAGCCGTGGCTGGTTGTCGCTGGATGCCGGCGATCGTGACGGCAACAGCCTGTGGCTGCACCTGATCGCCTGCCTGCAACCGGCCTGGCCCGCGTTTGGCCTCACCGCGCAAAAACTGCTGCAGATCGATGCGGTGGCCACCGCCGTCATCGTCGATCTGCTGCAGGAAGATCTGATCGAGTGGCGTCAGGCGGGCCCCACGGAAAACGTCAGCCTGGTGCTCGACGATCTGCACAACATCGACAGCGCGCCCAACCTGGCATTGCTGCTGGAATGGCTGGTGCTGGCGATGCCGGTGCTGCGCATTCTGGTCACCACCCGTTCTGTCGCCTTCCTCGCTGCCGCCGGGCCGCTGAAGCCGGGGATGATCGATTTGCTGGACCAGCACCGGCTGATGTTCGGTGAAGACGAGGTGGATGCGCTCGCCCGCAGCCACGGGCTCACGCTGTCGCCCAAAGTGCGGCGCGACCTGCTGGCCCACACTGAAGGCTGGATCACGCCCATTCACATGATTCTGAACCAGTTGCGATCCGATCCTGGTGCCCAGTCGTGGAACCGCGCCTGGCTCGACGGCCATGCTTTCGCGCTCACTGCCCTCATCCGCGATCATTACCAATGCCAACCCGTTGCCGCGCGGCAGGCCCTGTGCGCGCTGGCGCTGCCTCACCAGTTCGACCGCACCCTGATGGCGGCGCTGACGGATGTCGGGAATGCGGGGGCGGTGGGATCGGATCTGATCTGCGCCGACACCTTCGTGATCCGGCTGGCTCAGCCGGGCTGGTGGAAAATCCATGACCTGTATCGCGCCTTCCTGCTGGAGCAACTGGCGCAACAGGCGCCGGCGCAGCGGGAACAGGCGGTGTCCCTGGTGGCGGACTGGTGCTGCCGCCAGGGCTCCCACCTGCAGGCGCTGGAGATTCTGCAGGCTCATGCCGGCCATGCCCGGCTGCGCGCGCACCTGTTGCAGCACTATCACTTCTGGCTGCAGCGCGGCCTGTTCGAGGTGCTGTCGGCCGCAGCGTGCACGCTGCAACCGGCGCAGCTGGAGCAGGACCCGGAGCTGTGCCTGCTGTACCTGTGGGCGCAGGTGGATCAGCTCAAACTGGAGGAGTGCGAGGGCCACGTGCAGCGCGCGCTGGCACAGGTGCAGGCGCGGGAGGACCGCTTCGACCTGCTCAGTGAAATCCACACGGTGACGTCCTACATCGCGCTGCTGAACAACGAACCGGGCAAGGCGCTGGCGCAAGCGCGGTTGGCGGTGGAACTGAGCCGGCACGCGCGCACGCCGTTCCGTTCCCGCGCCCTCACCACCATCGGCCTGCTGGCCTACCTGAACGGCCACATGGGGGAAGCCTCGGCGGCGCTGGCGCAGGCACTGGTGTGCGCGCAAGACGAGGGCTACTGGTTCACGGCGCTCATCGCCCTGGGCTACTGGGTGGCCACGCTGCATCTGGCGGGGCAGTTTGAGGAAGCGTTCGCTATCGGCGAGCGCACGCGAACCTGGCTGGAGGAGCAGGGTGCGGAGATGCTGGCCCACAGTGCCTGGATGAGCATGGTGCCGCTGGATATTCTCATTGCCCGGGGCGACATGGCCGATGTCAGCCAGCGCCTGGCGCCGCTGCTGCAATATGCCGAGCGGGCCGAGCCCAGCATGCGTACCGCCCTGATCTATTTCCGCACCACCCGCTTCCACTATTACAACGGCGACAGCCACACCAGCATGGAATACCTGAACCGGGTGGAGCTGGCGCTGGGCAAACTGTCCATGCGCTGGACCTGGGGCTGGGCGCCCGTGGCCGCCTGGCGCCGGCGCATTGCGTTGCGCCAGAACCGGCGCCAGGAATTATTGTCGTGGTATCGCCGCCATCCGGTGCCGCTGGATCGCGAGATCCCGTTCATCGATGAAGAGGAACGCCTGCTGGACGCCGACATCCTGAGCCAGATCGGCCTGCTGGAGCCGGCCGAGGCGCTGGCCCGCACAATCGCCTGCAACGCCGCCGCCAACGCGCGCGTGTTCAACCAGCTGCTGGCGTTGATCGTGCTGGGCAACATTACTTTCCTGCGCGATCGTCACGCGCCCAATCCGCAGGCGGCCGAGGCCGAGGCGCTGGCGCAGCGTCTGGGCGCCAGCCGCACGCTGACAGTGGAAGCGCTGTGGACCGTGGGTGGTGAACATGCGGGCATGGGGCCGGCCGCGCCGGTGCACGCCAGCCTGAACTGCGGGGATTTCATCAGCCGGCGCGAACGCGATGTGCTGGCGCTGCTGGCCCAGGGCAAATCCGACAAGGAAATCGCCGACGCCCTGCACATCTCGTTCAACACCGCCAAGACCCACATGAAAAACATCCTGCGTAAACTCGATGTGCGCAACCGCACCGAGGCCCTGGTCAGCGCCCGGGCGCGGGGAATTCTCTAGCGCGATCCTTCTCCAGCAAATGGGGGCGCACCACCGTATAGCGCTGGCAAAACAGTGCGAAATAATCCGCCAGCGCATCCGCCGCCGCGTTGTCCTGCGCCAGGCGCAATATTGCAATGCCCACCTCGGCCGTGCATAACTGGTGCGACAGCGCGGCATCCCGCATCAGATACGCCGACGCCTGCTGCGGCTGGATGCCCAGCACCGGCAGCGTCGCCAGGTACGGGCTGCGAAACATCTTCTTCGCCTCGCGCCAGGTGCCATCCAGCATCACAAACAACGGCTTTTTCCCGTTGATCACGGCAGGTGCCTGATGCGGATGCGCAATGCAGCGTTCCGGTTCGGCATATTCATGGGGAAATACCACGACCGGCGCATAACGGGGATCGTTCAACAACGCCAACATTTGGGTATCGGGCCGGGTGCGGTCCCACAGAAACGCGTGATGGTCTGCCACCACATCGCAGATCAGGCGGCCGGTATTGCTGGGCTTGTAGGCTTCGCCCTGGTACATCAGAAAACAGAAGGCGCTCTGGCTGGCGACCTGCGGGCGATCAGCGCAAATGCATTCCGTTTGCGGCATGATGCAGTCCGGGCAGCGGACAGCTTTGCAGCCCCGGAAGCGAGAGGTGCGGGTGGATTGGGCCAGCTCCTGCCGGCGCAGATTCAGGATCGCGTTCGAGTGGGTCACAGCTGTCGTTGTCGCAGAAAAGGGACGGCTATGATAGCAGCCCGGCGGTATTCAGCTACCGCGAAAATCCTCCATGACTTCGCCGCAGATTTCCGTGAAGTCATCTTCATCGATGCCCATTACCTGTAACACGCGGGCGCCAATCAGATTCCACTCGTGACTGTCGTCATTGCGCCAGGCCTTGCGCAGGGTGGCGCTGATGAATTCCGCCATTTTCAGGATGGCGATCAGGGAATACACCTGATCGTTCTGCGGATCGTCCCCGTCCTGCTCTGCCAGATCCTGGTGATGATACAGGATCGCTTCGGCAATGGTTTCCGGCAAAAACCACTGCAGCGCCACTTCGTGCCCCACCTGGGTATGGTTTACACCGAAGCGCTCATCTTCCAGCAGGGTGGCGGGCAGGATATTGGTGCGGTTGGTTTCGATCAGCGTTTGCTTGTAATCGGGAAAGTGCTGCAGCAGCAACGGAATGCCGCAATCGTGAAACAGGCCCAGGGTGTAGGCGTCGTCGGCGGGAATACCGCTCAGCTTCTGCGCCAGGATGCGGGACAGATTGGCAATTTCATTGGCACTGTCCCAGAACCGGTCCAGCGACACGCCTTTGGACAGGGCGCCGCGCAACGCCACCGCCTGTACGATCTTTTCCACCCGCACCAGCCCCAGCATGTTGCAGGCATGGCTGATGGACGTGACCTTGCCGCGCGCGCCAAAGGCCGGCGAGTTGATGATCTGCAGCACGGCGCCCGACAGACTGACGTCTGACGACACGGCCGCCGCCAGCTTGTTGAAATTGGGACTGGCGCTGGCCATTTCCTGGCGAAAGAGGACCAGGGCTTCCGGGCGTGGTGGAATGCGCACGGATTTGGCAATGGTTTCGGCGGTGCTGGGAATGGCGGACATCGGGACTGCGAGCTACCACTAATTGGATACGACAATTTGAGTATAGAAGACGGTGCAGACAGGCAAGGGCGAATATAAAAAGAATCGGGTTATATATTGCCGGGGGATTTATTCCTTCACGACCGGGCTGTGGGGCGTCAGAACAGTTGCAGCAAATCGTTCAGAAACAGCCGGCCCTGCGCCGTGGTCTGCCAGTGGGTGGTGGTTTCCGTCAGCAGGCCTCGGGCCTTTGCCTGCGTAATGGGTTCGTCCACAACGGCCACAGCCAACCCCGTGCGTTCGGCAAACAGTGCTTTCGCAATGGGCTGGTTCAGGCGCAATGCATTCATGAAAAATTCGAACGGCAGTTCGGCGTTTTCAATCTGCGCCCGCTGCGCGGTGAACGGCTTTTCTGCCGCCAGATAATCCTTCGGCAGACGGGTTTTGTTGTAGCGGGTGATGGTGCCGCTGCGCAGATCGGTGATCTTGCCGTGCGCTCCCGCGCCCATCGCCAGATAATCCCCGAACAGCCAGTAATTCAGATTGTGTGCGCATTCGAATCCGGGCCTGGCATAGGCGCTGATTTCATACTGTGCGAAACCCTGCGCCGCGATGAACTGCTTGCCGGCCTGATCGATTTCCCACAGATGTTCGTCGTCGGGCAGTGCCGGTGGTTTTGAATAAAACACCGTGTTGGGTTCGATGGTGAGCTGGTACCACGACAGGTGACTGGGTTGCAGGTCCACCGCCTGCTGCAGATCCGCCAGCGCATCCTGCAGTGTTTGCTGTGGCAGCCCGTGCATCAGATCGATATTGAGCTTTTCAAAGCCCACTTCCCGCGCCGCACCAATGGCGCGAATCGCCTCGTCACGATCATGCACGCGGCCCAGCGCCTGCAGCTGTTGCGGATTGAAACTCTGCACGCCGATGGACAACCGGTTGATGCCCGCTGCACGAAAGCCCTTGAATTTCTGATATTCAAACGTGCCGGGATTGGCTTCCAGCGTGATTTCGGCGTCGCGTGCAATCGGTGTGATGGCGTGAATGTCCTGCAGCAATTGGGCGTAGCTGTCCGCCGCAAACAGGCTGGGTGTGCCGCCGCCGATAAAGATGCTCTGGATGTCGCGGCCTTGCGCCAGTGCTGCGTCCTGCTGCAAATCCTGCAACAGCGCGCGCAGATATTCCTGCTCCGGAATCACCTTCGCTTCGTGACTGTTGAAATCACAGTAGGGACACTTACGGATGCACCAGGGGATATGAATGTAGAGCGCGAGGGGCACGCTCTGGCCGCTCTCAGCCATGACGCGCCTGCAGTGCGGCGAGCAGGTTCTGCAGCGCCTGCCCGCGATGACTGAGGCTGTTTTTGACAGTGGGGAACAGTTGTGCGGCGGTGCACTGGTGTTGCGGCACCCAGAACACCGGATCGTAACCGAAACCGTTGTCGCCCGCCGGCTGCAGCGCAATGCGGCCTTCCCATGTGCCCTGGCAGATCAGCGGCACCGGATCATTGGCGTGGCGCAGATACACCATTACACATTGAAAGCGCGCGGTGCGCTCGGCTTCCGGTACGCCCTGCAATGCGGCCAGCAATTTTTCCACGTTGGCGGCATCAGTGGCACTCACGCCAGCATAGCGCGCGCTGTAAATGCCGGGCGCACCCTGCAGCGCATCCACTTCAATGCCCGAATCATCCGCCAGCGCCGGCCGCCCGGTGTGGGCACAGGTATTGCGTGCTTTCAGAATTGCGTTTTCCACAAAGGTGAGGCCGGTTTCCTCGATCTCGGGGATCGCAAATTCCTGCTGCCCGCGCACGCTAATACCCAGCGGTGCCAGCACCTCGCCGATTTCCTTCAGCTTGCCCTTGTTGCCGGTGGCGACCACGATCTCATTTGCCGAAAACATCTGACTACCTTTGCTGCTGGTTCAATCCGGTTGCCACCGCGCGCATGAATCCGCCGCGCTTATTCCTCGGCGAAAAAGTCCTGGCTGAATTCCACCTTGATAGGCTTATGGTCAGGCGTGGGTTTCACTTTGATGTCGAAATTCAGTTTTTCGCCGTTGCCGATCAGGAATTCCGCCAGATAATAAATCGCGCTGCCTTCCGTCACCATTTTGAAATCCAGCGGCCGCTCGCTGCCACCCAGGGCGCCGGTGTAACCTTCCAGCTGTGATGTTACCGCCTTGCTGGAACCGTCCGGCATCTTGCGCTGCACGCTGACATTCATCACCGCGCGCTGACGGCTGCGCATCAGGTCGTAGGCCTTGGCCACTTCCGGTGTGAGCAGGGTGGAATTGAAGGCACTGTAATGGACGATGTACTGATCGTCCTGCACGAACTGCTCGGCGCGGGCGAAAGCAGACAACAGCAACAGCAGAAGAGCGGACAGCAGGGTGGTTCTGGTTTTCATGGTTCTCACCTCGTGACGTGGTAGACCGCTGTTTCGCCGAACAGATTAGGCAAAAGCCGCATCAGGAAACTGTCGCGGTAGTTCTGATCCACTACGGTACGATTGAGAATTTTAAGATGCTTGCGACGACATAACGCTTCAAAATCCTGGAACGTACACAGGTGGATATTGGGCGTGTTGTACCAAGTATAGGGCAATACTTTCGACACCGGCATCTTGCCTTTCAGCATCAGATACAGCCGGCATTTCCAGTGGCCGAAATTGGGGAAGGTGATGACACACTCCTTGCCCACCCGCAGCATGTCGTCCAGCACCCGGTCGGGATAGTGCACGGCCTGGATTGCCTGCGTCATGATCACCACGTCGAAACTGCCGGAGTCAAAATTGTCCAGACCTTCGTCCAGATCCTGCTCGATCACGTTGACGTTTTTCTTGATGCACTCAAGTATCTGATCCTGATTGATTTCCAGGCCATAGCCCACGATGTTCTTGGTGGCGCGCAGGTGCGCCAGCAGCGAGCCGTTGCCGCAACCCAGGTCGAGCACCGAGGCGCCGGGGCCAACCCATTGCTGGATGATTTCCAGGTCCTGGCGCATGTCAGCGGGCTCCCTGCGGGCAAATGAAAGAGGCATAAGGGGTTGGTGTGGCCATTGATCCGTATACAGTTTCCAGCGGTGAGAAAGTGTGCGCAGTCTAGCAGAATTGGGGGGGCGGGGAAGGGGGTGCCGGTGCATGGGACGGGCATCTGGCTATAATCCCCGGCATTCTGCTTGTCCAGCAAGTAACATAGCCAGCACAACACTGATCGCTGCCCTACCCACTTGAAGGAGCCCAACATGACGCAATATACGGAAATCCATCTGATCAAACGCCCCGACGGCAAACCGGTTGGCCCCCATCTGTTTGAGGTGGTGAAAAAAGACATTCCGACCGCAGGCCCGGGCCAGGTCCTGATCAAACAAACCCACATGTCGCTCGACCCCGCCATGCTGGGATGGATGAGCCCGGACACTGAAAGCTACATTCCGCCGGTGGAGCTGGGCGCGGTGATGCGGTCCAGTGGCCTGGGTGAGGTGATTGAATCCAATCACCGTCGCTACAAAGCGGGCGATATAGTGACGGGCATGACGGGCTGGGCCGAATACACCCTGAGCGACGGCCGGGGATTCAGCAAATTGCAGGAGGGTGTTGACGCGGAAACCGCACTTGCCGTTTTTGCTCTGCCGGGCCTGACCGCCACGCAAGGCATGAAAATACTGGAGCCCAAAGCCGGCGAAACGATGGTGGTGACGGGTGCGGCCGGCTCGGTGGGATCAATCGCGGGCCAAATGGCAAAAGCCGACGGCCTGCGCGTGATTGGCGTGGTGGGCGACGCGGAAAAAACCGACTGGATCGTCAACACGCTGGGCTTCGACGGTGCCATCAATTATAAAACCGACGATCTGGAAGCCAGGCTGAAAGAATTGACGCCCAATGGCGTTGACGTGTTTTTTGAGAATACCGGCGGCGCGATACAGCAGCATATTTTCAACCGCATGAATACCCACGGCCGTATAGTCGTTTGCGGCATGATTGCCGATTACACTTCCAAAACGCCTGCGCCCGGACCGAACTGGATTCCTCTGATCAAAAAGCGCATCCGCATTCAGGGCTTCGCCATGCCGGACCATTTCGCCGACGCGCCGGAATTGATTGCCAAGCTGGCGCCTTATGTGATGCAGGGGAAAATAAAATACCGCACCCATATTTTGCACGGGCTTGAAAGTGCGATGACGGGGTTGAATCTGTTTTTTACCGGGGAGAACAAGGGGAAGTTGATTGTGAAGCTTTGAATTTTAGCAGCGTAATGCAGCTTCGCCAGATTGGGCTGGCTCCTGCGAGTCAGGTTGTCGGCCTAGTGCGGGTTTCAGGGATGCAGTGGACTTGCCCAGGTAGGCAGTGGAAGGTAAAGGGATTGGGCATTTTTTTGGGGTGTTGCTGAATACAATATATACAGTTAAAGTTCAGAGCTATTGTGATTAGGTTTAGGCGACCGCGACGGCACCCAAATGAAAATAATTGATAACATCAATCAACTGCTGGGCGAAGACCTCAAACAATCGCTTAAACCCGGTGCCAAACTGAAAATCGCAGCATCCTGCTTTTCTATATACGCCTACGAAGCCCTCAAGCAGGAATTGGAAGCTGTCGAGTCCCTGGAATTCATCTTCACGTCCCCCGCCTTCATTCCCAGCGAAGCCACTGACAAGATCCGCAAGGAACGCCGCGAATACCACATCCCAAAGGCTCACCGCGAGCGCAACTTCTACGGTAGCGAATTTGAAATCCAGCTCAAGAACAAACTGACCCAACGCGCCATTGCGCGCGAATGCGCCGACTGGATGCGCCGCAAGACAAAATTTCGCTCCAACAGTAGCACCGCACCCATGCAGCAGTTTGCCTGCGTAAATTCACCACAATCCCAATCGGTTTACATGCCGCTGCACGGATTCACAGCAGTCGACCTGGGCTACCAGCCGGGCAATGCTGTCTCCAACATCGTCACAAGAATGGATGAACCCAGCAGCACTGCAACGTTTCTGACCCTGTTCGACCAAATCTGGAACGATCCTGCCAAGCTACAGGATGTGACCACGCAAGTGTGCGACCACATTGCCTCGGTGTATCAGGATAACAGCCCGGAACGTATCTACTTTCTGATGCTCTACAACATCTTCAATGAATTTCTGGAAGATCTGAACGAAGACCTGCTGCCCAACGACCGCACCGGCTACAAAGACAGCCTGATCTGGAACAAGCTGTTCAACTTCCAGCGCGATGCGGCTACCGGCATCATCAACAAACTGGAAACCTACAACGGCTGCATCCTGGCCGACAGCGTCGGTCTGGGTAAAACCTTCACGGCGCTGGCCGTCATCAAATACTACGAACTGCGCAATAAATCCGTGCTTGTCTTGTGCCCCAAGAAACTGGCAGACAACTGGCTCAACTACAACCGCAACCTCGTCACCAATATTTTCGCCAAAGACCGCTTCAGCTATGACGTACTCTGCCATACCGATCTGCTGCGCACCCAGGGTGAATCCCTGGGAATTCCTCTGAACCGCATCAACTGGGGCAACTACGATCTGGTGGTGATCGACGAATCCCACAATTTCCGCAATAACGACGCTTACAAGGATCGCGAAACTCGCTATCAAAAACTGATGAACAGCGTGATCAAGCAGGGCGTGAAAACCAAAGTGCTGATGCTGTCGGCCACGCCGGTCAACAATCGCTTTTCGGATTTGCGCAACCAGTTGGCGCTGGCTTATGAAGGCGACCCAGACAACCTCAACAACAAACTGCGGACCCAGAAAGACCTTGAGCGCATCTTCCGCCGTGCCCAGGAAGCCTTCAATAACTGGTCGGAACTGCCACCCGAACAACGCACCACCGCTGCCATTCTGAATTCGCTGGATTTCGATTTTTTTGAACTGCTGGATAGTGTCACCATTGCCCGCTCCCGCAAGCATATCGAAACCTTTTATGACACGGCGGACATTGGCCAGTTTCCCGAGCGCCTCAAGCCGCTGTCCTATCGCTGCCCACTCACCCATCGTGGCGACGTGA
>JABLXQ010000066.1 GCA_013178375.1 Gammaproteobacteria bacterium
AGAGCTGGGAAAGCTGCTTGTAGGTTGCGATGTGGTCACGCAGTGCCGGGTCTGGCGAGAGGATTTCCCACAGCGCCTCGATTTCTTTGTACTGCTCGAAGAAGGTCTTGCGCGTCTCCGGCGCGAGGAAGCGGCCGAACACCAGCTTCTCTAGTCGCTCGTCGGGCGTGTTCCCGCTCGAGACCTGCAGGTAATCTTCTTTCGCCTGCGCGATCTTCTGGAGGAAGTCCTGGAGCAGCACGTCGAGGTCCTCGATCACGCCGCTGACGTCCGAGGAATCGAACTGCAGCGCTTTTTTCAGCTCGCGCAGCACGCCTACGAAGTCCACGACGAGCCCCACGCGTTTCTGCACACCGTTGGCATCCACGTACGGGCGATTCACGCGCGCGATGGATTGCAGCAGCACGTGGTCGCGCATCGGCTTGTCGAGGTACAAGCAGTACAGCGGTGGCGCGTCGTAGCCGGTGAGCAGCTTGTCGGTGACGATCAGGATCTTCGGGTTTTCTGCGGGCTTCTTGAACAGCAGGCGGACCTGCTCCTCCTGTTCGTCCGAAAGCTGCAATTGGGCAACGAGCTGTCGATCCACCGCATCCGCCGCGTTCTGCGTATAGACCGGCGCCGTCCACTCAGGCGGCAGCAGCTTGTCCAGCGCCTTCTTGTACTTGGCGCAGGCTTCGCGGTTCACCGCCACCACGAAGGCCTTGTAGCCCAGCGGCAGCACGTTCTCCCGGAAGTGCTCGGCGATGAAGGCGGACACCTTCTCGATGCGGTCGTCTGCCGTCAGGAAGGTGCGCAGGCCCACCGCACGGTCGAGCACTTTGTTCAGCTCTTCGACGTCGGTCACATTTTCGGCTTCGGCCAGCGCGAAAAACTCCTTATCCAGCCGCTCGGCGGGCACCGTCATTTCGCTGGGTGCCATCACGTGTTTGATCGGCAGGGTCGTCTCGTCTTCGATGGACTCCCTGATCGAGTACTTGTCCAGATAACCCTGCTCGTCCTCCCGGCCGAAGATCTTGAACGTGCCTTCGCCTTGCGACGTGCGCGCAATGGGCGTTCCGGTGAAACCGATGATCGTGGCCTTGGGCACAGCCGCCATCAGGTAGGTGCCGAGGTCCTTGGCTACCGACCGGTGTGCCTCGTCGATGAACACGTAGACGTTGTCGCGCAGGCAGCTGTCTTTGCGGATGGCCTCGAACTTGTGGATCATCGAGATGATCAGGCCGCGAAAGTCGGCGTCCAGCAGGGACTGAAGTTCGGCCTTGTTGTTGGCCCGCCTGACCGTGATGTCTTGTTGCTGCATCTCGCCCAGCAGGCGCTCCACCCAGCCCTTCAACTGACCTTCCAGCTCGGTGCGGTCGACCACCAGAATCACCGTCGCGTTGGCGAAGCGCGCCTTGTCCTCAAGGATCAGGCGAGCGGCGGTCAGCAGCGTGAAGGTCTTGCCCGAGCCCTGGGTGTGCCAGACGAGGCCCCTCGTCTTGGTCGGGTCAGCGCAGCGGTTCAGGATGGCGTCGATGGCACGCCGCTGGTGCTGGCGCAGCACCGACTTGCGCGTCTCGCCGTCCTGCACGTAGAACAAGATCCAATGCTGCAGTGTGCGCAGGAAGTCGGTCGGTTCGAAGAAGGCCTGCACTGCGAAGCGGTAGGTCTCCTCGGGCGCCTGCTTCCAGCGTGCCATGTCGCGCCGGTTGGCGTTCCAGGTCACGCCATACCAGAACACCCTGAGCGAGGCGCAAATCACCGCAATTCTGGAGGGCAAGCGGGTCATCGCTCCGCCGCGCGAGGTGCAGGAGGTGAAAAACGCCCTGTCCGCCTACGACCGGTTTGACACCTGGAAGCCCAAGGCGGAAAAAGACCTGCTGGAGGCGCACCGGATTCTGATGTCCGGCCTGATCGACGAGGCAGGACTGTATCGGCACGGCGGCGTTGGCGTGATGGCGGGCCAACAGGTGATCCACATGGCCCCGCCCGCCGACCGGGTGCCGCATCTGATGGCCGACCTGTTCAGCTGGCTGGCCGTCACCGACGCCCATCCGCTTATCGCCAGTTCGGTCTTTCACTACGAATTCGAATTCATCCACCCCTTTGCCGACGGCAACGGCCGCATGGGTCGGCTGTGGCAGAGCCTGATCTTGGCTCGCTGGAATCCCCTGTTCGCCGACATCCCGGTGGAAAGCCTGATCTTCGAGCACCAGGGCGAGTATTACCAGGCAATTCAGGAAAGCACCCAAAAGAGCGATTCCGCTCCGTTTATCGCTTTCATGCTACGGATGATTTTGGATACGGTGACCAGCTCGACCCCGGGAGTTGCACAGGAAGTCACCCCGGAAGTTCGACTGCTCTCAGTTCTTGCCGGAGAGATGACCCGGCAACAGCTCAAAGAGGCGCTCGGGCTGAAAGATGATGAGCATTTCCGCAAGGCCTATCTGCTCCCGGCTCTGGATGCCGGTCTGATTGAAATGACCATCCCCGACAAGCCGCGCAGCAGCAAGCAGAAATACCGCCTGACCGACAAGGGCCGTCAAGTGATGGCCCGGCACGGCGGTGGAAAACTTGCGACAGACTCGCGACACGGCTTGTGACACCGAGGTGTGACAACGCTATGACATGGGCTGTGACACCTTGGTGGGCCAGAGTGAGGTAACCAGAAAGGCATCCTATGAAGCAGATGAAACCGTTTGCCGGAAAATGGCGCATCGTCGAGATGGAGGTGTGGGGCAAGGATTACGTCGACATGGAGGTGCCGGGATACTTCCGCATCGGCTCTGACGGCACCGGCCAGTTTCAGTTTGGGCTGGTCTCCGGGGATATGGATGGCCGGGTGGAACCATGCGGTAATGCGCCACGTTTTGAATTTTCCTGGTCTGGGCAGGAGGAAAACGATCCGGTTTGCGGTCGGGGTTGGGCGGTCATTGAAAATGGCGAGCTGAACGGCCGCATCTATCTGCATCTGGCCGACGACTCGGCCTTTCGGGCCACGAAGTCTGCGTAAGTTCTACAGCCAACATGCCACTCAGGCTACGTTTCAAAAGGAATTTTAGAAATTCATGGACGGACACTTGCGCCGCCGAGCCCTGGTACACCGTCTGATCAAAGCGGGATTATGGCGAGACAAATGAGAGTCGACAGGAACAGTGAAGCGGAGAGTTTTCGCGCCTGGGCACCGGATTTCGACCGGTGGCCGAAGAGCTGGATGGGCGTTGAAGAAGATCTCGCCTACGGCAAGAAGCTGTTGCCCTGGTTTGCCGGTTTTCTGCAGGCGCTTTATGACGAGGGATTGGCCCGAAAGACCTTCGTCCAGTATCGTGGCCATCTCTGGTTGCTTGGCGGGTCCATTATCAGCAGGGTTTCACTCTACGAGGAGTATCAGGACGATCCGCTGGAGAAGCTGCGCGAATCGGTCGCTGATGACGGTATTCTGCCCGATCATTACGACCAGATGACCCAGGCCGAATTAAAAGCCTTCGAGCGCATGTGCCGCAGGTTTGAAAAATATTTAGGAGAATGCAAGTAATGAGCGAACGATTTTATCTGCTGAAAATATAGCTGCTTGACATCGAGCCATCAATCTGGCGGCGTTTTGTGGTGCCCGCCAGCATCACGCTGGACCGGTTGCACGACGTCATCCAGATTGTCATGGGTTGGACCGACAGCCACCTGCACGAGTTCACCATCGGGAATAAACGATACACGGAATATCCGGAATCAAAGGAAGACGGGCTGGTGTGCGGCAGGTATCGTCTCGGGGGTCTGATCAAACAGAAAGGGCGCACTTTCCGCTATCTGTATGATTTCGGAGACGGTTGGGAGCATGAACTTGTGCTTGAGGAAAGCCGCTATTCCAATCCTGAACTGAGAACGGAACTGGCCTGCCTTGATGGTCAACGAGCCTGCCCGCCAGAAGATGTGGGCGGCGTGCCCGGTTACTTTGAATTTTTAAATGCGCTGAAAGACCCGAATCACGAGGAACACGAAAGCTATACGGAATGGTCCGGGGGCAACTTTGACAGTGAGCGATTTGAACCCGAATCGATCAGCTGGGAGCTGATGAAATACCTCCGCTGGTCTCGGGACAGGTATCAAGGCTGGGGAGGGATCGAATGAAAAATAAGGATAAGGAAATACAGAAGCCTCATAAAAAAGAGAAGGCCATTGTTCGCTCCTCGGCAGCCGAATATCTGACCTTTGTCGCGGCTGGGGGAGGATCGGAAGCCAGCGTGGAAATGCGCTACGAGGACGAAAACATCTGGCTGACCCAGAAAATGATGGCGACCCTCTACGATGTCTCGGTGCCCGCCATCAACCAGCACCTGAAACGCATTTTTGCCGACAACGAACTGACGAGGGAGGCAACTGTTAAGCAATACTTAATAGTTCAAACCGAGGGCAGTCGGGAAGTCCGACGCGAGGTTGAACACTACAACCTCCAGGCCATCATCGCCGTCGGCTTCAAGATCGAGAATGAACGGGCGGTGCAGTTCCGCAAATGGGCCAACCAGATCGTCAAGGACTACACCATCCAGGGCTGGACCATGGATGTGGAACGCCTCAAACGCGGCGGTAACCTGACCGATGAGTTCTTTGAGCGCCAACTGGAAAAAATCCGGGAGATCCGGCTTTCCGAGCGCAAGTTCTACCAGAAGATCACCGACATCTACGCCACCGCGCTCGATTACGACCCGACCGCCACGGCCACCAAGCGGTTTTTTGCCGCCGTGCAGAATAAGATGCACTACGCCATCCACGGTCAAACAGCGGCGGAGGAGATTGTCGACCGTGCCGATCATCGGAAGGACAACATGGGCCTGACCCATTGGGAAGGCGCACCCCACGGGAAAATCCATCGATATGATGTCGCCATCGCCAAGAACTATCTCTCCGAGTTCGAGCTGGCCCAGATGCAGCGCATCGTCTCCGCCTACCTCGATATGGCCGAGCTTCAGGCCATGCGCAAAATCCCCATGACCATGGAAGACTGGGAAAAACGGTTAGCGGGCTTCCTGAAACTCTGGGACCGGGAGATTCTGCAGGACGCGGGAAAGGTATCGGCAGAGCTGGCCAAAACCCATGCCGAAAGCGAATACGAAAAATACCGCATCGTGCAGGACCGGTTGTTTGAAAGTGATTTCGACCGGATGGTGAAGCAGATCGAATCGGCCGGAGAGGAAAAACCGGAGGAAGAATAAGGCGGCCCACTTGGGGGCTGACTTGAGGGGTGACTTGGGTGTGAGCTTGCGACAAACTCGCGACATGGCTTGCGACACGCCTCGGCTCAGCGCTCGGCTCAGCGATCAAGTACCGACCAAGTAACCGATCAAGCAGCTCTACGGCTCCATCTCTAGCAGAAACCGCCAGACCGGCACGACCTGGATGGTGCCGAAGCCCACGGGGATGGTTTCATCGGTACGCCAGGTAACGATGGTCCCCTCTGTCACCGCCAGCTCGACCATGGCTTCGGAGAGGGAACGGACCTCGCTCTGCTTGACGCGGGAATCGGCCAGCGAGGCGCAGACCTGAACCAGCATTATGGCTCGTTCTTGACCCAGCGCTGGCAGCAGCGCGACAAGGTCCACCTCCCGGCCTGTTTGGGTCTTGTGGTAGAAGATCTCCGGCGTCACCCGGCGCAGCGCGGTGAACACCAGATTCTCCAACAGGCTGTCGCGGTTGGTGAGGATGCCGGAGCTGACCGAGGCCACCAGGGCGTGGTCGATGCAGTAGACCTTGCGGGGATTGACGCTGATCCGGGTCGGCGAGTTGGAAAAGATGTTCACGCTGAACAGCAGCCCTGCGTCCTCGAACGCGGCACACCAATCGACCACCGAACTTTTACGCACCCGGTGGCCGGCTGAACTGCAAACCCGTCACCCTCGTCCGGTGCCGGGAAATCAGGGGAGAAAATCGTTTCTCTGGTCAGGTTGGCGGGAAGCGGTTGTGCGAGATGACTTCGGCCATTATTATCAAGGAGTTACGGGGTACTCTGGTTTTGAGACTGTTTTGCGGCAGGTCGGCGTTCCCTCCACCATTTAAAAAAGACAGACCCGCCCACTAACCGCTTCCGGTTATCGAGCGGTTTTTTGTTCGTATTGTCAGCTCCTTGCGTCCCTTCCAGGGTGTCGGCCCTGGCGGTCCGATCACCCCCGTTTTGGGAAATCCCTCATACCCCGCTTCTCTTTCGTCTCAAAATTCTCCGCATTCTGGCCCCCATTCTCCGGACCTCGTCCGGTTTCCTGCATTTTTTCCTGCAACCGCTGCTCGGCGATCTCGTCGG
The DNA here is from genome assembly GCA_013178375.1 of Gammaproteobacteria bacterium. Classification (GTDB taxonomy): domain Bacteria; phylum Pseudomonadota; class Gammaproteobacteria; order Pseudomonadales; family Ketobacteraceae; genus Ch67. The sequence goes on from JABLXQ010000066.1 coordinate 6,269, forward strand.
CAAACTGGTTGATACTTTTCATGATTCCGTCAAACAGGTCGTTGATGTCCATGGTCGGTCGCTCCTCGTTGTGGGTTCTGATTGCTTCCCCGCTTACTTACCGGAGAGACGGAGAAAGTGTCGGGCGGTAACTGAAATTCTTTTGTCCTGGCCTTCTGGGGACTTACTTACCGGGTGGCGTTGGGTTGTGTCGGCTCAGGTCGTAAAGAATTTTGGCCATTCCTTGCCGATTATTCGGCCAAGCCGGTACACAACCTATAGCGTCGATTGAATAAGGATAAATTCGGCCGAAATCGGCAAAGATCGTTTGACTTCGAATGAATAGCCCATGTATATTAAGAAAGTTTTTATTCTGGGGGAGGTGCGTCCCGCACCCTCCCGTTTCGCCTTCTGGCGGACGTGGCAAACAACCAAAAACGCCCGTGGAGCAAGAGAATGAACGAGATGGAAGACCGCTGGTTATCAATAACCGAGATCTGCAAGTACCTCGGGGTCAGCAACGACACCGTTTACAAATGGATCGACAAGCATGGCATGCCCGCCCACCGCATGGGTCGTCTTTGGAAGTTCAAGAAAGATGAGGTGGACGAGTGGGTCAAGGCTGGCGGCGCGGCGGAGAGTGCGGAGTCGGTCAAGAATCGTGGTGGCCAAGATGAATTGTAATTTAGTGAACAAGCAGGGATGCAGCCTATGAGTACAGAAGCTGATGCCCGCATATTGATTGACAGGCTGCTTGAGCAGGCAGGTTGGTGCATCACCAACAAAGCGCAGGTCTCCACGGAGGAAGCTGCCGCCGACGGCCGCGCCGATTACCTCTTGAAGGATACCCGGAGCCGTCCGCTTGCAGTTCTCGAGGCCAAGCGTTTTGCCGTCGATCCATACACTGCCAAGGAACAGGCCAAGGCGTATTCCCTGACGCTGAAAGCGCCTTTTGTCATCCTGAGCAATGGCCAGGAACACTATTTCTGGGATTATACCGATGGCGATGCCCGGCCGGTGATGGGTTTCCCCGGCCAGGCCGATCTCGAACGGAGGGCCAATATCAAGGTCCACCGCAAGGGAGATATCCGGCAGAGCCTTTCCCTGCAACCCCTGCCGCATCGTTTCGATTTCAAAGGCGAAGAGGTCGAGGCGCGTCCCTACCAGCTTGAATGTCTGCAAAAAGCGGATGACGCGCTCATCGCCGGTCGACGGCGCATGCTCTTTGAAATGGCCACCGGCACGGGCAAGACTCTTACCATCGCCATGCTGATGAAACGCTGGCTGCAAACGGCCATCATTTCCCGCGTGCTCTTTCTGGTCGACCGCATCGAATTGGCCAAACAGGCCAAGGAAACCTTCGACGAATACCTGCGCGACTGGCCGACGATCATCCTCTACGGCGGCAAGCGCAGCCTAGAAGGGCAGATCGTCGTCGGCACCCTGGACACCATTGCCACCCAACTCGGCGGTAACGGTTTCGGCCATGGCTATTTTGATTTGGTGGTCACCGACGAATGCCACCGTTCAATCTACAACACCCACCGGGCCACGCTCGGTCACTTCGACGCCATCCACGTCGGCCTGACCGCTACCCCCAACCCCGGAGAATTGCACTTTATCAGCGAACACGAGCGCCGTCTGGTTCGCAATACCTACATCTTTTTCGATTGCTGGGACGCCGCCAAAAAAGAAGGCCGCCCTACCTTTGAGTACGGTATCCAGCGCGGCATCAACGATGGGTATCTCACCAAGTATCGCGTCTACCACGCCGAAAGCGTGCTGACTTTCGAAGGGGCCGAGTGGGAGGACGAGGAGATCAAACCCGGGGCCTGGGGTCGTGACGTGGAATCCGAAGACCGGCTCAAGACCATCCTTCAGGAGTACTACGCCGCTGACGCTGAACGGGCCAGGGTCAGGCCGCGCAAGACCATTGTCTTTGCGGTGTCTGAAAAACAGGCCTCGATCCTCGTGCGGCTGTTCAACGAACTGCTTTCCGACGAAGATTGCCTGCGCATCGCCGGGCAGATCAACCGTTCGCCGTCCGAGGTGCGGCAGGGTTTCGCCAAGAAGATCACCTGCTACACCAACAATGGCAACCCCAAGCCGGTCATCGACGAATTCAAATACGACCCGCTGCCGCTGGTCGCCGTATCCGTGGACATGCTTGACACCGGCTACGACCAGAAGGATATCGAAAACCTGATCATGCTGCGGCCGACCAAGTCGCCCATCAAATACGCTCAGATGCGCGGACGCGGCAGCCGTCTGTGCCCGAAGATCGGCAAGGAAGAATTCATCATCTACGACTTTGTCGGCAACTCGAAGCGCTTCAACGACCCCGGCGAGCGGTACGACAAACCGAAGCTGGTCGGCGTCGCCCCCGGTTCACGCCCGGCCGAAACCGGCGAGATTGAAGAAGGCGACGTGCCGCAGCCGGAAACCGGCACCACCTATCCCGAGGGCGGTCATCGCGAGTTTCTCACCATCGCCGAGGGATCGCTCGACGACGAAATCCGCTCCCGCGAGATCATCCTGGTCGGCCCGGAGGGGCTGGCCATGGACCGCAAGACCTACCGCGAGGAATGGGAAAAGAAGGTGGTCGAGCTCAAACGCACCGATCCGGCGGTGGAAAAGATCTTCCGTGGCGAAGAACTAGCCGACGAGGAATGGGAAGCGCTCGCCCGCCGTCTCAATTCGCCCCGGCATTACTTCAACGAAGAGACCCTGCGCCGGGCCTTCGAGCAGCCCACCGGCTCACTCACCGATTTCATCCGTGTGGCCCTGGGGCTTGATCGGTTCCTCACCCGGGACGAGCGCATCGAGAAAGCCTTCAACGCCTGGGTCTCGGAACACTCCAGCAGCATCAACCCGGCCCAGGCCCAGATGCTTCGCCTGCTCAAGGCGCGGGTCATGACCGGCGAGGAGATCACCATGCGTCTCTTCAGCCAGCCGCCGTTCTCCCTCTGGGGCGGACTGACCCGCATGGAACAGCTTTTCGGCAAGGAACAGCTGCTGGAAATGGTCGACGAACTGAACGCCCTGCTTGCGGCGTAATAAAGATAAGGATTACTGATGGACAGCGGTCAACTGCAAAACACCCTCAAATCTCTCTGCAAGGTGATGTGGGACAACAACGTCACCAACCCCATCACCTATGTCACCCAGATCTCCTACCTGCTCTTTTTGAAGATGCTGGAGGAGATGGACCACGAGCAGCAGGAGGCCCGCAACGGCAACTACCGCACCCTGTTTGGCACGTTCAAGGAAGGGGATGAGGAGCTTGATTTCGACCCCCTGCGCTGGAGTGTGCTCACCTCCAATCCGGACAATGAGGCCATGCTGCGCACCCTGCGCGACACCCTGCCGCTGCTGGCCAAGCACCCGGAGCTCTCCCAGGGTGCGCGAGCCATTTTCCGCAACGCCGCCATTGTTATCCCCAACGGGGCGACCCTGCGGCGGGCGGTAGACATCATCGCGCCCATCTCCTTTCTCGGCATGGATGCCGACGTCAAGGGCGACCTCTTCGAATACCTGGCCAGCGAGTTGGGCGGACAAAAGAAGGCGGCCCAGTTCCGCACCCCGCGCCACCTGATCCGGGTGCTGACCCAGATGGTCGATCCCAAGATCGGCGGCACCGTCTGCGACCCGGCCTGCGGCTCCGGCGGCTTTCTGATTGCCGCCTACGAGCACATGCTGCTGGCCAACACCAGCCCCGAATTCGTCCACGAAAAGGTGTCGCCCGACGGCGCGGTGCGCAAGATCGGCATCGGCGACAAGCTGAGCCGCGCCCAGTGGGATTTCCTGCAGACCGGAGCCTTTTACGGATTTGATGGCGATCAGGACATCCTGCGCATGGCCGCCATGAACGCCATGCTCCACGGCTTCGACCGCTGCCCCATGGTCCAGCGCGACTCCATCTGCGGCGGCGAGGACAAGTGGGACGAAATCCAGTTCGATTACATCCTTGAAAATCCGCCCTTCTCCGGATCGCGGGGCGACGCCAAGCGCTCGCTGCGCATCGAAAAGGGCGACAAGTACGTCCTCTTTCTAGCCCATGCCCTGCGCAGCCTGCGGCCCGGCGGCACCGCCGGGATCATCTTCCCCAACGGCGTCCTTTTTGGCGATACCGGAAGCCACGTCACCGTCAAGGAGCGGCTGCTGCGCGAGTTCGATCTGCAGGCGGTGGTGATCCTGCCCAAGGGGATGTTCGAGCCCTACACCCCCAACCCCACCTGTTTCTTCATCTTCCGCAACACCGGCAGGCCCACCGAAAACGTCTGGTTCTTCAAGGTCGACGGTGACGGTTCGTCCCTTTCCAAGGCTCGCAAGTTCGGCAGCCAGTACCGTAATGACTTTCCCGATCTCTTGGCCATGTGGCCGGAGCGAAAACCCGAGGAGGGACGCGCCTGGCTGGTTCCGGCGCAGCAGATCATCGACAATGGCTACAACATGACCCTTTCCGGTTTGGGCCTGATCGAGGCTGAGACGGTCGAACACGCTGAGCCGGAGGAGATTCTGGCCTCGGTCGCCGCCAAGGAAGAGCGGATTCTGGGGCTGATCGGCGAGATGCAGGAATTGCTTGCCGGAGGGAATGGGGAATGAATAATAACAATTCCAACTGGCCCACACGTCCATTGGCGAAATGCGGCAAGGTTCTCGGCGGTGGCACTCCTTCAAAGCAAAACAGTGACTACTGGAACGGCACCATACCGTGGATTACAGCGAAAGAAATGAAGAAACTTGAATTATCTGATTCTGAGCTAAAAATTACGGAAAAAGGCCTTTCAGAGTCTTCTACTAAGCTGATACCTGAGAATTCATTACTTTTCGTGGTTAGAGGAAGCATTCTGTACAGACATGTTCCAATAGCGATCAACAGGATACCGTGCACCATCAATCAAGATATGAAAGCCATCGCTCCTGATGAAGATCTTCTTGTTGAGTATTTGGCGAATATGCTTTTGGGGGCTAATGACGAGCTCAAAGGAATGGTTGAAGTAGCAGGAAATACAGCAGGTAAACTTCCAACTCCAAGTTGGTCGGCACTCGAAATTCCCGTCCCACCCATTGACGAACAACGCCGGATCGTGGCGCGCATCGAGAAACTGACCCACCGAGCAGAAGAGGCCCGAAAGCTGCGGCAGAAGGCGGTGAAAAAGGTCAAAGGACTTTTTCAGACCGAACTGGAACGTATTTTCCTTCCCATCGAAACGGATTGCTGGAACGAGTACGATGCCCGCGATGTGTTCGATATCGTCAAGGGACAGGTGGACCCGCGAGAAGAACCCTACGCCTCCATGCCGCATGTCGCGCCTGATGTCATGGAAATTGGCACGGGCAGGTTGTTCCTTGATAAGGTCAAGACGGCAAAGGAGCTGGAGCTGAAAAGCGGCAAGTATCTTTTCGACTCCTCTCACGTTCTCTACTCCAAAATCCGTCCGAACCTGCGCAAGGTTGCACTCCCTGACTTCGATGGCACTTGCAGCGCGGACATGTATCCGCTCATTCCAAATACCGAGGTCGTGACAAGAGAGTTTCTTGCCCTTGTTCTCCTTTCACCGCCATTCACAGCATACGCAGTAGAGAACTCCGACCGTAACGCCATGCCCAAGGTCAACCGGCCAACCATGTTTGGCTATCGGGTCAAACTGCCGGGAAAATCGGAGCAGCAAGAAATTGTTTCCAGGCTCCGCGCCAAGCAGGAAAAGGCCGAAGAGATCACGTGGCTGCAAAACGATGTTGACGAGGAACTGGCCAAGTTCCAATCCGCCCTGCTCGCCAAGGCGTTCCGGGGGGAACTGTAGGCATGGCGCAGAAGGTCATCCAGATTCCAACCCTGAACGACAGTCCGCACGATTTCACGCGGTTGTTCGGGATATGGAACGATGTGAATGACTACTTCGAGGATATTCGCTTCGACTTTTCCCGCTGTGGCTTCCTGCGGCCAAACGCCGTCGCCTTTCTCGGGGGCCTAGCGCGATTGGTCGAGTCGCGCATGGGATCGGTCACCTTCGACTGGAGTACGCTACACCATGGCGCGGTCATGACCAACCTTTGCCAGAACGGTTTTGCCGGAACCTTTGCTTACCCCTCTTCGAGATGGGACGGAAATTCTATTCCGTATCGGGAAGATAAAACCCTCGATATGAACGGAATTATGGATTATCTGACCTACAACTGGATCGGCAAAGGCTGGGTACATGTCAGTGATCGATTGCGTGACGCCATCGCAGGACGCATGTGGGAGATTTACAGCAATGCATTTGAACATAGTGGTACTGAGGTCGGTGTCTTTTCCTGTGGTCAGCACTACTGGCGGCAAAACTACCTGATCCTTTCCGCTGTTGATTTTGGGCGAGGAATACCTGCCAACGTGCGGTCCTTTCTTCGTCAGTATGTTAGAGAGGCTTTGGTATCCAAACTATCAGGTGCTGCCTGCCTGAAATGGGCCTTTGAACGCGGCAACAGTACCTGCACAGGCGGCGTTGCCCGAGGTCTTGGCCTTGACCTGCTCAAGGAATTCGTCCGGCTCAATCAGGGCAAATTGGAGATTTACAGTAACGACGGCTATGCCATTGTCGACAAGGACGGCGAGCGATTCGAAAACCGCGAACTCGCCTTTGAGGGCACCGTGGTGCACATCACCCTGCGCTGCGACGAGAACCTCTACCGGTTCCGCGACGAGGCCGAATAGCCGTTAATAAGGAGAACAGAATCATGAGACTATCCATTAAGGACCAGATCGGCCCGCGCTGCATCATCAAAGAAGACGGGCAAAAGATCTACGACGCCGTCCACGGGGCGCTGCAAAACGGTGAAACGGTCACCCTCGATTTCGAAGGTGTGAGCCAGTTCGCCTCGCCGTTCTTCAATTTCGCCATCGGCCAGTTGCTGAAGGATATCGCCGAAGCAGACCTGCGCCGTCTGCTGCAGATCGAACATCTCAACGAGACCGGCAGGCTGGTGGTTGAACGGGTCATCGAAAACGCCGCCAAATACCACGGTGACAAGGATTACCGCAAAATCGTCGATGACATTCTGGAACAGCAGGCCAAGGAGTCGGACTGATGGCGATCAACTATACCGTGCAGGCCGAGGTGGTCGACATCTCTGCGGACGCTCCGAGGGCCGAGGATGTGTTTCTGGTGGACACCAATGTTTGGTATTGGCTGACCTATTCCAGGGCCAGTCAGAGCGCACGCCCACCAGCTTATTACCAGACTTCCAATTACCCCAATTACACTAACGCCGCTCTCGGCGCTGGTGCGCGAATTTTCCAATCGGGGCTGAGTCTTGCTGAACTGACTCATCTGATTGAGAAAGCCGAATACGAGATTTTTGCACAGGCGAATCCAGCCATTTTCCCGAATCCGAACAAATTCGATAAAAATTTCAGGCATGACCGGACACATGAACGTAGGCAAGCAGTATCCGAAATTGAGGCTGCCTGGGCGCAAGTAGCCAGTCTTGCAGAACAGTTGACCGTCACCATCGATTCTCCCACTGTCACCGCCGCTCTTAACCGGCTACAAACTGAAAAGGTCGACGGCTACGACCTGTTCATCCTCGAATCCATGCGCAACCATGGCGTGGTGCAGGTCATCACCGATGATGGCGACTTTGTCGCCGTACCCGGCATTCAGGCTTTTACTGCCAACCGCAATGTTATCCAGGCGGCCCGCGCCCAAGGGAGGTTGATCACCCGATGACCTCCGCATTCCAGCCCCAGTTCACTATCACCAACCGACAGAACCCCGCGATCACCCGTTTCGATGAGGCATCTTCTGCGTGGAATCGTTTTGAGCTGGGGCACCGCGCGACATGGTTTGCGCCATTTCAAGCAGACAGGGAGGTAACATGAAATATCAGCCGCCCTACACCATCACCCCCGAGATCCTGAACCGGGTCGCCGCCATCAGCGAGGCAATCGGGCGGTTGACCGTGCTCACCGACCAGGCGAGAGCCTTGCGGCTGCGGCGCATCAATCGTATCCGCACCATTCACAGTTCGCTGGCCATCGAAGGCAACACCCTGAGCGAGGCACAGATCACCGCGATTTTGGAAGGCAAGCGGGTCATCGCCCCACCCCGCGAGGTGCAGGAGGTTAAAAACGCCCTGGCTGCCTATGACCGGTTCGACACCTGGAAACCCTCAGCGGAAAAGGACTTGCTGGAGGCGCACCGGATTCTGATGTCCGGCCTGATCGACGAGGCAGGGCTGTATCGGCATGGCGGCGTGGGCGTAATGGCGGGAAGCCAGGTGATCCACATGGCCCCGCCCGCAGACCGGGTGCCTCATCTGATGAGTGACCTGTTCGGCTGGCTGGTCAACACCGACGCGCACCCGCTCATCGCCAGTTCGGTCTTTCACTATGAGTTCGAATTCATCCACCCCTTCGCCGATGGCAACGGCCGCATGGGGCGGCTGTGGCAGAGCCTGATTCTGGCCCGCTGGAATCCCCTGTTCGCCGACATCCCGGTGGAAAGCCTGATCTTCGAGCACCAGGCCGAGTACTACCAGGCTATTCAGGAAAGCACCCACAAGACCGATTCCGCTCCGTTCATCGCCTTCATGCTGCGGATGATTCTGGATACCGTGACCACCACTGCCCCCCAAGTTAGCCCTCAAGTCACCCCCCAAGTCGGCGAACTGCTGGCGGCGATCCGGGGCGAGATGGGCCGCGAGGCACTGCAATCCGCCCTGGGGCTTTCGGATCGCAAATCCTTCCGCGAGCGCTACCTCAGACCGGCCCTGGCCGAGGGCCTGATTGAGATGACCATTCCCGACAAGCCCAACAGCCGCTTGCAGAAATACCGCTTGACCGACAAGGGCCGCCAGTGGCTGGCGCAGAATGGCGATGGATAACTTGCGACAAACTCGCGACACGGCTTGTGACATCGAGCTGGGTCAGAGCTATGGCAAAGGTGTGTGACAGCCTGGAGCAAATAGCTGGATCTGTGAGAATAACGAACAAAATAATGATTGATATGTGCGGCAAGGAGAAGTTGACATGAACGAGCAGCAGATAGCCCTCAGGTCCGTTAATGGGCTTCGTGTTGATGATTCCGGCGAAAGCCTGCGCTTCTTCATTCCCGACTATCAGCGGGGCTTTCGGTGGTCGCCGTTGCAGGTTAGACAGCTCTTGGACGATATCCGGGAGTTCACGCAACGGCGGAATCCTCAGCCGGAAGAATTTTACTGCCTGCAGCCACTCGTCATTAAGGCACGCCCGGATGAAGGCGATTTTGAGGTTGTGGATGGTCAGCAACGGCTGACCACGCTGCTTCTCATCATGCGCCACTTCAATGAACGCCTGGCTGAAAAATATCGGCAGAAGCTATTTAGGCTCGACTATAAGACGCGCCCAAGTCTGGATGCCTTTCTGAATAATCCAAGCGAAGAGGCCGCCAACGACAATGTGGACTTCTATCATCTCTACCATGCCATCACGACTATCGAGGAGTGGTTCACCGAGCGGGACAGCGAAGTCGAGTCCATCAAGGCTGCCCTGCTCAACCAGACGAAGGTCATCTGGTTCCAGTTGGCCGAATCGGACAACACAGTAGAGGCTTTCACCCGCCTTAATGTTGGCAAGATACCGTTGACCAACGACGAACTGATCCGGGCGCTTTTCCTGCGCCGTTCCGGCCCCGACGAAAAGGATGCCACGAGCCTGCAACTGCGCATTGCCTACGAGTGGGACCAGTTGGAGAAAGCTCTCCAGTCCGACGCGTTCTGGTATTTCCTGAGCAACCAGCCGGGGAAAAGCGAAAACCGCATTGGATTCCTGTTTGACCTTGTGGCCAGGGTGGACGGGTTGGAGCCAGGGGCAGAGAGCGATGCATACGGTATTTTCTATACCTTCAGCCAGAACCTGAAGACGCCCGGCAAGACCCTGGAGAATGAATGGCGAAGAATCAAGCAACGTTACCTGTTGTTGGAAGAATGGTTCGAGGACCGTGTGCTTTACCACATGGTCGGCTTCCTCGTGAGCCAAGAAATGCCGATCATTGACATCCAGGCCCTGTCGATGAATTGCACCAAGACCGCCTTTGAACAACATCTGCGCAAGGAAATCTTCCATCGGGTCACCGATGAAGACATACCCGATCCGCCGGAAAGGCAAGCCGTTCGTGAATCCGTTGCCAACCTGCTGGAGGAACTCTCCTATCTCTCGAACCGGCAGAGTATCAAGGCCCTGCTGCTCCTCTTCAACCTGGCGTCGCTTCTCCAAAATCGCCGATCCAACCTTCGCTTCCAGTTCGACAGCTTCAAGAGCGAGCGCTGGGACATCGAGCACATTCGCTCCGTCACCGATGATAGGCCGGACCGTCATCACGACCGGCGGAGCTGGCTGGAAAACTCACTGGGCTATCTGAAGTCGAAACGGGTTGAAGGTGAATTGCGGGATGCCATCAGGGAGTTTTTGCAGCTTTCACAGGCTGAGGCCTCGCATGAGGTGTTCGATCCGCTTTATGAGCGAGTGCTCGAGTATTTCCACGAAACCAATGGAGGGGAAGCGGAGCACGGCATCTCCAATCTGACGCTGCTTGATGAGTCCACGAACCGGAGCTACAAGAACGCCGTCTTTGCCGTCAAGCGGCAGCGTCTGCTGGAACTGGACCAATCGGGGATTTTCGTTCCTCTATGTACCCGAAATGTGTTTCTGAAGTGCTACAGCCCCCAGGTGGATAACCTGATGTTTTGGGGAGAGGATGACCGGGACGGCTATATCTCGGCCATCGCCGATGTCTTGGCGGACTTCTTTTGCGGGACTATGGAGGGATGACAATGAGCTTCGGCAGCCAAATCAACTACCAGCAGTTACTGGAACGGCACGAAGGCATTCGGGTGCCCATGATCCAGCGCGATTACGCGCAAGGCCGTCCGGCGGAAAAGGAGGTGCGCGAAGAGTTTCTGAAGACTCTCAAAGATGCCCTGTGCAAGCCAGCCGACGACCAAAGCCTTCCACTCAATCTTGATTTCATTTACGGCAGTGTCGAGGGGAACGAGCAGACGCGATTCCTGCCGCTCGACGGGCAGCAGCGCCTCACGACCCTTTTTCTTCTGCACTGGTACCTGGCGTGGAAGGATGACCAGTGGGCTACCTTCGAACAGCTGTTCTTGTCGGAGGATCACTCCCGCTTTGCCTACAGCGTGCGCCCGAGCAGCAACGAATTCTTCGATCAATTGGTAAGCTATCATCCCGCTATCTCCCCCGATGAAGTGCAGTCCCTGGCGACCCTGATTGCCGACCAGTCATGGTATTTCCGAAGTTGGCGGCTTGATCCGACGATCCAGGCCGTACTCCACATGCTGGACGCCATTCATGACAAGTTTTGCAAATCGGAGGGGTTGTTCGCTCGATTATTGGATACGGACCAGCCTGCGATTACCTTCCAGCTTCTTGATCTGGAGAATTTCGGTCTCTCGGACGATTTGTACATCAAGATGAACGCGAGAGGGAAGCCCTTGACGGCGTTCGAGACGTTCAAAGCACGCTATGAGCAGGAATTGGTCAACCAGCTTCAGGGAGAAACGTTCTCGATTGGCGAGCAGACTTTTGGAGGAGCCGACTACATCGCCAGGCGCATGGACACGGCTTGGGCTGACCTTTTCTGGAAACACCGAAGCACAGGAACCAACCTCTACGATGCCGCCTTCATGAATGTGTTTCGAGCCGTTGCACTGATCACCCGCAACCCTGAATCGACGGAATACCTGGGGGATTTTACCAGGCTACGAAAGGGAATCGATCCACCCTCCTACACCGACTTCCATTCGTACAACTGGCTCGATGAGGAATTCACCCGCACCCTCATGCATCTGCTCGACGCATGGTGTGGCTCTGACAGTTCGCTGCACCCACTCCTCCCTGATGGCCGTTATCTCAATGAGAACGTCCTCTTCGAAAGAATCATGTCTAATGGGGCAAACCTCTCGTACGTCGAACTTGTCCAACTCACGGGCTATGCACAGTTCATCGTGAAGCACCAGGGCGGCATCGATTCTGAATGCTTCCAGGAATGGATGCGGGTAATCCAAAACCTTGGCGTGAACACCGGGTATAACCGCCCAGACGATTTCAGGCGTAGTGTTCGCGGCCTTGTGGGATTGATTGAACACTCCGGCGATATATTGGGGCACTTTGCACAATCCGAGAAGCCCACGACCGGTTTCAGTGAAGCGCAGATTGCCGAAGAAAAGCTGAAGGCCCAACTTATACTCGCCAATGATGGATGGCGGGAACTTGTAACTCGCGCCGAGGGCCACGGGTATTTTCGCGGTCAGATCGGTTTCTTGTTGGATTTTGCAGGGCTAGTCACCAAGAGCTCTGAGTGGGAGCCTGACAACTGGGATGCCTCTGAGCATGTGGCTTGCCAGAAGGCTTTTGAACGATATCTCGATGTTGCGGAGACGATGTTCTCCGCAAACGGCCTCGTTGAACCCGGTGGATATCGCTGGCAAAGGGCGTTACTCAGCCTTGGCGACTACTTTCTTCCCAGCGGCCGCAACCGCTCATTCCTGGTTAATTCTGTGACGGAAGAAGCAAGCTGGAAGCGGCTGCTCAGCGGTTCCGGCAATCGGGCTGCTGCTGCACGCAACATTCTGAAGAGCCTCTGGCAGAAGCTTGTGCCCGATGCAGACATATCGGAGCAGCTTGACAAAATCATTGCGGGAGCTGATTCGCTCGATCCATGGCGTAAGGCGATGGTAGATTGCCCTGCTGTGTTTAATTATTGCGAGCGCAACTCGATTCGCGTTGATGAATACGGCACCATCTACCTGCTGAAGCGCTCCCAGATGAATGGTGCCCATGCCGAGCTGTTCACCTTCTGCATCTACGACAATCTTCAATCATTAGCTCAGAACGGTGGCCTCGCCCCGCTCAAGCTAATGGAGTACTCCTTCTCAAAGGAAACTGCGATTGAGCCCCGCATTAGATTCGATTGGTCTGGTGACAAGGTCGGCCACTTCGATCTAGAAGGCGGCAAAGATGGCTTTGTTTTATATCGCAGACTGGATCGTGATGAGAACCAGCCCCGTTTCGTCGATTTTCTCGTCGAAAATGCCGGGTTCAGGCTTACTGAACAACGCATCGAGAGGAAGTGTGCACCCTCGGAAATAATAAGTGTCATCAATGAATTACGAAACGGCCTTATCAAGTTCACCGAAGGGGAGGGTCACGATGTCTAAGAAAACACGCCATGAGAGGCTGCTTTAGAACTCCGAGGGGCGACCAATCAACTGTTCTATCGGCTTCCTGGGTGGCTCCCGGGGTAACTCGCGACAAAACCTGTGACAGGACCACGACAATGCTTGCGTCATGCCGTCCCGCCAGCCTCACCGACCAAGTCCCGACCAAGTAGCTTTACGGCTCCATCTCCCAGCAGAAACCGCCAGGCCGGCACCACCTGGATGGTGCCAAAATCCACGGGGATGGTTTTATCGGTGCGCCAGGTGACGATGATCCCCTCCGCCACCGTAAGTTCGACCATGGCTTCGGAGAGGGAACGCACTTCGCTCTGCCTGACACGGGGATCGGCCAGCGAGACGCAGACCTGGATCGGCATGACGGCTCGTTCTTGTCCCGGCGCTGTCGGCAGCAGCGCGGCAAGATCCACCTCCCGGCCCGTCTTGGTCTTGTGGTAGAAGATTTCCGGCGTCACCCGCCGCAGCGCGGTGAACACCAGATTCTCCAGCAGGCTGTCGCGGTTGGTGAGGATGCCGGAGCTGATCGAGGTTACAAGGGCGTGGTCGACAAAGTAGGCCTTGCGGGGATTGACGCTGATGCGGGTCGGCGAGCTGGAAAAGATGTTCACGCTGAACAGCAGCCCGACATCCTCGAACGCGGCACACCAATCGACCAGCGAGCTTTTGCGCACCCGGTGGCCGAGGGATTTCAGGTAGTCGGTCAGGTGACTGACGGCATAGAAGGAGCCGCTGTGCGTCGAACGCTCGTCCGAGGAAATCGAAGCGGCCCCTTGGAAAATCCACTTGATCTTTCCTTTCCGACTCTTTATTTTAGGATATGCATTGAAAATAAAATAAAGACGAACCTTATTTTAGGTTCGAGGCAGGCAGGATGAAGCGAGAACTCCAAGGCAGATACGTGAGCATATCGACGGTGGGTGAGAAGGCCCAGGCCTTCGTACCCGCGCCGCTGCCGCCGCGTCCGCCCATCGACTGGACCCCAGAGCTGCGCAGCAAGTTCGACCAGGCGCTGCTGGCGCTCGGGCGGCTGGACAGCGTCTCGACGCTGCTCCCGGAAACCTCGCTGTTCCTCTACATGTATGTCCGCAAGGAAGCGGTGCTCTCCTCCATGATCGAGGGAACCCGGTCGTCCCTGTCGGATCTGCTGTTGTTCGAGCTGGATCAGGAACCCGGCGTGCCGCTGGATGACGTGCGGGAGGTCAGCAACTATGTCGCGGCTCTCGACCATGGCCTGCGTCTGTTGGAAAAAGGGCTGCCGTTGTCGCTGCGGTTGTTCCGTGAGATCCATGGTGTGCTGCTGACCAAGGGCCGGGGCAGCAATCAGACCCCGGGGGAGTTCCGGCGCAGCCAGAACTGGATCGGCGGCACCCGGTCGGGCAATGCGGCCTTTGTTCCGCCGCCTGCCGAAGAGGTGCTGGAGTGCATGAGCAAGCTGGAGCTTTTCCTTCACGACGAGCCGGAGCCGACCCCGGTGCTGCTCAAGGCGGCGCTGGCTCATGTGCAGTTCGAGACGATTCACCCGTTTCTGGACGGTAACGGCCGTCTCGGTCGTCTGCTGATCGCGCTGCTGCTGTGCGAACAGAAGGTGCTGCGGGAGCCGATGCTCTACCTCAGCCTCTACTTCAAGACGCACCGCCAGTATTACTACGATCTGCTCAACAACGTGCGCCTGACCGGTGATTGGGAAGCTTGGCTTGACTTCTTCGCCGAGGCTGTGATCGCAACCGCCACCCAGGCGGTCGAAACAGCGCAGCAGCTCCTCGATCTGTCGAACCAGGACCGTAACAAGATCAGCGGCCTCGGACGGGCGGCGGCATCCACCCTGCAGGTCCACCGGGCACTCATGGAGCATCCCATCGCCACCTCGGGCTCGCTGGTGGAAAAGACCGGCATCACTCCGGCCACGGTCAACAAGGCGCTCGGCCACCTCGAGCAGCTCGGCATCGTCAAGGAGCTTACCGCCCAGAAGCGCAACCGCCTGTTCAGCTATGCGGGCTATATCGAGATCATGAGTCGCGGCACGGAACTGCCGGGCAGGTAGGCCAATTCGATTCCCGTTATTAGAATCGAATCAGATTCGCTGGGAGATTGTTCTTGGTATCCGCTCGCTCTGCCTGACGCGGGGATCGGCCAGCGGGGTGCAGACCTGGATCGGCAGCTCACGCAGCTCGATGAGTGATTACAGCGATCTGCTCCAACGGCGGATAAACACTGCCACCTCGGCCTTGTCGATCTCACCCCGGGCGACAGACAGCACCACTTCGGCGAAATCGTCTTCCGGAGCATCGAAGTCATGGCCGTTCAGTAGCAGAAACACCAGCGCCGCCACCGCACCGACCCGTTTGTTGCCGTCGAGGAAGGGATGGTTCTTGACCAGGTGAAAGAGATAGGCGGCGGCCATCTCATACACATCGGTGTGCAGGAACTCTCCGCTATAGGTCGCCATGGGGATGCCGAGCGCAGATTTGAGCAGCTCGATATCCCGGATGCCGGTAGCGCCACCGTAGCGTGAAATCTGATCGCGATGGATTTCAAGAATCTCGGTGAGGGTCAGAAACTTCACCGCCTACTCCGCCAGCTTTTTGAGTGCCTTGGGGTAGCGGGCATTGACCTTGTCGAGAGCGGCAGAGAACGCCTCCCTACGGCCTTTATCCCTGATGGGGGAAAGAATCAGGACCTGGCCGTCGGTGGTGACATCAAAAGGTGTCTCGGCATCGGCCCCGAGCAGTTCCAGGATCGGTTTTTCGATCACCAGCGCCAGGCTGTTGCCGTGCTTGGTCAGGGTCTTGATCATGGCGGCCTCCACGGTATAGCGTTAATACATCGTTACTACAAAAATAAAACCAATCCGTGATTCAGTCAAGACGGACATGCGCAGCCCGGCAGACAGCGGCATTAGGCTCAGCATGGATGTCTTGGTGTATTTGGTTGGTGAATGTTAAAGGGAAGCAGCGTTTACGCCGCTTCCCGCTCGTACCAGGCGACGATGCCGCCGAGCCGCTCCTGCCGTTTGATCGGGC
>JABLXQ010000067.1 GCA_013178375.1 Gammaproteobacteria bacterium
TGCATTCAGCTATCACAACGATGCCGACAAAACCGCCATGGCTACCAATGCCCAAGGCTGGACCACCCTCGGCGATGTGGGCTACACGGACAGCGAAGGCTATCTTTACCTGACCGACCGCAAGGCCTACATGATCATTTCCGGTGGCGTGAACATTTATCCGCAGGAAGCGGAAGACGTGCTGGTGACGCATCCCAAAGTGGCAGACGTGGCGGTGTTCGGCGTACCCAACGAGGAATTCGGCGAGGAAGTGAAAGCGGTGGTGCAACCGGCAAACTGGGCTGAGGTTGGACCCGCGTTGGAACAGGAATTGATGGCCTACTGCCGCTCGAAACTGTCGCACATCAAATGCCCCAAGAGCATTGATTTTGACCACGAGCTACCGCGTCATCCCACCGGCAAACTGTATAAGCGATTGTTGAAGGATCGGTACTGGAAATGAAATGGCGGCGGGCGCGGGACAGAAATCCGCGCCCGCCGAAATACCATCAAGGTTGCTGGAAATAGAACAGCGCACGCTGCTGGCCATACACTGAATTGTCAGTGCACCAGTTCGACACCGTTGCAAAATCCCCACTAGCCAACATCAGCGCATAATCGTGCCGGCAACTGCCGGCCGTATATTCAAGCGCCGTACCCTCCGTTCCAGTCAAAGGATCGCGCAACAGCACAGCGCGGTGGTCAGGCTCGCTGAAACGGGCCAGCTCCTTGCCATCACTGTTCAGCAGGCGATGCCGCACTTTTTCGGTCACGGTGGTAATCGGCAGAATCAGCGACGCGTCTCCCGTCTGGGCGCGCACACCTTTCATCCGGGTGCCGAGTGTCTCCGACACCAGGATCTTGCCCTGTTTTTCTGTTACACCCGTAAAAAAGCTGGTGTTGGCCGATGCAGGTACGTTCCACAGCGTGTTGCCCTGCGCATCCAGCTTGGCAACTTCCAACTGATTACCAGCGAATCGCGGTATCAGATAATGCTGATCTGAAGTGGAAACCACTGTCATCGCCAGTATTGCATCGTCCTGCCAGTCCAGCTCCAGTGCGGGGCCGTAATGAAACAGTCCTGTCCGGAGGATCTGAGTGGCCCAGGCACCCGATTGGTCAGACTGCAACAGGGCCCCCTTATCCATCTGTGGCTGCTCAGCCAATGTTACTCCGTCACCAAGGAACGTTCTGGCGACGGCCGTGTTGCCAAAATCGACAAAGTCAAAGTACTGCACGAAATACTGGTCCGATCCCGATCGCGCCACCAGATTGGTGAACATCTGGAAAGGCACACCCAGCACTGCCGATTGCACCGAAGCATCTGGATTGATTACTACCACCCGGGGCTGGCGGATCTGCAATGTCTGCGTATTGCGGTCACCGCCCGCCAGCACCACCTGACCGTTGTCCAGAACGATGGCATCATTCGGCTCAAATACGTCGCCCTCCGCCAGGTCAAGCGCCAGCAAATCCGACAGCGGCTGCACGGTTTGTGCAGCCAGATCCACTTTCACTGAATTGCGATGATCCCTGCCGAACCAGTAAATCACGTCATCAGAGGCGAACAACGGCGCAGCGCCGTCGCGCAATTCGTATTCCGGTGCATAGGGGAATTCAGACTGGCTCAGGCGATTACCCGCCGTGTCGTAGGTATCTACCACTAACGTCTGGTTGTCGCGCTGATACGCAACGACAACCGAACCATCGCCCAGTTCGCGGGTGATGGACGACAGGATCGGATATTGCGTGTCCCTTACGGCAAACTGCGCACTCCACAAGGCCGGCCAGTATTTGACTCCGCACGCAGCCAGCATCAGGACCGCGACAACGCCGGCCCACTTCCATTTTTGGTTCATGATATTGCTCCACATTTTCGATTTAAGTTCCCTGCCATGACGCCGCAGTTAACCGCCGGCGCCAGGGGAATCTAGCATGGAGCGAATGTCAATTTGAAGGCCGCGAGCGTTTTTGATAAACGACTTAACATTTCGGCATCGCGAAAGAATACCGGTATTGCACAGCATTCCGTTAGCTTGCGGGCAAACTGCAACACAGGATCGGTACTGGAAATGAAATGGCGGCGGGCGCGAGGAATCGAAACCCGCGCCCGCCACTGAAATCCACGTCTATTGAAAGCCACACCTACTGAAAATAAAGCACCGACTCCTGCCGGTTACCCAACGCATTGTCACCACACCAGCGCGACACCGACGCCAGCTGTCCACCGGCCAGCAGCATGCCCTGGAAATGCTGGCAACTGCCGGCGGTATATTCCAGTGCATCACCCTCAAGATCAGTGAAAGGATCGCGCGGCAATACCGCCCTGTAATCCGGTTCCTTGAAGCGCTTCAGCTCCTTGCCGTTCGCGTCCAGAATGCGGTGCCTTACTTTTTCTGCCACGGTGGTAATCGGCAAACCTTCGACCGGATCTCGCCGCAGCGTGCGCACGCTCTTCACCCGGCTGCTGAACGATTCCGAATACAGAATCCGGCCGTCCCGTTCCACCAGACCACCGTAGATGGTGGCATCGACCGATGCCGGGCGCTCCCAAAGTACCCTGGCCTGCGCGTCCCGTTTGACCACCGCCATCTGCTCGCCAATCAGTTGCAGCATCAGGTAATGCTGATCTGAAGTCAGCACCAGTTTGCGTGCCAGTATGTTGAGGTTTTGCCAATCCAGCACCAGATCCGCGTTGTAATGCATCAAGCCGGCGGCGAAAACGCCCGACGCCCAGGCGCCCGACAGATCGGCCTGCAGCAACGACCCCTTGTCCATCTGCGGCTGCTCCATCAACACGGTGCCTTCGCCCAGAAAGGTAAAAGCGAGGGTGGCCGGAACCGTTGCGTCGAATTCAAAGTACTGCACAAAATACTGATCCGATCCGGAGCGGGCCACCACATTGGAAAAGCTGGTGCCGACCGCCAGCACGCTGGAATCCACCAGCCCGCCCGGATGCATCACGGCCACGCGGGCCTGACGGAATGGCGACGTTGGGGATCTGCGATCACCACCCACCAGCACCAGCTGTCCATTGTCGAGCACGACAGCATCGGCAATCTCGAAGCTGATGTCAGGCGCCAGATCCAGCGCCAGCAGCTCGTTCAAAGTTGCAACTGTCTGTGTCGCCACATCAATCAGCACTGAATCGCGATCGTTTCTGCCGAACCAAACCAGTTGGTCATCGTCCACAAACAGGGGCGCAACGCCGAACTGGAACTGGCTGGGAACTGGCAGCTGGAACTCGTCCTGCTGCAGCGAAAATCCCGCGTTGTCGTAGGTGTCCACGACCAGAGTCTCGGCATCGCGCCGATAAGCCACGCGGATCGAACCGTCTGCCAGTTCACGACTAACGGACTGTGACGTGGCAACCTGGCTGTCCTGCACCGCGTATTGCGCACTCCACAGGGCCGGCCAGAATTTTGCTCCGCACGCAGCCAGTATCAGGGCCAGGCCGAAGCCAGCCCATTTGAGTTTTTGCTTCATGGAATCGCGTCCTGTTCAGCCATTGGTTGAGCCTTCTGGCACCGTTGTACCCGGTGAGTGCCTGGATCGACTCTAGCATGGAGCCGGCGCCGGACTGAAGGCTGCCCGCATCTTATAAAAATATTAAGCGACGCACGGTTTGCGGATAACGTTAGGCCGCATCCGGTCTGGATGGCAGTTGCGCAATCTGGCGATCATGCCAGCGCGCCAGTGTCAGCAGCGCACACACGGCGCCGATGAACGCCAGGAACATGTCCGACTGTGTATCCCATTCGTAACCCTGGGTACCGAGAAACTCCGTGGCACCCTGACCGATGGCCAACGCCACCCACCATTCGATCAGTTCATAGAATGAGCTGATGAACATCACGATGCTCACCACAATGAAGGCCAGCATGCCACGACCGTTGACGAAGCGGCCCCGGATCAGGATTTCCCGCGCCACCAGCGCCGGCACAAAACCCTGGAAAAAGTGGCCAATTTTGTCATAGGGGTTACGGCTCAGATCAAACCATTCCGCCAGCTGAAAACCCAACGGCACGCGGGCGTAGGTATAGGCGCCGCCCAGGATCAGCACCAGCGAGTGCAGGCAGATGCCGATGTACAGCAGAGTGGTCAGCGGAAAACGTCGCAGCGTGAACCACATCAGTGGCAACGCCACCAGAACCGGAAACACTTCCAGCAGCCAGGTGGGAAAATCATAGGGATCGATGCCGGAGACGACCAGGGCTGCAATCAGGATGGCCGAGACAATGGCGAGCGTGCGTGCGGGTGCAGGATTCATGAGCCAAGCCTTTTTTGCCAATGCAACTGTCGCATAGTAGCACCGACCGCGTTCGCCGCCTGCGGGGTCGGGGCGACGTCATGCTTTAGATCAAGAAATTGCGGGGGTCAGCGTCCCACCACTCCCGGCCCGTCCGGCGGATAGCGCAGGAAAACGGGCGTGGCTTCCAGCGTGATGGACAGTTTTTGCAGGGCGGGAAATTGCGCGGCATCGACACTCGACGCCAGCATGGACTGGGTGAATTGCCAGGCCACCGCCGCGGTGATGGAGGTCTGATTCAGGCTGCCATCGAACAGCGCGGTCTGGCGTTTCACTTCCCGCTCCAGTCCGGCATAGGCCGCCAGCAATTGACCGTGCACGCGCTCAAGCCAGGGTGCGTGCTGTTTTTCCAGCGGGCGCAGGTTGCGTTCATAGACGATCTGCACGCTTTTCTCGCAGGCAGCCAGCGCCAAACCAATCGCACGCAGGGCGTGTTGCAGTTCCGCTAGGGTGTGCGGCAACAGCACGTCGCGACAGGCCGGCAGTACAGCGGCGTATTGCAGGATCAGGCTTGAATCCATCAGCACCTCGCCGTCATCACAGACCAGCGAGGGCGCTTTCACCACCGGATTGATGCGCTGGAATTGCTCGAAGGTGCTGAACACCGATACGGCTTCATGCCGGAACGGGATGCCCATGCAGTCCAGGGTGATGGCGACGCGGCGGACATAGGGTGAATCCAGCATTCCGATCAGGCGCATGTGGCGCTCCTTTCAGGGTTGTTCCGGGTCGGACGGTTGTCGCGTGCGTTCACGCCAGTGTCGCCACTCGAAAGTGGACACCACGAATAGCGACAGTGCAAACGGCAGCAGCAGATAAAAACAGCGGAACACGATCAGTGCCGCCAGCACATCCACCGTGGGAATCTCTGGCAGCGCGGCGATAAACGTCACTTCCAGCACTCCCAGACCGCCGGGCGCATGGGACAGCAACGCCAGGCTGAAGGACGCCAGGAATACACCCAGCACCACCATATAGCCCGGATGATTGGCCTCGGGCAGCGAGAAGTAAATGATGGCCGCAGCGCACAGCAGTTCCAGCGGCCCGGCCAGCAACTGGCGGGCAACGATACCCAGGCGCGGGTATTCCACATGGAACTTGCCCCAGGTCCAGGGCTTGAAGTGGCGCCAGGAACCCAGCACATACAGGGTGACCAGCAGCAACAGGAAGGAACCGGCCAATACCGACAGCCAGGGGTTAAGGGGGGTGACGCGATCGATCAGATGGGGTTCGGCAATCAGCACCACGCCACCCGCCAGCACGGTGCCCAGGGCAAAGGTGAAAGCGCAGAACACGATGACAATGCCGATTTCCTGCGGGGTCAACCCCTTGCTGCTGTAGGCGCGGTAGCGCACCAAGGCACCGGAGAATACGCTGGCGCCGATGTTGTGCGCGAGGGCATAGGTCGTGAAGGAACAGAGGGCGATGAACCACCAGGACACGCGCTTGCCCAGATGCGCCAGGGCGATGCGGTCGTACCAGGCCAGGGCGCCATAGGCCCCGAGGGTGGCGCCCATGGCCAGCAGCCAGTTGTCGAAGGGGATCGCGCGCAGACTGCCCGTCAGCTCGTCCAGCGAGATCTTGTGCACCTGTTTGTAGAGCAGGAAGCAGGAAACGACGACGGCGGCAATGCCAATGAAGCTCCAGGCGATGTCGCTCTTTTTGGCCATGAAAAAATCCTTACAGCGCTGGCAGAGGCATCCTGCCGACAGGCCCGGCGCAATGCGACCAGGGACACCTGATGGATAACGGCACGTAGTATCCCCGAGGCCATGGCTTTGCACAATGGGGCGTCCGTCTCAGTCAGCGCCGGCGGACTCCATGCCCCGGAACAGGCTGCAGCGCTCGAACACCGCCAGGCTCGGCGCCACCGACTTGTGCTGGCAGTACTTGGCCACCAGTTTGGCCAGCCCCTTGATGTCGCGGCCGGTGGCATCAGGGAAACGCCGGGCCAGCACATCCGGCATATCCGGCGTCACCGCCAGGCCGAACTGCTCCATCATCACCTGCCAGATGCGGGTGCGGTCTGCCAGCTGCGGCGGATGATAGCGGATGAGAGCGATGCAGCGGGACACGATGGCTTCGTCGATATCGTTCACCCGGTTGGTGGTGAGAAACAGCAGACCGTTGAAATATTCCAGCACCCGCAGGAACACGCCCACCACCGCGTTGGCGGCCATGTTGTCGTCGCGGCGGCGGATGTAGACATCGGCCTCGTCGATCAGCATCACCGCGCCCCAGCGCTGGGCCCGGGTCAGGGTGTCCTTCAGGGCAAGTTCCATCTGCGTCACGTTCAGGCCCAGCTGGCCCGAGTGCACGCGATACAGCGGGCGCTGGATGATTTCCGCATACACCTCCGCCGTCAGCGTTTTGCCCACGCCGGCAGGGCCCGCGCACAGCACAGTGGTGCCACCGGATTTGCCGGCCACGATGTCGTCCATCAGCACATCCATCTCGGCAGTGAGAATGTCGATCAGATCGGTCTGTTCCGCCGGCAGGATCAGTTTCTGTTTCAGGTCCGGCTGGTAGGCGTAGGGTTGCAGGTCGTCCACATGCACCCAGACGTGGTGATGCAGCTCCAGATGAAACAGCAGGATGTAGCCGTGCACCGGCATTTCCGCGAACAGGCCGCGGGGAATGTCGGCCTTCACATTGGCCACGGCGCGCTCCACCTGATCGCTGTAATTGGCGCTGCGGCCCGCCTTGCGCAGGTATTTGCCGAGGATATCGCCGCCGGCATCCAGGGTGAGGTCGCGGTCTTTCAGGATGTCTTCGTCGTTCACCAAGCGGGCCCAGCCGCCGCCGGACGACAGCACCACCTTTTCCTTGCGGGACCAGTCGGTGGTGCGGTGGCTGGCGGTGGGGTCTTCCGCAAAGACGGCTGTGCCACGCCCGGAAAACTGGTGGCCGTAACGGGCGCGCCAATCGAAATAGCGGGCCGATGACTGCTCGTAGTGTTCCATCAGCGCCGGGGTTTCTTTCAACAGGCCCTTGCTGGCGAACAGTTCTGCCAGGGTTTTGTCGGCGATGTCGCGCTCCAGAATGGTCAGCGTTTGCGTCGTCACCTTGCCCATGGCGTTGGCCTTGAGTTCCAGCAGCACGCGGCCGGATTCCTCCTCCCCCGGCGGTGTGAAGTCGACGCGCGTCACCAGATAGGGCAGCGGCTTGCCCGCCAGATTGGCCTTGAACAGCCAGCCCCGCAGCGCGCCATTCAGCAAAAACTCCGCGATGGCCGGCACCAGTTTTTCCAGCTGGCCTTTGGCAAAGCGCTCGCCGCCGTCGTTCATGGCCTGCTGCAACGTGGCCACCTGGGCGGCACGGCCCTGCATGTGGGGCCCGGCGCTTTCATACAGGTTGCGCAGAAAACCCAGCTGGTGGCCGGACAACTGGTGGAACGGCACTTCGGCGCGGTTGCCGAATTTCAGCTGCTCCGACAGCACGGCGAGATCCGGAAATTCCCGCACCAGCGCTTCCACGTGGATTCGTTCAATCTGTAATTTCATGGCGGCCATCCCGGCGATCAAATAAGGGTGAAATAGCAAGGGATGTGCCGGGGCAGAGGTGGCTGATCTGGCTGATTTTCCGGGGAGGATTGCGCGCATCCGCTGTCGGGTTGGTGACAGCGGATGGTTTGGGTCTGTGGTGTTTGCGACAGGTGCGTTTTTTATTTCACTGCTGCTTCCAGGTCCAACCCGGCCGCCATGTCCTGCAGAATCCACTGCGCCGCCAGCCGTCCGGTCTGGGCCGCGCCGTTCATGAAACCGTAGAACTCGTCGCTGGTGTGCTCGCCGGCAAATACCAGCCGGCCCACGTGCACGTCATTGGCTGCGTCTGGATCGTCTGCTTCCACGTACATCCACTCGGATGCAAATCCGGTGTACTGGCCCGGTTTGAAATTGGTGTAGCCACCCAGAATGCCGGGCGTGCGATGCCAGGCCGTGCGCAGGTAGCGGCCGTTGGCACTGTCGGCAAGCCCCGGCAGCAGCGCATCATATTCCTGCACCAGTTGCCCGCCCTGCTGTTCCGCCGTGCCGTCAGCGGTGGCCGCAACTTCATCGCCACCCAGGAAAAACGTCAGCGCGCCATTAGTGCGGCTGGACAGCTCCCGCACACTGGAATCCCACAGCAGCGACGCCGACTGATCGTTCCAGCATTCGTTGCGGAAACCCTGCTCCGTGCGCCATACCCGCTGCTCCATACCCGCCACAATCTTTTCATTGCGACCCAGATCCACTTCGCGGATGAATTGCTGCAGACCCTCCGGCAATTCCACCTGCATATCCACCTTGCGCAACGCTGTGAACGGCAGCGCCAGCACCACGTAATCGGCTTTCACTTGCTGATGGCCGTTGAACGTCAGGCTGTATCCATTTGCGGTTTGCATGATCGCCGTCAGTGCCATACCGGTACGCACCTGCGGCTTCAACACGCCATGCAAGGCCTTGATGACACTTTCGGAACCGCCGTCGATCACCCAGGCTTCATCGCTGGTGCTGATCAGCTCCACATGCTCGCCATCCGCGACTGGCAGCACGTACAGCAATTGCAGCGCAGAGGAATCCTGCGGCTCCACGCCGTATTCCACCCGCACCAGCGCTTCCATCAGCGCCCGCAGATCCGGGTCGGCAGGCAGCTTGTCGCTGTGCTGGTCCAGATAATCGGCCAGCGACAGTTGATCGAACTGCGGGCCGTAGGTATCCCAGTCCGCGTCCAGCAATTCGGCATCCACCATTACTTGCGCGGCGAACGGTGCGAGGGCGGCCGCAATTTCAGCTTCGCTGCGGCGCGTGCCCCCGAAGAAATAGCCCACCATGTCGAGTTCGCCCTCGTCCTTGCGCGGCAGTAGCGGCACGCCGAACGCATCCAGAATGGCGCGCAGATCGGCGTGATCCGTATTCACCAGTTCCGCGCCCAGATCAGTGACAACGCCTTCGCTCACCGCGCTGCGCACGCTGCGAATACGTCCGCCCACCCGCTGGCGCGCTTCGAACACCTGGGCGCGCACGCCGGCCAGACCCAGCTGATAGGCTGCATTCAATCCCGCCAGTCCTCCACCCACTATCACCACTTCACGTTTGCCGAGGGAACAGGCGGGCAAGGCGCCCAAGGTAGTGAGCGCGATACCACCCACCGCGGAATTGAGCAGAAAACGTCGGCGGCTGGCGGACTGCAACGGCATGGGCTTGCCCTGCGCCTGCAGGTTGATGCGACGGGCCTGCTGCAACAGGTGAATCCAGCGACGATAGGCCGGGGAATGGGACATGAAATAGCTCCTTGCTTGACATGAATTGATCAGACTGTTCCGGTGCGGTGCGCGGGGGAATTTCAGTGGCTGCGTCGACGCTGTCGTGATGCCAGTGGAAATTCGCGGCGGGATGCTATCACGATAAACGCAAAAAATATCACTCAACGTGCACAAGGCTGAAGCTGAACATTAGCTTTATCGATTCGCAGCCAACCTGCGTGCAACCAGAACAATCGAGCTTCAAGCGGGCACAATTGTGCTGCACAAACTGACCCCGGGCGACGGCTTGAAATGGGAAAAGAGAAAAAACTAGCAGACCACAAGACACAAAAGGAAGGCGAATCCATCATTGCGACCAGCCTTTATCAAAACAGAATCA
The DNA here is from genome assembly GCA_013178375.1 of Gammaproteobacteria bacterium. Taxonomy (GTDB): domain Bacteria; phylum Pseudomonadota; class Gammaproteobacteria; order Pseudomonadales; family Ketobacteraceae; genus Ch67. The sequence goes on from JABLXQ010000067.1 coordinate 9,913, forward strand.
GAACTTAATACCCAACTTGTCAAAAGCACACAGATACAACATTTCATTCGCCTTCATTACATCCACTTTCTTGTCCGCAATCTCCTGCGAACACTTTATGGCTACCTCCGTGCAGCGCTGAACTGAAACATTGCGACTGCCCCATATTTGCTGATTGCTGCAAAACGGTTTCAATTCTTCTGCCGTCAATGGCTGCGCCAACGGAATACCCGCCGCAACCTGGGAAGAAAAAGCACTGAAGAACAAGCAGGCCGAAAGGTGATAAGCCAGGATATTTTTCACTCTACAAAACTCCTTGCACGAAACCCGGAAAGCGGGCGCCAAGCCCGCAAAAACGCCGCCCATTGTATACAAGTAGACATTTTTTGCGATAGCCATATCGACAAAATTGAGCCAGACCAAAAATCCACTATCGTTTAGCGACTCTATTTTAAGGGGTTCCGACCTCGCCCTATCGCAACACCAGCTCTACCCGACGGTTAAGTCGACGACCTTCCTCTGTGGCATTAGATGCCTTGGGTGCAAGCGCCCCAATACCTTTGGCTTCAATTCGTGAGACATCACTCCCAAACTCATTTTCCAGATAGCGCACGACCGCCTGAGCCCGTTGCAACGAGAGCCTGTTATTGATTTCCGCGCTGCCGGCGCTATCAGTATGCCCTACGATGTAGTAGCGGTATTTTCCATCATCCAGCGATTTTTTTATCTCCAGCAATGCTTCTCGCGAAGCCGGCAGGATATCCGACTTGCCTGACTCAAAGAAAACACCTTTGAGTTCGACGCTACCGGAAGCAACCACCATCCGCCGCAGCTCTGCAGCCGAAAAGCCATCATATTTTCTTTGCGCAGCCGTATCCACCACGTGCACCACGCTGCGCGGCTTGCCGTTCACGTCCGCCACGAACAACGCGACATAAAGGTATTTGCCGGACGCACCGGCAGCCCTGGCAAGGCGATAATAGGTGTTCTGTCCATTCTGTGAAATCCTGTCGCTCATATAGAGCTTCCAGGCAGCGGCATCTCCGCACAGCTCCCGGTCACACTGATTAACCAGCTCGAATCCGGCCCGCTGAGCCTTCATTTCAAAGTCACGCGCCACGCCCAGAGCGCTGTCCTGTGCCCTGTAGTCATAGACATAGCGCTTTATGTTGCCGCTTACTTCTTCCAGCTTCGCCGGAATATAGCCTGACACGTCGTCATCCAGCTTCGCCTCACGATAGTCCATAGGCGAGTAGATCAGCTGGTAGTTGTCATAATCCTTCTCTTCCAACACCCGCAGCGAGGCACCAGCATGCTGAAAAAGATTCGGATCGGCCATTGCCGGCGCCGAGCCAGCAATCCCCATCAAGCCAGCCAGCATCAACCATCCCACACGTTTCATACTGCATCCATCCTAATTTATTCCAGCAAACATCCGACCATTACTTCCTGTTTAAAAAGCGCATAGGCGTAAGCGATGCCGTCAGCCGCAACGATATCCAGGGTACGCTGGCGCAACTCCTTCTGGTCTTCGACATTGGCTTCCTCCAGCCGCATCAACATCGATTGCGCCTCACGAAAATCCGTTGACTTGACAGTATTTACCTTTTTCAGGCAGCCAACATTGGCTTCCTTCTTGAGCAGATACTCAATTCGGGCAAGCTGTTCATTCAGATCCCTCAGGTATGCCTTCAGTTGAATGGCAACCTGTTTTTTTTCAAATTCGGTGATACTGCTTTCCGACCCGTCGCCGCCGAACAGCGACCGGCCAACGCTTTCATTCAGCTTCAGTAGTTGCTTGTCCAGTGCACCGGATATGTCACCGTATAAATAGCGACCATGCTCAGAAGCCAAGCCAAGATTTGCACAACACAGGCACCCCACAATAACAAAAAGGATCTTTTTCATAGGCACTATCCTGACAGGTTCGTGCAATTCTGATCGACACATCTGACCGGGCTTTCCATCCGGATGATTACATCCGAGGACACGGGAATATAAAGCCGTGTCCAGCCGCCGGACGCCTGGTCCAAACTGGTTCTTGCCATACAGGCATTCCAATGTGGGCCCTTGTCTCCCGGCAACAGCGCCAGCGTGGAATGGATCAGCCGGTTGACGAAAGGCACTTCCATTCCGTAGCACCAATGGGCCTGGATTTTCAGCAAGTTGGCATCCTGCAAATTCATCTGCACGGTCTGCCCTCGCGTGAAGACATTAAGATAATTAGTGCTCGACCATCTCCCCGGCAGGTTGTCGTTGGGAATCTGCCGGATTCGCGCTTCCCTGAGATTGTTCTGGCATGCACCAACAAATATCATATTGAACGTGGCGCCGGTGCCACACTCAACCAGATCGTACTGCCGTATCGCAAAGATATTGAAAATCTCCCGGGTCGGGTTCAACACATTGACCCGAACTCCCCCCAGGTCCGCCCCCCTGTAGTAGTTCTCGGACAGGGATCGTGCCACTGCCGCTGTGTAGCGGTCGATGCCACCACCGGACCCCATATAGAGGGGCCCCAGGGATTCGGCGATTTTGGAACGCATGGCTTCTTTGTTTGCATTACGCAGGGAACCTTCCCGCGCGCCCTTGAAGACGGCATCGTTGAAGGTCAATTTGGCCTTGTAGATCAAGCCGACCTGGAAAATTCCAAATGTCAGCAAGGCCAACACAGTCCAGGTCACCAACTGCTCGACCATGGCTTGTCCACGCTGGTTTCGCCGTACTGGCACCCGCACCGCCGTCATCACTCAGCCATGGTCTTGATGATGCGTGATTTTGCAGTGTCAAAAGCCAGGTAGCTGGAGCTTCCGATATCCATGTGGGTTTTGCCTTCCTCCAGATACTTGATGGCCTGCTTCACCCTGACCAATGCCAGGTTATTCCAGACCTTTTCGTTGTTTGGCCTCAACTTTGCCGCGATTTCGTAAACCCGTATGGCGGCGTCCAGCTGATCGGTACGGGTGTAAATGTTCCCCAGTTTGAGATAGGACTCGTAAAATTTCGGATACAGCTTGGTCATCTTCAGATACTCGGCTTCCGCTTCTGTGAACAGACCCTGCGAGTAATACTGATTGGCCTTCTGATACAGAACGATCGCTTCCTCCCCCTTGGCGCCCCCGGTACTGGCGCACCCGGTGCTGCCTGCGATAAACAGAATCAACAAGATCGAAAACAGGTTGTTAGCTTTCATGGCAATCAAATCTCATACATGAATTTCATGACAATGGGGAACGCGATAAACACAAAGGTAAGCGGAAAAATGAACGCCACCAGCGGAAATATCAGCTTTACCGGCGCTTCCATGGCAGCTTTTTCCGCCCGCTGAAAGCGTTCCGAACGGCGCTGGTCGGCCTGCGCTTTCAGGCTGATGCCCACGCTGGCCCCGGTTTTCTCCGCCTGGACGACAGCCGTAACGAAGCCGGTGATGTCTCTTATTTCAAGCCGATCCGCCATTTCCCGCAGCGCATTCGATCTCGACATCCCGGCCTTCATATCCCGCTGAACTTTCTGGAACTCATAACGGAGCGCGCCTTCCGGGCCTTTACTTACCGCCTGCGCGATCGCTCCGGACATATTCATTCCCGCCTGTACCGCCATGGTCAGAAAGTCCAGATAAACCGGCAGCTCCCTGGTTAGCTGTAGTTCCCGTTTTTTTCGTTTGCTCGTTATAGAAGACAGTGGCATCGCAAACCCGAGGCCTGCACCAATCGATTCCAGCAAAAAATCACGCAAGTCCAACGACGACAGAATGAAATCTGACATGCCCAGCGTGATCAAAGCGGACACGATCTGCAGCCCGAACAACTCGCTTGGACTGAAAAGATAATCCAATCCTGATTTGCGCAGCAGCTTCTGATATTTTTCGAGGAAATCCGCCGGCAGGCGTTCACCAAAGTTATGGGCGAACACTCTTACCAACGGCCAGACCATACGAATCAGTCGGGGCAGCGGATCCTTGTAGGTACGATCTTCGCCGGGCAGTTCCGAACGGATAGCATAGATGGAGTAGCTTATGGCCAATATGGAAAAAGAAACGGCCAGAATCGCAAGCCATTGCAGCAGTTCAAGATTTGACTCAAACATCGATATTCACGATCTTGCGGATAAAGTAATAACCCAGGGAAACCATGATCACCGCAAAACCGCAAACACCCCAGCCAATGGGATGAATCCATAGCTTCGACATCGCTTCTTCCTCAATATGGAACAACGCGTAAGCAATCACGAAAGGCAACAATGCCATGACGGCTCCCTGCATTTTTCCTTGCGCCGTCAGTGCCTTTATCTTGCCTTCCATTTCCATCTTCTTTCTCAGGGTTTCCGACAGTCTACGCAGTATGTCTGCCAGGCTGCCGCCAATTTCGCGGGATATCTTCATGGCCGACACCACCAGCTGGATCTCCACCACCGGATTGCGCAGATAGAGATTGTCGAGCGCCTGCTCATAGGAAACCCCCACCCGCACTTCCTGCAGGAACAGGCCGAACTCCTGTCCGATGGGACCATCCGTCTCAGCCACCATGGTTTCCATGGCCAAGCTCAGGTTAGTTCCGGCGGCCATCATGCCCGCAATGCTCAGCAATGCATCCGGCAGGTCTTTTAACAGAGTCTGCTGGCGTTTTTTCTTCAGGTAGTTGTAGATAAATTTCGGCGACGATCCCAGGCAGACTGACAGAATAAGCGCGGGCAACCAGTTGCCAAAAAAAAGCCAGCCGATAGCAAATGAAGCCGCTAACACCAGCAGATTGAGCATGTAGATCTTCGTCGGATCGATGAAGATAAACATCTCGGTAAAGTTTTTTTCGGTATTCGCCTCAAAATAGTTCTGGTAGCGCTCACCCAAAGTGACGAGACGGGGATAAAGGAACGCGAATACCGCCACGGCACTACCGAAGGTGGCTATCGCGGCCACCAGAGCCATGATGTTCATTCGTCTATACCCAGCGAAAAGATCGACAGATCTACGGAAATGCCCCGCTGTCTGAGTTGATCGTAGAATTCCGGTATCAGCCCGGTGGCCATGAACCTGCCCCGCACCTTGCCATTCTCGTCGTAACCTTCCTGCTGGAACCGGAAGATTTCGGCCAGTTGTACTGTTCCGCTTTCCACCCCGGTCACCTCGGCGATGCTGGTTACCCGCCGGCTTCCACAGGCAAACCGCGTCTGCTGCACGATGACGTCCACTGCGGATGAAATCTGTTCCCGAATTGCCAGTACCGGCAGTTCCATGCCCGACATCAGCACAAGCACTTCCATACGGCTGATGCAATCCCGGGGCGAGTTGGCGTGGATGGTCGTCAGCGAGCCATCGTGGCCGGTGTTCATGGCTTGCAGCATATCCAGGGCCTCACCTCCGCGGCACTCACCCACCACGATCCGGTCCGGCCGCATCCGCAAGCAGTTCTTGACCAGATCGCGGATGGAGACGGCGCCTTTTCCTTCCTGGTTGGGTGGCCGCGCTTCCATAGCAACCAGATTGGGTTGATACAGTTTGAGTTCAGCAGCATCCTCCACCGTCACGATACGCTCGTCATTGGGGATGAAGTTGGACAGCACATTCAACAACGTCGTCTTACCCGATCCTGTTCCTCCGCTGATCACGATGTTCTTCTTTTTTTCCACCGCCATCCGCATGAACTCGACCATATTGGCGTCGATAGAACCGAACTTGACCAGTGAATCGGAGGTGAGGCGTTCCTTCATAAATTTCCGGATGGTGACGCTGGGGCCCTTCAAGGTCAGCGGCGGGATCACTGCGTTTACGCGGGAACCGTCTTTCAGACGGGCATCAACCATGGGAGAACTTTCATCTATACGCCGGCCAATCGGCGACACGATACGTTCGATGGCTTTGATGACGGAAGCGTCGTCCGTAAACGTCACCTTCGATTTCATCAACTTCCCGGCTTGCTCATAGAATATTTCGTCGTGGGAATTGACCATGATTTCCGTGATGTCGTCCCGCTCCAGCAGCTCCTCCAGTGGACCCAGCCCCACCGCTTCCGCCAACACCCTGCGCGCAACGTCCTGGCGATCCACATCCGCAGGAATATCCTTCATATCCGCCAGCACGGTCCAGATGGCGTTGGACGTGAACTCCCGCAGTTCTTCATCCGACATTCGTGAGATATCGGTCCTGCGCAAATCCATGATCCTGAACACACCGGCATGAACAGCTTTTTTAATTTCAAGAATGCTGTCGGGACTGGTGGCGTCCACACCCTGCGCAGTGGCCACCATCTCAGCGACTCTGGCTCGCGCTGTGCTGCTGTTCAGACCCGCCGCAGGGGATGGTCCGCCCGTCGGCAGCGGCACCTCCTTCTGCGGCCTGCTGATCTTCAGCAGATAGTCGCCGATGCGGATGCTGTCCCGAATATCGATCGGACCATACTCCGCCATCCTGGTACCGTTTATTTCGAGAGTTTGCTTGTTCGAGCGGTCCCTGACGAACAGCCCCTTACCTTCCACCACCAGATCAGCGTGGTTCCGGCCTATCTTCCATCCCTGCAAAACGATGTCGTTATCCCGTGACTTCCCGATGGCCAGAGAGCCATTCTCGATGATGTGGCGGGAAACCTTGGTTCCTTTTGAAGTCGTCACCTGAATTTCGAACATGGTTACTCCATTAACGCCTTGTTCAAATCAATATCACCAAATCCGGATTTCAATTCTTTGGAAACTTCCATAAGCTGCTTGCTGGTTTCACTGTCGGCATCGACAATTTGCGGCCGGATGAAAACCAGCACCTCGGTTTCCTGGAAATTCTTTTGCTTGGACGAGAACAGCTTACCCAGGACCGGGATGTCGCCAAGCAACGGCACCTTTGACGTGGATTTGAGCTTGCTTTGCTGCGCCAAGCCGGACACCACCATCACCTGATTGTTGTAAAGATTGATTGTGGAATTCACGCTTCGGACCAGGGTTCCTGGGTTACCGCCGACGACGGTTCCCGGATCGATCGCGCTCACTTCTGCTTTAAACGTAACCTGAATCCGGTTCTGATCATCCACCACGGGCGTTACATCCAGGCTGACGCCATAATTCTCCTTCTCGACACCGGTCACACCATCCGCGCCTATCACCTGGTAGGGAATGGTTCCGCCCACACGAAAATTGGCTGGCTCTCCGGTTTTTGTCACCAATTTAGGCGCAGACAGCACCCGCGCTTTCCCATCTTCCAGCAACAGGTCAATCTTCGATCCAATCGCACTGGAGATGCCGATATAGTCATAAAAGCTTTCATCCTGAATGGGCACCGCCGCCAAAATGTCCTTGGATGCCTCATCTTCGCCACGGTAGACAGCGAAATAGGGATTGGATTGCCATTTTTTTGCGATGCCGATGGTAGGGCCGGACATGGAGGTATCCCAACGCACACCCAACTGCTCGACGTCGGAACTTTTTACCTCGATAATCTGCGCATCCAGACGCACCAGCTTGCCGTAGTTGAATTCACGAACCGTGACAAAATTCAGCGCGTTGGGAAAAACCTTCTTGAACTCCTCAAGATGCTTTTCCTTGTCAGGATCGATAATGCCGGAAAGCGTCATCACACCCCGGATTTCGGTTACCTCCATACCGGGCACTTTCCTGGCCAGCTGTTGTGCCAGCGCGAGGGCTTCAGACGTTGCATCGCTTTTAACCTCGACCGCAAAGGAAAGCTCGCGGTCATCCTTGAGCCAGACATGAAACGAGGTTTCGCCTTCCTTTTCCCCGATGATGAGCAGTTGCCCGTTCTCCAGAATCTTGTAGCTGAAGTACTCGGGCGAAGCCACCGCAACCCGTACGATATCCTTCAGATCAAGGACACGCAGCTCGCCCACTTTCACCGCCATATAACGCTGGGCAGCCGCGAAGGAACCCAACGACATCAGAATCAGCGTCACCGCCAGAATCAACTTCCCTGTGCTTCTCATCTTCAATACTTCCTTTGCTCTACTGCTTTTCGGCATGTGCCACTGGATCCACTTCTGTCACTTTGTCGGCCGCCGATATTTCCGGTGCTGGCGCCTGATCAATAACGGGCTCTGTGAGGGACCCTTTGAACCTTCTGGCAATCCTTGTAGCGCCGCTCGCCTGACCAATGGCATCCACGGGTATGGACGCATTGCGCACGGTGATCTTCTCTACCAGTTCGCCGCCAGTGCCGCCCGTTATGGTGCTGACATAGCCGGCATCCAGCGCGGGCAGGGTATTGTCATATTTGGCTTTGGTTTTATCGGCCGGATTTCGCATCAGATAAAGCAGATCGTTGCCTTTCAGTTTGGCCAGCTGCATTGCCGTTTGAATCCGGGCAAAGTCCTTCGTCTTTACGGCAATGGTGATATTGTCATACTCCGATTGCGCTTCCCCATCGGCCATCACCTGCTGTTGCGCCAGCGATACGTTGCCAGTTGCCAGCACTGTCACTCTTTCCAGCAGCAGAACCAGATCGGGCGACAGAACCTGCACCTGGTTTTCGTCGTCTTTCGTGATGCCAAGCGGATTTGCTTTCAGCACCACGTCGATGAAATCGCCCGCCTGCAACATACCGGCGTTGGACTGATGCCCCGAAATCGACAGGGTCAGAGCCCTTTCGCCCTCTTTGAGCAGCCCCGAGAAACTGGCTATCGCCCCACCCACCAGATTGCTTCGCAAAATTGGCTTACCCCGGGGCATGTCTTCATTCAGGATCATGCCTTCGTACAGATCGAATTCTTCCGGTGTAATCACGCCTGAAGGCATGTAGTCCACCGGAACGGAACGGGCATTTACCATGTCGAACATCAGCGCTTCGCCCGCCGCGATGTCGTTGACGGGAACCACGACATCCATCATGTTGCCTTCACCCAGCAAACTGTCCTTGATGGTTTTTTCGGTCACATCTATGTAGGTCATGGTCGCCCAGGCCGCGATAGCCGCCAAAAAAACTCCCAATACCAATATGCCCCACGACTTCATCCCTGCTTTCATAACTGACTGCTTCTCGCGCTTTCAAATGGGTATCGACATGCCCCAGGCATATGTTAGCAGCGATGTAAAACTGACCCACCCCAGCGATTTAAAATTGACCCACCTGGGCTAATGTTGCGGCCTTTTGCAGGCCGCCCATGTTGACCCAGGAGCAAGCAGTGGAGATTCGTATATTGGCCGGCAAGGGCATGGCATTCGTCAGATCGCGCGAACCTTGGGGGTCTCGCGCAACACCGTCCGGCGCTATCTCAAGCAAGAACAGGCGGCGCGTTATACGCAGCGCGCCCATCGTCCCACCAAGCTGGAGCCTTACCAGCACTATTTGCAGCAACGCGTAACCCAGGCCCACCCGCTCTGGCTACCCGCCACCGTCTTGCTGCGGGAGATCCGCGAGCAAGGCTATCAGGGTGGCGCGTCCCAGTTACGGGCCTGGCTGCGCACACTCAAGCCGGTGAAGCCGGATGAAGGCCCCGCCGTTCGCTTCGAGACGCAACCCGGCCAGCAGATGCAGGCGGATTTTGTCGTCTTTCGCCGTCGCCAGTCACCGATGTCGGCGTTCGTCGCCACCCTGGGCTATAGCCGCATGACCTTCGTCCATTTTGTGCCGGACGAGTCGTTCGAGTCGGTGCGGGATTCGTTGCTGCTGGCCTTCGATTATTTCGGTGGTGTTCCGGCTGAAATCCTGTTCGATAACATGAAGACGGTGGTGCTGGAGCGCGACGCCTACGCCGTCGGCCAGCACCGATACCACGCCGGGCTGCTGCAACTGGCCGACGATCTGGGGTTCCGGATTCGTCTGTGCCGGCCATACCGGGCCTGCACCAAGGGCAAGGTGGAACGCTTCAACCGTTATCTGCGCGAGAGCTTCTACAACCCGCTCCAGACCCGGATGAAGGGCACCGGGCTGCTGGTGGACTGTGCCACTGCCAACCGTCGGGTGGCGGATTGGCTGGCCGATGTGGCCAACGTCCGGATTCATGCCACGGTGGGTGAACGTCCGCTGGATCGCTGGCGCCAGGAGCGCTCCCATCTGACGCCACTGCCGCAGCAACTGAGACGCGATGAAGCACCGTTGCTGGGGCATGACCTGCCCCGCCCGATACCGCTGGAATCCGTGCAGCACCCGCTGTCCGTGTATGAGTCGATCCGGGAGGCCTGCTTATGAATGTGCAGCATGAGCGGATTGCGACACTCTGTCAGGCGCTGAAGCTGGACCGCGTGCCTGATCACTACAGCACGCTGGCGCAGCAAGCGGTCAAGGATGATTTGAGTTTCAGTGATTTTCTGGAACAACTGCTCCAGCACGAACAGGCATTCCGGCAACAGCGCAGCCGGGAGTTACTGACCCGCATGGCCTGCTTTCCAGCGATCAAGACCCTCGAAGAATACGACTTCGGCTTCAGCCCCGGCGTTCCGAAAGCCCTGCTGCTAGAACTGGCCGCCCTGGGATTCATCGCACGAGCCGAGAACATCGTGCTGATCGGTCCTTCCGGTATTGGCAAAACGCATCTGGCCATAGCGTTGGCCTACCGGGCGGCCCAGGCCAACGTCAAAACCCGCTTTGTCACGGCGGCCGATTTGATGCTGCAACTGGGGTCGGCGCAACGCCAGGGACGCCTGAAGGAATATTTCAACCGGGCCATCCTCGGTCCACGCTTGTTGGTGATCGACGAGATCGGTTATCTGCCGTTCGGTCGCGAGGAGGCCAATCTGTTCTTTCAGGTCGTCGCCAAACGCTACGAGAAAGGCGCGATGATCCTGACCTCCAACCTGCCATTCACCCAATGGGCCGAAGCCTTTCACGGCGACAGCACACTCACGGCGGCTATGCTCGATAGGCTGCTGCACCACGCTCACATTTTGACACTGACCGGAGAAAGTTTCGACTGAAAGACAAACGCAAAGCCGGCGTCATTCGCCAAAACCGTAAACCCGACTAATCCGGGTGGGTCATTTTTAATTCGGCAAATCAGGGGTGAAGTGGGTCAGTTTTCAGTCGGTGTTGACAATAACCTGAATAGTTGGTCTTGATGGCCTCCACCAGCAATTCCACAGGGCTTTGTCCGTTCACATAAGGCAGTAGCAAGGCGGCTACAACCACCATGCTTACCACCAGATATTCGGTCATGGATGACCCTCTGACAGACTTCCTATTCATCGCTCCTCGCCTCAACGTGTCATGACTCCGACGATTTCCGTAGTGCCTTCTGCCCGGTTGAACGTCAGGCTCAACTCAGATCCGCTTTTCTCCATGATCAGCGCGGAATTGGTCTGCCCCCGCTCGTCACCGCCCACCCGGTTCCACCCCTTGGAACTGAAATGGGCAAAATAGCGCTCGAAATTTGCCTTCTTGCTCATCTTGTTGCGGGCCAGCAGCGTGGTGGAGGGGTTGTCACTATCGACCGCCTCCAATACACTGATCACTTCGCTGCCTTCGGGTACGTAGATGGCCGGCTTTTCGACGACCTCGTCCTCTTCCAGAAGCTTCGACATGCCTACCACCGCGACCGCACTGGTCTTGTTGATCTTCATGACCTGCACCGTGGTCTGGAAACCATTTTCCAGTTTTGAAACCACTTTCCAGGGACCAACTTCGTATTCGATATAGTCTGGCTTGCCTGCCTTGGCGTTCTGCTCTTCCGACCAGGTCTCTTTATAGAAAGACAGTATCTGCTCAACTTTTTTGCCAGTTCTGAACTCCCATATTTTCATCGGCACGCCGTTGTACTTCATGTTGGCAGCGACCACGTAGGCCTTCGCCTGCTCGGGAAAGACGACCTCTGGCCATTCCGGTTGGCCGGCGCTGGCAGCCAGAGAGAACATTGCCATCACGGGAACCATCAGCACACTGCGTATTCTTTTCATTACCGTAACCTCGAAACAGGAACCTTCGTCTCATCCACCCGGCCTATATCCAGATGGCCTTCCTGAACCTCCGTAAAAATGGTGCCGAAAGCGGACCTAGCAATATTGATGATGCCGTTGTTCAGAATGGTCATTGGGTTAAGATCTTCTATCCGTTCCTTTACCTGACCCGGAGCGGCGCTCCAATCCTCTCCCAGCAGTGCGACCCTGGACGAAATCAGTAGATCATTGTTGCCAACATTGAACATGGGCAATTTGGTTGCATTCACGGTAATTCGGCTGACATCGACATTGCCGTCCGGCAAGTTCATGCCTCTGTCCGCTACTGTCGATATGACCGCATTCACGTTGCCACTTTGGCCAACCGTCGTATGCCGGTACTCCAGCAGCCGGTTCTGGTAACCCGGCATGTCACGCAACAGGCGGCTGTTCTGTCCGTAGCGTTCATACTGGGTGTGGTGCATCCAGTCCAGCCGGGAATTCTGGGTTATCACCTGATTCCCATCAGTTCTTGTGTTGATCAAAGCCGTTGGATCGGAAAAAACTCTGTTGATGATTTCATTTTCTATCTGGTTGGGTGTTTTTCTGCGTGCGGCGCGGTCACCGAAAACCGTGCGTTCCCATGCCGCATAGCGGGCTGCTTCCAGCGTTTTATGTTTGAGGTCCGCCAGCTTGCCCACGTACTGCATGCCGACCAGCAATGGCACCAGCAGGGTCATCGCCAGAATCAGCACCGAAGTCGTGCTTTGTCCCTTTTGATTCCTGAGCATGGCGCCCACCTCAAGGCAATGTCGATATGCGTTGAATATCTCTTTTTTCCGCTTCGCTCAGCGGTACCAGTTTAGGGTGCCAGAATGGGTTATAGAGGTTGCCGTATTCACGGGAATTTCCACCTCGATTTAATAAAGGCGAGACATCCTGATTTCCGTCTATATCATTGCCGCGTGAGAAGGAAGGAATGGCTTTTGCGGCCGCGCCGAGTCGACGCTGATTCATTCCACCACGCTGCTCAAGGTCAACCTGGGAATTGGCGGTGTTAAATCCGGTTTCGCGTACAGTGCGCACAGCACCTGGCCCTTGCGGCTTGGTCAGGTAAACGATCAGACCTGGGCCATTTTTCACTAATCCACTCTGGGTAATATCATAAAAATTGCGTAAACCACCGTAGCTCTGGTCGACCATGTTTGCGCTGTTGTATCGCCGGTGCGCCATGGTTGCGGCTCTTCTGTTTACTCGCCAGGTGTTGTCGTAATAGTTCGTTCTGCGGTACCGGTTCAGGGCAATTCGTTGCGCAGGTGTCGCGGACTGAGCGCCACCCCATCCTATTGGAAAAGCCTCGCGATATCTGGACCAGTCACAACCACTCAGATCACAATCATATTCGCTGTAGTGAGCAGATAAGGTATCGATGGCGGTCCACGAAAAGTTGGGACTACCGCTTCTGCTGCGCAGTTCCGTCCCCCCTCTTCTTACTATTTTCACTCGCAAAGGAGGGATACTCGGTGTTTCCAGCAACGGGTAATCTTTTGCATCGCCGTCCAGGAAATCATCTCTGGAAGCAAGCGTCACCTGCCTGAATTCGCCGGTCCGCTGCCGATCGGCCGTCGCCGTGGAGGTGGGAGAATAGCGCCGGGTAAATCGCAGGTGCTGATCGGCAATTTGGGCAAAGAAATACGAGTTGGTCATGGTCACAGCCGTGTTGACGCTGGGATCGTTCTCGCGGGCGACCTGTATCAGTGCCTGGCGCGCCAATTCCACAGTTGCCAGATGCATCGCCTGTTGTGACGCACTCAATGCGCCAATCACGATGTCGGTCAGTCGCGCCAAGGGCGGTATGACGGTTGCGGCGCCCTGTTCGATATTGACCCCCACCGACCGGATGAGCGCGGTGATGGCATTCACGTAAGGAAAGAATTGTCCAATGGTATGCAAATTTTCTCCAGTGACCCGCAACCAGCGGGTCCAGGAGATAATACCAACCGAATGTGCCACCGCGACCTGATTGGCCACCATGGCCCGATTGGTGTACGCCTTGAAATTCAGATCCTTTGCTTCTACTGTCGCCACACTGTAAGCCACCGCATCAGTAGTATTTTGCAATCGGGTTCGCTCGTTGGAAATCTGCCCGGAATTGAAAACATACGCCAACGTCAAAACCAGCATGGCCAGCAGGATCGTGACGAAAATCATGGCCTGTCCGCTTTCACGTTGTCTGTACATATGCATATCCTCGCAAGGTTTGCTGCACCTGGTTCCAGCAGGCGCAGCAGAATCGGATACCGAACGGATCGTTCAGATCAGTTGTTGTTGTTGACGAAGTTGGACATGTTGCGCTGGGTAACGGCCGCTGCAGTCGAAGCCGTAGCGCGCTGACCAGCTGCGGTTCTTGCGCCTGTGCCGTTCTGGCCACTTACTTCCATCGCCATACCCGCCACCTGGTTGCGGATGGTGTCGCCAAACAACCGGTAAACACCGATGGCCGCCACCGCGATCAGCGCTGTGATGATCAGATATTCCGTCATGCCTTGTCCGCGCTGTTTACGCTGAATGATGGTTTGATGTTTTTGTTTCATGGTTTTCATGTGTTGTACTCCATTGATTAACTGGATTTCCCGATTAGCGGCCCCCAAACGGCCCTCGTTCCGCCATTTGTTTGGTCCTCATATACAGAGACTATGGCGACAACAACAAACGGCGTTTTTTGGAAAAAATAGATGTCAGTCTCCAGCACCTCAACCGGGCTAATTAATAAGGTTTGGGGACAAAGAGAAAGCGGGGATAAAACGGAGAGCGGCACTCATATTCTCCTGGAGGCTTATGCGTCCGGGAGAATATGAGCTTGGGGATACTTACAGATAGAGCGAGCTTGGATTGGGTGGGAACCTGACTCAATCAACCTGCAGGAAGCTGATATCGAATTCGCCCTTCAGGTGGGTGCTGTTTTCATCGTCCAGAATGACGTCGAATTTCCAGCGCTTGCGCAGTTCGGTGTTTTCCAGTACGTCAACGGTTCCGAACTCGCTGGTTGCTTCAGAGAATTCGCCTGGCCCAGTCGAATAGGGTTTTACAGTGATACGACCGGACCCTGTTCCCCAGGATTCCTCATAGTGGCCTGCCGGCTGCGGGATAAAGTCGATCTGGACCATCTTATCCCTGGTTCCCACCACAAAAACTGCTTTTTTTCCCATATCGCTTGCATCGACCGGCTCTTCTTCATAAAGCTTGTAGGTACAGAGCGACACTATCTCACCCAACGGATTGTTATCCGGCATCAGTCCCATCATTGTGACCGTACCCTGGATCAGCGGTGTATTCTCATCCGAAACTTTCTTCATCTCGAATGTTCCGCTTGGGGTATAGTCCGAGTGCACAAGCTCGTATGGGTCCCCGCCGGGGCCATTGTAAGTCAATCCTGAAACCTCCGTCGGGTGGTCGGACGTCAGCTCAACGCGGGTTTTTCCTGTACTGTCGGGAAAGCCGTCTGCGTCATACACGTATCTCTCCCCTTCGATATTATGGAACACGGCAAGATTGTAATCCTTACCGCACCCTTCCATATAGGCGCCATATTCTGATCCACCGGCCCCCCGTGTCGCTATCAAAGGCAAATTTTTTACCCGGATGCTGTCAGAAACATCAGGGTCCCCAAATGAGCTATACACCATTTTCGCCACCCAGGTACCTTTGAGGGGCGAGTTAACATCCTGAGGGGGAAGATTAGGTACATTCGGAATCTCCGCCGCCGATCGCGCGTTGCCGCCACCGCCACCGCCGCCACCACAACCGGTCAACATACTGAGAAATATTGCGGCGCACACCGCAGGCTGGCTGATGTTCCTTATTGACATGTGATTCTCCTTTTTTGGCTAATGATTCTGGTACCGCTTTATTTCCAATTACTCACCATTTGCAAGCGGCCATACAAGGGACGCGCATTATGCCATTAACCTGGCAGCGAGTGACGTCCCTATTTTTATGGTTTCGAACGACGCCATTATCCGATGCAGGTTTTTCGGGATATATGTGGACAGGAACGCTATCTTCTCCATGAGCGCTCGCAAAAAAGTTTAATCATCCATGACGCGCTTTCGGATCGGGAATCCGCAGAACATCAGCTTCAGCAGTGTGGAAAAGGATGATATTGAAGGTCACCACTCTGTGTCAGCGCCCGAATCAGGAATGGTAATTTTCACATTTTTACTCGCACGCTTGTTTACCTGTTGAATTGAGCCATACAAAAAAACATCTCCACGATTTCACAATTATTGGTGCCCCCGCCGTCTTTCTAAAAATACGAGACGTTTCGCGTTTCATATAACGCCTTTCTTGCAGGGGAATCATTGCATGCCGCTCATAAATCGTCTTAACAAAGCCGGGCTGTTCGGAGCGACCTATACGGAGTATCTGGTCATTCTGATTTCAATTGCCTCAGCCGCAGCTGGCGCTTATCGGGTATTTGGAGATGATCTCCGCGTGACGGCCAGCAAAGAAGCAATGGAAGTCGCCGGTATCAACGCGCCTTTAAGCACTCCGGTCCCAGGTGGGGGCGTTATCGGTAACGGTGACAACGAGGATGATTCCGAAACCGGAACCGACGGCAACCCCGGCACAGGTGACAACCTCGACCCGGGAACAGGCAATGATGGAGATCCCGGAGAAGGCAGCAATCTCCAGCCTGGCACGGGAAATACCGGCACTGACGGCAACACTACGGGTGGCACGACAGGTAATCCCGGCAGCGGCATTCCCAACGTTGGGGGCGATCCACTGGACCCAAATAATGGCGGTGGCGGCATGTGCACAGCACCCGGAGCCAATGCACCAACTTTCAGCCTCGCCGGCAACCCCATCAATTTGGCCAACGGCAACAAATTTCAATCCGAAACCGACTTTATGGGGTGGGGGCCGTTTCCTCTGTCCTTCGTCCGCAGCTACAACAGCTTCCAGGCAAAATGGACCAGCTCCCTGGGGCACGGATGGCGTCACAATTATTCAGCCCAGATTGAACGCATTGATGACAACACCGTCAAGGTTATCCGCAGTGACGGAACCGTGCACCGGTTCCACCGGCAGGAAGAAAAATGGAGCCCGGAAAACGGCGTAGTCGATGGACTGGTTGCTACCTATCACAAGAGTAACCTGACCGGTTGGCGCTATCGCACTGGCACCGGCACGGAAGAAACATACTCGGCGACAGGTCAGCTCTTGCAAATCCAGGATATGTCCGGGGCACAGCAGCGACTTGCATATGATGAGCAAGGGCGCCTGATCAGAGTCGAGGACAACCTCGGTAATGCACTTTCGCTGGAGTACCAGGGCCCGCGGCTCTCTCACATCATTACGCCAAGCGGGGAGCGCATCAGCTACGAATACGACGGCACGCGATTCGAAAACCTGCAGCACGTCAGTCACGGCAAGGCCAGTCTGCTCAGCCGGGCCAAATCGCTATTCTTATCCGATCCCGCCATCACCTATCACTACGAGGATCGCAACTTTCCTTCGCACCTGACCGGCATGACCGACGAATCCGGCTTGCGCTATGCCACCTGGCGCTACGACCTGCTGGGCCGAGCGATCTCAACCGAGCATGGGAACGGCATCGAGAAACTCACCATCAATTACATGACCGGGAATCGTACTCAAGTAACCAATGCTGCCGGGCAGGTAGCGCTTTATACCTTCACCACGCAGAACGGCGTCAAGCGATTGCAGTCCATAGACGGAGAGCCAAACCGCTATTGCCCTGAAACCCAACAACGCCACATCTATGATGAAAACGGATTTCTCTGGGTGGCCATCAACGCTGAAGGCTATGCCACCGTCACCCATCGCAATGAAAGGGGATTGATTGTCGAGGAGCTGCAAGGTGTGCGCTGGCAGGACAACAAACCGGTACTGCTGCCCGAGAGCCGGCGCCAGACTACCCAATGGCACCCCGAACTGGCGTTGATGAAGGAGCGCACCCGTTACAGCCTGTCTTCCACTAAAACATGGTCCGAACTGAACCGGGAAACCTGGACTCACGACAACCGGGGCCGGATACGCGAACGCACCCTAACCAACCTGACACGCCAGACTCAACCCTATGCCAACCAGGGCGTGTCACGCACTTGGCATTTTTCCTACGTGAATGCAGCCGACCCCAGCCTACCGCCCGCTCAGGTGCAGATCGACGGCCCGCGCCCACGCAACGCTCGGGGTGAGGACGACGTAACGACCGTCACCTACGACAATCAGGGGCGCCCCACCCAAATTCGTAATGCGCTGGGGCATACCGTCTCCTTTGAAGACTATGGCCCGCATGGGATGCCGGAGCGTCTGGTGGATGCCAACGGCATCTCGTCCCGCCTCTATTACAACCCGCGTGGCTGGCTAACTCGCATTGAACACGATGCGGAGCATTCCAGTTATCAATACCAGCTGGACTACTATCCCAACGGCTTGCTCCGCCAGATCGATCCGGGTGATGGCAGCAGCCTGACCCTGGAATACAACAGTGGCCGCCAGTTGTTGAGCGTCACCGATGCCGAAGGCCAGCGTATTCTGTTGAACCCGCATCCGGTCAGCGGCGAATGGACGGAGCTGGCGATCGAGGACGCCAAGGGCAACGCGGTGCTTACACAGCAGCGGGTACTCGATCCGCTGGGTCGGCTGTCAGAACTACTGGGCAACGCCAGCCAGCACAGCCGCATCCAGTATGATCGCGTCGGCAACCCTGTGCAGATCCAACAATTTGGCGACATGAACCAAATCCTGGCCACTCTGCAACAATTCAACGCTCACAACCAATTGGTATCAGTACTGGACGCTGCTCAGGGCGAAACCGGTTTCCAGTACAACGGCAACGGTCAGGTCACAGAAGTGCGCGCAGCCAACGGCGCCGTTACCCGTTACACCTACGATGGCCTGGGCCAATTGCTGCAACAACAAAGTCCGGATACTGGCACCTCAATCTTCCGCTATGACGAAGCCGGCAATCGCGTCAGCAATGGCAGCGCCCTGGCGAACACCAAGGAAGCCATCTTCGAGTACGACATGCTGAATCGCCTGGTGCGCATCATGCCAGGTGACGCCAAGGAAGCCATCGAATATCGGTACGATCAAACTGGAGAGGAGCATGGCCATGGCATCGGGCGCCTTACCAGCATCATTGAACCGGAGAGCCAGATACAGTATCGCTTCAACGCCATGGGCCTGATTGAAGAAGACCGTCGCATCATTCGAATCGACGGAGCGGAATACCGTCTACACAGCCAATACCAATATACCCCGACCGGCCAGGTCAGCTCGATCACTTATCCCAATGGACAGACGATTGGGTATCAGCACCAACACGGCCAGATTCAGAGTATCGACCTGCTGCCACAGACCGACAGTCAGTTCACCAAGCTGGTGAGCGATATTCACTACCTGCCGTTTGGCACCGCCAAACAATGGCAGCTGGGTAACGGCTTGCAGACGCGCTACCACCATGATCTGGATGGCCGCATAGACAGTATCGAACTCGGCCGCGACGCAGACAGCACTCCGTTATGGCAGCAGCGTTATGAATACGACGCCTATAACAACGTCACCCAACTGCGAAATCCTGTACAAGCCCAGGAACAACGTTTTGCCTACGACAGCCTGCAACGCCTGGTGCAAGACACAGGCAATTATGGCCGGCACGATTACACCTACGATCCCGCCGGCAACCGTCTGACTCATATCGAGCAGCAGCCGCACCTGCAGGAACCCGTTACCACCGGCTACCGCTATGCAACTGCCACCAACCGCCTGACCCAGTGGGGCGACAACCAGGTAACGCAGGACTGGCAGGGCAACCAGCGGGAACTCACCAGCCCGGAACGGCGTCAACGTTTTGATTACAATCGCCAGAATCGCCCGACCGATTATTGGGACAACGGCCAGCGTAAGGCGCGCTACGGGTACAACGTACTGGGCCAAAGACTTTACAAGATTCGCTTTGACAACGCAGGCAACCGCCAGCTGACCCTGTTTCACTACGATCCCACGGGTCAGCTGTTGACACAGGTTGACTGGCCAACGGAAAGCGGCAAGTCTGCCGCCCCGGCTTACCAGAATCTGGTGTGGCTGCAAAAGCGTCCAGTAGCTGTGCTCACCCCCGACAGTCAGGCGCCCATCGCTTATATACAGACCGACCACCTACAAGCCCCACGGCTGATCACCGATGCCAACCAGCGTATCATCTGGCAATGGCGCAGCGATGCGTTTGGCGTGGGAATGGCGGATGCAGACCCGGATCAGGATGGGCAAGTATTCGAATTCAATCTGCGGTTCCCAGGGCAATACTTTGATGAGGAGTCGAGACTCTTTTACAACTACCACCGCCATTACAACCCCGAGATTGGTCGTTACACGCAAGCCGACCCGATCGGCTTGCTGGGTGGGGTGAATACGTTTGGCTATGTTCGCGCAAACCCCGCGAACAGTATCGACCGGTTCGGACTCTACGACACCATGGTCCACTACTTTATGACGTATACGCTGGCAGTAGCTGCGGGGTTACCACCTGAAACAGCGTATATGATTGCCCAGGCAACGCAGTATATCGATAACAATTCGGATACCGCGCCAATGTACCCATGGCTTGGCGAGTACGGCCCGCCGCAGAGTGATGCATTGAATTACTACCATTTCACTCTCGACTATGGCAACCAGTATCATGGGGACAAGTCTGAAACTCTGATGACACGATTTATTGATCCTTCATCCACTCAACTCACACGGCTATCGAGCGCAGCCGATGCTCAACAGCTGCAAAGCAAATGGGACGCAGCCTTCGGCCAATCCTGTTCCGATCCTGTCGCGATCGGAAGCACTCGTTACCAGCTATACGGAGAGTACCTGCATGCATTTGAGGATACCTTTGCCCATCGTGATACCAACAACAACCCGTATGACGTTTGGAACTTGACAGAGAATGATCCGGCAGGGATTGCGGGACACGGCGGCGCCGGTCACAGTCCGGATCACTCATATAATCATGTAGTAACTGTCGGCACATGCAGATCATCGTCTGGCGTAGCCCTGAGTGCACCCACCAAGGAAGCCTGCGATACACTCGGAGCGCTCGGCAGCCCAACTACCTGGACCGAACGCGTTACCGAAGTGTGGCAGTATAACGAGCTACGTACTCTGGAAATGGAAAAAGAGGTTTTCGAGAAGATTAAGCAGGATTTCAGCGCTGAAATAAGCCAACATGGCGGCAAACAGGCGTCTTGGGCTGAACTGGCGGGAACAGGGTCGGCACGAATTGGACTAGATCAGCCCCCTGGCTTTCCAGCAGGCATGCTGCAGAAATTTAATAGCACCAATGAAGAAGCACACAAAGATGGTGCCGAGGCGGGGATAACGGCCAAACTGAAAATTTTGCAAGACTGGCTGCTAAAGAATGGATTTGAAGCGGCTGCCACCCGGCAATTGAATATTACAGTTACTGCACCAGATGAAAATGGACAGCCCAAAGCAACGCCAATAACCGTGGACCCTTGGGCCTGGTCAACAAAGGTTAGAATTGCGGACAAAAACACGGAAGCGGGCCATTACGGATTGGCAAATAGCCCAACAGTCCGAAACGCGACGCTCCAATGGCTCAATGCCAATGACCCCGACTATACAACCCTGATTTTGCCCTGATAGGAGAATCTGGCGCATGCCAAACACTATAAAACGCCTAATCGCCCTGACAGCTACAATGCTCTTGTGCGGCTGTGCCGGGCCGTTTTCCCAGATGGAACTCGCCGGCCAGGTGGTGGATATCACCACTGGCCAGCCCGTGCCGGATGTCTATGTCTCCATTTTCCAAAGCGGACTGCATCCGTTGCGTGATTTAGCCCATATGCCAAGAGGAGGCATAGGCATTGGCTGGGGCATGGTCAAAACAGACAACGAAGGAAAATTCCGCTTTGAAACACCTTGGCGTACCAGCACTTTAACCAATCGGCACGCCAACATTCACTGGTATCACCCCTGTTATCGCTCACCCACTAACCCTTCAACCGATTACAGCTATCTTATCGTTTACGAATCAACCGTGAACGCGCCCGCCCAACATAGCACCCGAGTACTTTATGGTTCCAAGCAGAACAATCTGATTCTGAAAATATGGCCTGAGTCCAAAGGGTTGGAATATAACGATGGCGCCGAATATGACCCCGAATATGCGTCGCGCGAAGGGCTTAAGCTGACCGGCAGGGGGTACTACCTGGACAAAGTGGGCATAGCATTTGACCAGCATCTGGAAGAAGGCTGGCCTGACCTGAAAGTGGCATGGGCCACCTTCTGGCTTGACTATGAATTCAGCCATGAACTGGATAAAAAGTACTACTTCAAGGACCCTTACACGCAACCAACCGACCCCATTCCAGCATCCGAACCACGCAGCCCTTTCGACTGCAACAAACCCATAGCCCCCCAACTACCGGCGGCGATGGAGAAATCAAAAAGAGCTGACATACAGCAACATAAAGCGAGCGTACTGGAAGCATTAAAAATGCTGGAATCAGATGCAGCGTCAAAGGAAAGCAACAACGAAAGGAACTCTCCATGAAAATTCTGACACTTATTTTTGCACTATTGCTTCCGACGCTGAGCTGGGCCGCCACCCTGCATTTCGACTGGCCTCCAGGCTGGCAGCTACGCGAACCTGTGCGCAACGACGGATTGCTTCTAGTGGAAGGACGCCTGCCAGATGCTAAAGGCAACGCGCTGCAGTCTCTCAAGATAACGGCATTGCGCCTGGAAAAAGACAAACAAAGCAGCCAGCCCCCCGACATTCGCTCACTCGCACAAGGGCTGCTGGATAAAATGAAAGTGTCAGCAAAAGAATCCAACCCACAACTAACACCCATTGAGGGAAAAAATGGCTATTACTTCCAACTTACGGATGCAAAACCTAAAGCCGGCGAATTCAACCGAATGATGGCTGGCGTAATACTGCAGAAGGACTATCTGCTCAATTTCACCCTGCTTAACAATTCAATGGAAGATAAGAATACGCAAGCGATCGCAAAGGCAATTGCAACCGTCTCGGTTGAGGAATGACACAAAGTTGAGTTGATCGGACAACGCCTGCGACCTCGCGCCTCAATACTCCGCCGACTCCATCCTCTGCGTATGCGCCAGCTGCAGTTCCCGCAACATCGAACTTTTCTTCGCCTGATGCGCCTGCATGCGGCTCAGAATATCGTCCAGCACGCGCACCGCACTCAGCATGTGCGGGCCCTTGTTGAGCATCACGCATTCAGCGCGATGCCCCATCGCAGCGTCGGTAATTTCCGCCCGCGACGGCAGGCCTTCCCGCGCCAGGGTTTCCAGTACCTGGGTGGCCCAGATCACCGGCACATGGGCGGCTTCGCAGATCCAGAGAATTTCCTCCTGCACTTCCGCCAGCCGTTCAAAACCGCATTCCACCGCCAGATCACCGCGCGCAATCATTACGCCGCAGGTGGGCCAACGCATGGCGGTAAGCAGCATGTCCGGCAGATTTTCAAATCCGCGCCGGGTTTCGATTTTCAGCACAACGGCAGGACGGCGGCTGCCCTGCTGTTCCAGCTGATGCAACAGCGCCGCCACATCGTGGGCATGATTGGCGAACGACAGCTGCACCAGATCCGCATGCTGCGCCACGAACGCCAGATCGGCGCAGTCCTTGGCTGTTAGCGCAGGAAGGTCAAGATCGCTGTCCGGCAGGTTGATGCCTTTGTCTGCGCGCAAACGCGCACCGCCCGGCCGGGTGCGGGAGATGCGCACCAGTACGCGCTCCGCTTCCACCTTTTCGATCAGCCCGCCAATCTTGCCGTCATCAAACACAATGGATTCGCCGGCGCGCACGCGTTCGAACACGCCAGGCAACGAACAGCCGATAGTGGCAGGCGTCAGCACGTTACCGGAGGAATCAAAAATTGCAGCACGCCCTGGCTGTTGATCGCGGGTGAGAATCAGCAGATCGCCGGCTGCCAGTTCCAGGTGATTTTCCCGGGGCGGCAGATCCGGTATCCGCACGACACGGGCATCTGCCGGCACCGCTGGATCCGGAGCAGAAACAGGGGCATGTCGCAGCGCAATGCCGGGAATCAGATACGTGGTTTTTTCCAGCGTCGCCCAGCAACCAGTCGTCGTGACATCCGCCACCAGCCACTGGCGACGGGCAGCACGCGCATCCTTCAGCCGGATGCCATCGCCGGTGCGCAGACGAGCCAGCCACTGCGCCGGCAATGCAAGCGTGGCATCGGCGGGTGCCGGTGGTGAACAGGGAGCCTCGACCTGCGTCAACCACACCCGCGCCGGGCGCGTCACCCGGCCATACAAGTCCCGCTCGGGACGGATGCGCAGCACGCGCGAGCCTGGCTCCAGCGGCCCGGTGCGCAGCTTCGGTCCCGCCAGATCCATTGCGACGCGACACGACAAGCCCAGCGCAGCCTCGGCCCGCCGCAGGTTGTCGATCATGGCAGCCCAGGCAGCCGCGTCATCATGGGCGCAGTTGATACGCATGACATTCATGCCCTGCTTCAGCAGATCGTGCACCAGGCTGTATTCGCTGGCGGCCTCACTCGGCATCGTCACCATGATGCGTACCGAGCGTCCGGCGGGCGCCGTACCCAGCAGGTTGTCACTGTGGCGGGTCAGCAACTGGTGGCCCATGGCAAAATCCAGCGGCGATACCGGCTCGTCTACCGCTATCGTTTGCTGCGCCAGACGCCGCAATACCTGCAGCACCGCATCCACCGTCGGCAGCACGCAGGATTCCGCCCGTCCCAGCGACGACAATCCCAACGCCGCCAATTGCAATTGCAGCGGACGCAGATCCTGCCGGCGCAGGGCCAGATAGTGCAGCAGGTTGCGCGCGCTTTCGTGCCAGTCGCCGTGCACCGATTGCAGCAGAGCGTCAGGCACCGCTTCAGGCGACACCAGTTCCGCCCGTACGGCAGCGAGGGCGTCAAGCACGTGCAACAAAGTGGAATCAGCGGAAGAGGACAAGGTGTTGTACTCCTGTGCGTTCAGCGCAGCCGACAAGCTCGCCAGGTGCAAACGCGGAATGCTGGTGATGGCAGACCAGACATCGTAATACCAGGCTGTGAAACTTGTGTGTCACCGACGGCCAGGACAGGTTCGCTCAGCGCGAAGGAACGTGACTGGTGGTGACATCGGCGATCAGTTTGCCGTCCTCCGTCGTCACCGTGGTGCGCACAATACTGACCGAACGCCCCTTCTTCACGTACACGGCTTTGGCGATGAAGGTACCGCTCTTGCTGTTGCCTGCCAGATTGGCATTCAGGTTGATCGCCAGGGGAAAGCCCTGCATGTTTTCCTCGGCTTTCACGCCCGCCAGCACCAGCGCAGTCGCAGTGACATCGGCAAACCAGAGCGTGGCGCCGGCATGCACGGTGCCAAACGGATTGAGAATGCCGGGCTGCACCGGCATAACCGATGTCACGGCATCCGGAGTTTGTTCAGTAATGGTGAATTCGATCTGGCCACTGATTTTCATGAGCGTATCCTGAGAGAGTATACCTTATGGATCTGCCGCCATCGCCGCGAACACGCCCTTGAACAGCACGGCGTCCTGCTCGCCTTCGCGGATCAGCACATCGATCGCCACTTTCACCCGGCCCTTGTTTTCATAGCCGGCAATCAGGTGGGCACGGACTTCGTCGCTGACCGTCGCACTGCCCCGCAGCACACCGCGCACCGGGGTTTTGTATTCGATTTCACCCTTCACCACCCACACACTGGGCGTGTGGCCGGCATCCATCAGGGTAAGGTGGACGGCGCTCCAGCCCGTCATGGCCGCAACGTTATACAGACTGCCACCGAATGCGGTGCCGTGGGTATTGAGGTTGGGCGCCAGCGGGGCTTCCACCACCACCGTGCGCCCGTCCCAGGAAATGACATCCACCCCCATGTGCGCAATCAGCGGAACCTGACTACGCAGCTTGTGGCGGACACGATCCAGATGCGTTGACGCTCCGGACGGAGGGGTCATGACAAAAACTTCACTTCAGATCAGGCCTTTCAGCAGATGGTCGGTACGCGCCTTGCGTTGCGCCGCCACGACTGCCGGATCCACGTCGACGAATTTCTCGTCCGGCGTCACCTTGAACAGGGGCTGGCCCTGCTTGACGATGGCGCCATCCACGTTCTCCAACAGCACCTTGTCGATGGTGCAGGAGAACGGGGCCTGGATCTTGTTGAACATTTTCATCACTTCGATGATGTAAATGGTCTGGCCCGCTTCCACGTGCGCACCTTCCTGCACGAAAGGCGGCAGGCTCGGCGCTTCGCGACCGTAGAACATGCCACCGCACACAGCGACGATTTCGTCGGCCTTGGTGGCCGGCGGCGGCACCAGCACTTTCATCATCTGTTCCTGCAGCGCGTCCTCGAACAGCATCTGCGGGATGTGCACGGTCAGGTCCGGATTCACTTTCAGTTCGTAGAAATGCGCGTCGCGTGCCAGTTTCGGCAGCACGCTCATCACTTCCATACCGCACTGGAATCCGTAGTGGGCCGACTGCACCTGGGCCCAGGCATCGGCGCTGAAACCGGCCGGGGCTTGCGCCGCATCCAGCAACGCACTGAGTTTCTGCCAGTCGCTTTCGCCCAGACGGGTTTCCAGCTCGCGGTAAAACTTCAGGCCTTTTTGCAGGATGTCGTTGTCATGATTCCAGATGCTTTCCGCCGCCGGCAGATCAGCACGGAAATCCATGTTCAGGTAGTGATAGGTGTCATCCAGCACATACAGCGGATTGCGACGCCAGGTCACCTTGTCGCCGTCCAGCTTCACGTGGGCCTTGTTCATGCTCAACCAGCCACTGAAAACGTGCGGATCGTTCATGAGAATTTCCAGCGGACGCAGCAGCAGCGTGTGCTTGCGCTCCAGCGCCGCGTCCACCGCATTCATGGCGGCCGCCAGCGAATCGCCAGTGCCGTGTACGGACGCGATATCTTTCTTGTACAGCGCCTTCACCTGATTGAATGCCAGCTCCAGATCGAAATCAGCGGATTCCTTCTTCAGCAGGCCCACCATCGTCAAATACGGCATGACGAATTTGGTGGTGGATTTGGCGTGCACGTTTTCGCCCAGGAACCAGTGCACCAGACCGTAGTGGAACTGCAGGTTGGTGGCCAGGTTCTCGCCATTCATCTTGGTACGGCGCAGCACTTCCGCCAGACGTTCGTAGCTGTCGCGGCGGCTGGAGCCCACGGTCAGCAGCAGCGCGATGTTGCTGTCGTACGCGCCGGCCAGGTGATACTTCATGAACTGGCCGCTGTCCGGGTTGCGCACGCTGATGCCCTGGTCGTCGCGGATCTCGCCTTCGACCGGGCTGGACCAGTATTCGATGATGCCGCCGGCGTGGGGTTTCAGCGCAGCGTTGGTAGCGTTCAGACGGGCTTCAACCGAAGCGCGCTCGCGCGGAATGCGTTCCGGCTTGGGCAGTTTCTTGCCGTGACGCGCCAGCAGCGTCATGCACTCCACCAGCGAATCCACCAGCAGGAAATCGTCGGCATCGTCCGGATTGGTGAACTTCAGCGTGTAGCACAGTTCCGAAACGCGGTGCTCCACCTGAATCCGCGTGTTCATTTCCATGAAGAAGTGGCTGTCGCGGTCGACGATACATTCGAAGGTGGACACGGAATCCAGACCCACCGCCAGACCGAAGCGCTCGGACTCGGATTCCATCCGCTCCAGAATGCCCAGGTCGGTGAGCAGAGCATCGGCTTCCAGCTTGTTGCCGGCTTTTTCAGCGCGGGCAATGGCGTCCTGCAGCATTTCCCTGGTGTTCGACACTTCCAGCAGTTTCTGTTCGTGCATCTGCAGCGAGCAGTCGCGGGCGCCGATGGTAGTGCACCACACGCCGTTGCCGATCACCTGGATTTCCTGGTGACGGGTGGTTTCGATATTCAGTTCCAGCAGCGCGTTCTTGTTGTCGCCCACGCCGGTGGTTTTCACTTCCTGCAGCACTTCCTTGTATTTCTCGGCCGCTTTTTCGGCTGCCGCCTGAATGCGGTCTTCCAGTTCGCCTTCAAATGCCGCGGGGGATTGCAGGATGCGCTGGCCCTTGCCGCCGCCACCGCCGATGGCTTTCAGGCGCACGCGGTTTTCCGGATACCGGCGGAATACTTCGGCGACGCGAATCACTGCCTCGGCGCAGATCTCTTCCATCGAAATGATGTCGATACCCTTGCTGTAGGATGCGTTCAGCACGGCGTCTGCAGCGTCTTCCAGCGCTACGGCGTCGGTGAAAATCTTGTCGTCGACCTGCAGGCCGTTATCTGCGGCGATCTTTTTCAGACCGGCACGATTGCCCACCTTGCGCAGCAGGGTCAGCACGGTCACGTTGTCGATACCGGGCGTGGTGGAGACATCGTTCTGCAGCGCGGTGCGCTTGGCTTCGTCTTTCGCGCCAGCGCCACGCACAGTGCGCGAGCAGGGGCCGATAAAAGTCAGGCCCGCCGCTTCAATCGCGCTCACCAGTGCTTCGTCTTCCGCCATGAAACCGTAGCCGGCGAAAATCGAGTCGTGGCCGTTTTCCTTGGCAATCGCAATGATCTGCTGGATGCGCTGGGTGCGCTCTTCCTTGTTGCCGCCAGTGTAATCCGGCACGCGGTGCACGCGATCAGGATCGGTCAGCAGACGAAGTTCCGGCGCCAGTGCGTTGTTGTAGGTGATGGAATCCTTTTCCGACAGCAGGATGCCGTACTTATTGATGCCCATCTCGTCCCACACATCCATCACTTCCTTGCGGATGGGGCCACGGCAGATGATCAGCGGCTTCATGTCGGTGCAATCAAACTGGCGCACCCAGGGCGAATCGAACGCAGTGCGGCGGCGCTGTTTGTGAATCAGCGGATTGTTCGTATATAAGCTGTAGTTACCCATGATGTTTCAAATCCTCTTCAATTCTTGTTGAACCACTTAGTGGAATTCGCGCTGCACGCCGCCCATTGGCTCGGGCTTGTAGTGGCGCAACAGGAAGTTGAGGTTGGTGGCCAGGCTCTGACGCAAATCGTACGGCATCACCAGCTGGGAAATGGAGCCCAGGCTCAACGCTTCCTTCGGGTTCATCAATTCTTTTTCATAACGGGCAGACAGCGCGGCGTCCTGCTGCTTGGCCCAGGCTTCCACGTCAGTAGTGGCCTGGGATTTGGCAGCGGCTTCGCTCTTGCCACCGGCAACCAGCTCGGCAGTACGCTCGGCGATGCGGGTCTTCATGGCGGCACGGATCGCCTGCATTTCCTTCTTGTACACAAACTCTTTACCGGCCGGGCCCATGACCGCCAGACGCGTGGTCGGCAGTGCCAGCACCACATCGGCACCGGTGGCATAGCTGTTGAACGCGGCATAGGCGCCACCGAAGGCGTTGCGCACGATCAGCAGAATGCGCGGGGTACGCAGATCGATGATGGAATCCAGCATGGCGCGGCCGGCCTGCACGATACCGTTGCGTTCCTGGTCGGTGCCCGGCAGGAAGCCGGTGGTGTCTTCGATGAACACGACCGGGATGTTGTACACGTTGCAGAAACGGATGAAGCGCGCGTTCTTGTAGGACGCCGCGATGTCGATCTGGCCCGAGGACACAGCGCTGTTGTTCGCCACGATGCCCACCACGTGCCCACCAAGACGGGCAAAAGCGCAGATGGTGTTCTGCGCGCGGTCCGGCTGGAATTCGGTGTAGTCGCCGTGGTCGCACACCTGCTGGATCAGGATGCGGATGTCGATCGGCGTGTTGTAGCCGGTGGACGAGTTGAAGGCTTTCTTGAACAGGATGTCCGCGTCCCAGGTCTTGCGGGTGATCGGATCGGAGGTTTCCAGGAACGGCGCAAGGCTGGCGTTGTTGTCCGGGAAATAGCGCAGCAGTTCTTTGGCCTTGCGCAGCGCAGTCACCTCATCGGGCACCACGAAATCGGTGACGCCGGACTGGCCGTGCACGCCGGGTCCACCCAGCTGGTCGGCTGTCACGTCTTCACCCAGTACGGATTTCACCACACCCGGGCCGGTCAGGCCGAAGAAGGTGTTCTGCGGCTGGATCATGAAGCTGCCCTGACGCGGCAGGTAAGCGCCACCACCAGCGTTGTAACCGAACATGCACATGATGCTGGGCACCACGCCGCTGATCTTGCGCAGGGCAGTGAAGGCTTCCGAGTAACCGTCCAGGCCACCCACGCCGGCAGGCACATAGGCGCCGGCGGAATCGTTCATGCCGATCAGGGGAATCTTGCGCTCACCCGCCAGCTTGATCAGGCTCGCCAATTTGCGGCCGTTGGTGGCGTCCATGGAACCGGCGCGCACCGTGAAGTCATGGCCATACAGGGCCACGTCGCGACCATCCACATTAATAATGGCAGTCACAATAGAAGCGCCATCCAGGTTCTTGCCCCAGTTCTGGTACAGCACGATGGGGTCCTGGTCGGTCAGCACGCGAATCCGCTCCCACACCGTCATCCGCTGCTTGACGTGCTGCTTCTCGATCGCTGGCACACCGGCGGCGGTCTCGGGACGCTGCATCAGCTCCCAGCCTTCCGTCAACGACTGCTCGTAGATGCCCGGGGTGCGGCCGATTTCGCCGGGGATTTTGAATTCCTTGGTTTCCGGGGCCTGGAAGGGATTTTCCAGCGACGGAATAAGCTTCTTGTTGATTCCCATGCTGATAACGTCTCTATATGTGAGTATGGAGTGAACGCAAACAATCGGTCGTGGCTGGCAATTCCAGCCGGAGAAAATCGGGTACGCGGGGGCGCTGCATTATCCGGGCAACGTGACTGGCTGGACAATAGCCAATTCGCTCAAATCCCATGATTAATTGCGACAGCAGAAAACCCCAACGCGCCCTGTCCGGTCATGCCTTGTTATGGCGCCATGGCGGCGGAAAAGGCAGGCAGTGTGCGGGTCAGGGGCTTGAAAAAGGCGGCCATTATCCCACAGAAGTTTTGCCTTTTCAGCCCTGGAATCGCCCCGGCAACAGACCGCAACAACTTTCCCATGCCAACTTCCCCGCGACACCCAGGCAGAGGATGAGCATAATGCGCGCCATGAACCTGCTACTGCTCGATCCCCAGGAATGGCCCGCCGGCACCGCCGATCGGGCTCTGCTGCGCCTGACCGGCCGCCGCGCCGACCACATCCGCACCGTATTGAAGGCCGCCCCCGGCGACAGCGTGCGCATCGGCGTGCTCGACGGCCTGACTGGTCTGGCGCGGGTGGAAGACTTGTCTGCGCAGGAAGTGGTACTGGATGCGGTGCTGGACACCCCGCCGCCCCCGCCCCTGCCGCTGACCCTGCTGCTGGCCCTCCCCCGCCCCAAGGTGTTGCGCCGGGTGCTGCAGGCCGCCACCAGCCTGGGCATCAAGCAGATCCACCTGATCAACAGCTTCCGGGTGGAAAAGAGCTACTGGCAGACCCCCTTTCTGCAGCCTGACTCCATCCACCAGCAACTGCGGCTCGGCCTGGAACAGGCCCGCGACACCATCCTGCCGCAGGTGCATATTCACACCCGCTTCAAACCCTTCGTGGAAGATGAACTGCCGGCCCTGGCGATGGGCAAGCGCTGCCTGGTGGCCCACCCGTTGCCGGAATCGCAATCCTGCCCGGCCACGCTCAACGAGCAGACCGTTCTGGCCGTCGGCCCCGAAGGCGGCTTCATTCCCTATGAAGTGGAAAAGCTGCAGCAGACCGGTTTCACCGCAGTGACCCTGGGCCCCCGCATCCTGAAAGTGGAAACCGCCATTCCCGCACTGGTGGCGCGGTTGTTTTTCCCCTGAATCAGCGCCATCCTGACGCAGCATTTTGTAACGGCACGATGCCGTCGCATTGCCACTCATATTCAAGGAGCAGACACCCATGGCCAAGATCACATTGAAAGGAAGTCCGGTCGACACTGCCGGCAACCTGCCCGCCGCCGGCGCCACCGCCCCCGCATTCACCCTGGTGAAAACCGATCTGTCGGACGTCAGCCTGAAGGATTTCGCCGGCAAGAAGCTGGTGCTGAACATCTTCCCCAGCATCGACACCCCCACCTGCGCCACGTCCGTGCGCAAGTTCAACCAGCAGGCCAGCGACATGCAGAACACCCAGGTGCTGTGCGTGTCCGCCGACCTGCCGTTTGCACTGGCACGCTTTTGCGGTGCCGAGGGCATCAAGAACGTGATCAGCGCTTCCATCTTCCGCAATCCGGAATTCGGCACTGCGTATGGCGCGCTGATCACCAGCGGCCCGCTGAAGGGATTGCTGTCCCGCGCCGTGGTGGTGATTGACGAGAAAGGCAAGGTGCTGCACGCCGAGCAGGTGAGCGAGATTGCCAACGAACCCAACTACGAGGCAGCGTTGGCGGTACTGTAAGCCCGCCGGCAACACCAGAAGCGGCCACAAAAAAAACGGCCTTGCCACTTCGAATGGCAAGGCCGTTTTTTTATGCTGACGTTATCCAAAGTTCGAGCATCAATCGTGCGTGACTGATTTCAATCCAGCGGCGCTCGCTTTACGCATTCGCACTGAACGAGAAATTGAACGCCAGCAACACCAGGATCAGCGTCCCCAACCCGATCCTGTACCAGGCAAACACGCGGAAGCTGTGGCTGGCAATAAACTGCACCAGCGCCCGCACCACCAGCAGCGCCGTCACAAACGCGGCGGTAAATCCCATGGCGATAAGCCACAGGTCGTTCTGCTCCAGCAGATCCCGGTGCCTGTAACCGTCGTACACCGCCGCCCCCAGCATGGTAGGCATGGCAAGGAAAAACGAAAACTCCGTCGCCGCCTGGCGCGACAATCCCGCCAGCAGACCGCCCACGATGGTGGAACCTGAACGCGACGTCCCGGGAATCATCGCAAAACACTGCGCTATGCCGATGCCCAGCGCCCGCCCCCAGGTAATGTCCTCGATACGGGTGATTTTGGCTTCCACTGCATGCCGTTCCGCCAGCATCAGGATCACGCCACCGACGATCAGCGCAATCGCCACCACCAGCGGATTGAACAGTGTGCTCTTGATAAAATCGATCGCCAGCACACCGATGATCACGGCGGGAAAAAACGCCAGCAGCACACAGCCGGCAAAGCGCAGATCCGCCACATTGCCTTTCAGCATGCCCTGCAACAGATGAAGGATCTTCATCCGGTACAGCCACACCACCGCCATGATCGCACCCAGCTGGATCACTACCTCGAACACCTTGCCGGTACCGGAATCAAATTCCAGCCAGCTGCCCACCACGATCAGGTGACCGGTACTGGAAATGGGCAGGAACTCCGTCAGCCCTTCGAGAATGCCCAACAACAACGCCTTGCACAGGAACAACCAATCCATCAGATATCTACTGCCTGTCGGTTACGGTGGTAACGAATCGCGAACACCAACAGCGTGATCGCAGTGAGGGGAATCACAAAAAAGAGCATGGCGGCACCAAAGGTATCCAGCGCATCGTGCTGCATGGCGGCCAGAATCAGGTAGGCGGTGTATGCCACGTAGTAGAACAGAAACATTGCGCCATTCCAGCGCGTAATGATGTAGCCGGTAAAGAAAATCGGCAGACAGGCCAGCGCCACACCGATCATCACCGGGATGTCGAACACCAGCGCTGCCGGTGAAACCTCGATGCCTGCCGGCGACACCACACTGGACAGGCCCAGCACCGACAGTATATTGAAGAGATTGCTGCCCACCACGTTGCCCACGGCAATGTCGCGCTCGCCACGGATACTGGCGATCACCGATGCCGCCAGCTCCGGCAGCGAGGTACCAACCGCTACCACCGTCAGACCTATCACCAGTTCGCTGACACCGAAATACTGGGCGATCGACACCGCCGCATCCACCAGCAAGTTGGCGCCCACCACCAGCAGCACCAGCCCACCCAGTATAAACAGCGCATTCAGCGTTACCTGCTTCCAGCCCGAGGCAGTCTGGCTGTATTCCTGGGCATATTCTTCCTGCACCGCGCTGCTGGATTCCTTGCGGCTCTGAACGATCAGGAACAGGGTGTAGCCGATGATGCAGGTAAACAGAAGGATGCCATCGATGCGACCGATCACGCCGTCCAGCCCCAGCAGCAACACCGCGAAGGACGCCGCAATCATCAGCGGCACATCCAGCCGCACCAGCTGCTGTGCCACCACCAGCGGCGCAATCAGCGCCGACAGGCCCAGAATCAGCAGAACGTTGCATATGTTGCTGCCCACCACGTTGCCCAGCGCCAGATCCGCCTGGCCGGACCAGGCCGCCCCCACGCTCACCGCCATTTCCGGCGCGCTGGTACCGAAAGCCACGATGGTCAGCCCGATCACCAGCGGCGAGATCCCCACCGCCGTCGCCAGCCGCGACGCCCCCTTCACCAGGAACTCCGCACCCACCACCAGCAGCACCAATCCGCCAGCAAGATACAGCAATGTCATAAGCAGCCACTCCCAGACAGGAAAATCGAAAGGCGCAAGCACCAGCCTGCGCAAAATGCCGGGCCAATTTTAAAGCAGCAGGGTCCGCCGGCAACGTCGGCAGTCCACTATTTTTTCGCCGGCCAGGATTTCTTCAGGCTGCCATGACCCGACAACACCAGATGCCAATCCGTTCAACTGGACTATGCTTAAAAAACGAATCTGCAACGCGCGGAGAGAGTCAGCATGCTATACAAGGAAATTCAGGAAGAGGCCGACAGCCTGCGACGCCAGGCCCGCAAGTCGGTATCGAAATTCCAGACCGAACTGGATTCCATGGTGGGACTGGTGGAAGCCATGCGCAATCACGGCGAGAACGCCCTGTACGGGCGCATCATGCTGGATCACCTGGACCCCATCTTCAAGGCGCTGGAAAACGAGGATCAGGCCCAGGCGGAGCGGGAGGTGGCACAGTACCTGTCGGAGCGCACCGAATTCCTCACCGGCATGAAACCCTGGGTGCCCAGCTCGACCGACATCATCAGCAACCTGCTGAATACGGTCACCGCCACCGTGCTGGCGGACCTGATCGAATCCTTCAAGGGCTGACGAGACTTTCGCTCTTCAACTGCCGCGCCAACCAGTGATAACTGGCGGCGATACGCAGGGTAGCCTGGCCGGACAGGGGGCCAGGCTGCAATGCAGCCGCCCGCAGACGCAGCGCCAGCGCCTCCAGATCGGTCACGGAGGGTCGGGGCGCTTCCACCAGCCGGGTAGCTTCCTGATAACAACTCTTGAGGGATTGCAGGGCGGCAGAGGAATCAGCCAGCTCCGCCAGAGCGACCTGCTGTTCCAACTGATTTCTGAGTCTCAACATCATGATGCGGCGATCCATGCGCGCAGCTTCCTTTCCTTGGATGTCCATAAAGTGATCAAATCTTAACGTCTTATCGTCTGATCTGGCTATCGACACTTACCGGCGATCACAAAGATCAAACAGTCCCTACACAAACAAAAAACCGCATTTTCCATCAGGGATCCCGGAAAATGCGGGTTTATCGGAATTCGTCATTTTTGTTATGGCTGTCAGTGGGTTGGATATCAGTTGCTGAGTGCTTCCAGCAGCGAACCGTCTGGCTTGGAAGAGACGTCCTCTACCTCGACCGATGACTGGTACTCGCTTGCACTGATTCCGCGGCTGGCCAGATCCTGCTCAGAACTGACTGCCACACCCGCTATATTAATAGCCCCTACAAGGGCCAGTATCACTATCAATTGCATAACTTCACCTTTTGCTGACGACTAAAAAACAACTCTGTAGCAAGGCGTACCAACAAGGTCGGTTCAGCAAAGGTTCGGTCAATCCGGTCCGCCAAAAGAGCGGCCAAGACTTTTCTTGTGGCGGCATTATAGTGCCAAAACCGCCAGCCTGCACTTGATAAGGCTTCCTGACGGACGACCGGCCCGTCGGCTTTTTTGACTTGCGGCAGGGTTTCGGAAAACACTGGGCCGTCGTCCCAATAACAAGAACAGACCATGCTGCTGAAAACCAAACTGTTTGCGCCGCCGATCCGGCACAATGCAGTGCCCCGCCAGCGCCTGCTGCAAAAGCTGGGACAACCAGCCTCCGCACGCCTGACTCTGATCCATGCTCCCGCTGGTTACGGCAAGACCACGCTGGCCCGGCAGTGGCTGGACCAGTTGCCGAATGCCAGCGCCTGGCTGTCGCTGGATGTGCAGGACAATGATCCGGTGCGCTTCTGGCGCTATGTCAGCGGCGCACTGGGCCAGCCTCTCCGGGTCACCAGCACCCCGGCCGAAAGCGACCACGAAGCCTGGATCATCGAACTGATCAATCGCTGGAGCCAGCCGGATCAGGCGCTGCCAACCATTCTGATCCTGGACGATTTTCACGTAATCCAGGACCCGGTGCTGCTGGACAGCGTGAGCTGGTTCCTCGATCGCCTGCCCGCCAGCCTGCATGTGCTGATCACCTCGCGCAGTCTGCCGGCGCTGCACATTCCCCAGCGCCGGGTGCGCGACACCGTGACCGAAATCGGGGCGGGCGCATTATCGTTCGGCCCTGCGGAGGCGCGCCTGTTCTTTGAGGACACGTTGCAACTGTCGCTGACCGCCCGCACCCTGGACAGGCTGCAGGAAAAAACCGAAGGCTGGGCAGCAGCACTGCAACTGGCGGGACTGTCGCTGAAGCAGCAGCCGGCGCCGACACCGGACTGGCTGGAGCGGTCGTCTCCCACCCTGCTGGTGGACTATCTGGCGGAGGAAGTGCTGGCCAGTCTGGACAACGCCCTGCAGCAATTCCTGTTGCGGATGGCGCTGGTGCGACGCTTCTCGCTGGATCTGTGCCGGCACCTAGCTCCCCTGCCGGAAGCGCCGCAGATGCAGGCCCACCTCAAAGCCCTGCGCGACCAGAACCTGTTCCTGATTCCCCTGGACGAGCGTGGGCACTGGTTCCGTTTCCACGACCTGTTCCGGGAAAACCTGCTCAATATCGCCCGCCAGCGCCTGAAACAGCAGTTGCCACAGCTTTACCGGCAGGCCGCCGAATGGTTCAGCCAGGAGAATGATCGCGAGGAGGCAATCCACTGTCTGCTGGGTGGCGAACTGTGGGCAGACGCGGCGGAACTGATCGAGGAACTGGGGGTAAGCCGGATGCTGGCCGGGCAAAATGAATCCCTCAACTGGTGGCTGAGCCGGCTGCCCGCCGAGACCGTGCAATGGCGCCCCCGGCTGGCGCTGATCCAGGCCTGGAACCTGTTCTGCACCGAGCGGGTATTCGAGGCGGAACCCTATCTGGACCAGGCTGACCGGCAACTGGTGCCAGAGCAGTCGCAGTACCGGGCATTGAAGGCACAGATCGCCATTTTCCGGAGCCAGCTGGCGCGCTTTCGCGGCGATGAAGCGGGCATCCGCTACTGGTCAACGCAGGCAAGCGAACTGTCGAACGGGGCGGACAACCAGCTCAACGCGGTGACCCGCTTTGCCCTGGGTATGGAGCTGTTCCAGGACGGCAAACACCTGGCGTCGCAGCAGATCCTGGAACAGGCCAACGCTGCCGCGCTGCGGGAGTGCAATCATTTCTGCATGCTGTCCACGTCGGTCATGCTGGCGCACCTGCAGTTCCAGCAAGGACTCACCCGCAAGGCGCTGGATACGCTGGACCGCAGCCGCGACTGGCTGGTAGCCGAGGGGCTGTCGCCGCACTTTGTGGCCTGCTGGCAGAACATCGTCCACGTGAATATCTACCGCGAAACACAGCAGTTGGATCAGGCCGGTGACCGCATGGCAGTGCTGCTGGAGTATGGCGAGGAAAGTGCCGAGGCCGCCCATGCGGCGCTGATCCGGCTGGTGCAGTCCACCCTGCACTCGGCGCAGGGGGAATGGGCGGCAGCACTGGCGCAAGTGGAACTGGCAGAACCGGTGCTGGAACGGGACCGCTCCCACTGGTCCACAATGGCACCACCGGTGGGTATGGTGCGGGCCCTGTATCTGCTGCAATCCGGCAACCAGACCGCCGCCCTGCGCTGGGCGCTGGACCAGGAACAACACCTGCTGCCCAGCCGCGCCTTCGCCCACGAGGAGGCGCGCATCGTGCTGGCCCGCTGCCTGGCACTACAGAATCGCCATGTCCAGGCATTGGAGATTCTGGACCAGATCGAGGAGGATGCCGCCGCCCAGTTACGCACGCTGACCCAGGTGCGCGCCCTCACCGCCCGCGCACTGGTGCAATCGCACCAGCAGGACTGGCCCCGCGCCTGCGCCAGCCTGCAGCGCGCGCTGGAATTGAGCGGTCGCGCCGGCTACCGCCGCGTGTTTCTGGATGAAGGCGCCACACTGGAGCCGCTGTTCAGCCGGCTGTCGGATCAAGGTGTGCACGGCTGGTGGGAACAGGCGCAACTGGCACCCGCCAGCGCACGGGCGGACCTGTCGGCACTGATCGAACCGCTCACCCACCGTGAACTGGAAGTGCTGGGCATGATCGCCAGCGGCCACCGCAACCAGAACATCGCCGACACCCTGCACATTGCCGTCACCACCACCAAAGCCCATATCCGCAACATCTATGAAAAAATGGCGGTGAACAGCCGCACCCAGGCCGTGGCGCGGGGGCGGGAGTTGGGGTTGATCCGCTGATCCGGCGCGGGCAAAAAAAACGGACAATCCATTGGCAGAGACTGTCCGTTGAAGGAGAGCCGGTGGGAAACCGGCTCGGCTTTGGAAGCGTTTT
The DNA here is from genome assembly GCA_013178375.1 of Gammaproteobacteria bacterium. Taxonomy (GTDB): domain Bacteria; phylum Pseudomonadota; class Gammaproteobacteria; order Pseudomonadales; family Ketobacteraceae; genus Ch67. The sequence continues at coordinate 48,354 of JABLXQ010000067.1, forward strand.
ACGGCGATAAATGTTTACAGCACGAACGGAAAGATCGCCCGGCGTTCGCGGGGATAATTCGAGAACTGTTCCCGGTACCAGCGGTGATTCGCCAGTGCACGCGGCACCAGATTCGCCATGGTAAAGACCACGAACGACAATCCCGCCAGCGACCAGGATGCAATCGCAAAACCGGTCCAGGTCAGAATTTCCCCCAGATAATTCGGCATCGACACATAGCGGAACGCAAATCCCTGCGGAATCTGGTAACCGGTGGTGGAACTGGCGCGCAGGTTGCGCAAAATACTGTCGGAACGCTTGTTGAGGTAGTAGCCGAAACCGAACAGGGCGACACCCAGCACAAAGCGCGGATCCGTCAGCCACTGTTCATTCAGGTGATCGGCATAATTGGAAATATAGGAACCATTCAGGTAACCGTTGATGCCGCAGTACAGCGAACCCATCAGGATCACCAGCAGTGGCGTGCTGTCGCCAGGCTTCACGCGGATCTGGAACGGATAGATGAAGGAACGGTGCACGTAATGCAACTGCCACATCAGCATCAGGATCACGCCGGCCAGCACTTGTGGATGCGCGCCCGTGAAATAGAAATAGAAGAACGCCAGCGATGCCGGCGACTCCATCACCACCCAACCCAGGCGTGTATTGATTTTCGGGCCCCAGCCGGCGCGCTTGTGACGGCCGTAAGGTGCATCCACCAGCAGCAATACCAGTGCGGTCAGGAACGCGCTGGCAAAAATGGCCATCAGCAGAATATCGAAGACAGTGTTTCCGGTCATGGCGGCTAACTCCGTTCAGGCCCGAAACAGCTTGAATGCCAGCAGCGAGAACACCACGAACTCACCGATGGGCAAGGCGATCATGGCGTCAAACGGCGGCGGCGGAAAAATCGCGGTAGCCAAGCGCATCAGGCCCAGCAGACCGATGCCGATGGCAGACGCGCGCAACACTTGCTGCCGGGTCAGACCGTCGCCATCCAGCCGGCTCAGCATGATGCCCCAGGCAATGAAGGCCGACCCTGCCGTGGCCAGGCTATATAAAATCAGCCCGATGCTTGCGCCGACACTACTGCTGTCAAACGCAAACAATTGCGGCTGCGGCAGGAAGACCAAATAGGCGGCAAACAGACTGACACCCAGCACCAGCATGGCCCAGGCCAACAGGCGCAGCAGCAAACCGGGTGACGTATTGCGCACGGACGTAGCGGCAGAAATCGACATGGCAATCAGGCCTCGACCGTTTCCCCGGCATGGGCCGATTGCGGCGCGGGCGCATTACCTGCTGCCATTTTCTGCGGCGGAATTGGATTGAACGCCTCCACTTCATAAATCTTGGCTTCATTCCACACCGACGGTACTTCGGCGATATCCACGTAAAACTGGTCGTACCACTGGCGCAGACGGTGAATGGGGCCGTCGCCGTCACACAGTACCGGATTGTCCACCCGCTTTTTGGTATGCCAGAACTGCACGTCTTCAAAAAACGATGCCTGGGTAAGTTGCACGTAGCCTTTCACCATGGCATCGCTGTCTTCCTTGCTCATGCCGGGGAACAGTTTCACCATCACGCCGAAACGCAGGTCGAAACTTTCGGTGGAAGTCGGCACGTGGCTGACCAGCAGTTTCGACGCCACCGGCACGCCGTTCATTTCACCGGTCATCTCGGTAATCATGTAAGCGGGGCCGTAATAGGTGGCGACGGTTTTCAGAATCGAATCACCGGCCAGACGCGGGCTTTTGCCTTCCATTTCCTGCACGGCCACATGCTTGTGAAACACGTTGCGGAATTTCAGCGCGGCGGATGCGTGCACGGGGCCGAAGTGGGCCTTGTCCGCCATGTTGTCCACCAGCTCGCGGCAGTTGGTGTGAATCGGGATCAGCACCACTTCCCAGTCGGACCATTCGCCGTTGCCGTATTCTTCAATCACTGGCGGCAGCTGTTCGGGAATCGGCGCGTTGTCTTCAGGATCGTGATACACGAACGCCAGACCGTTGCGCTCCAGCGTGGGCCAGGATTTGATGCAGGCTTTCGCCGGAATTTTTTTCGCGTAGGGAATATCGTCGCAGACGCCGTCGGCGCCCCAGCGCCAGGCATGCATCGCGCAGCGGATGGAATTGCCTTCCACATAACCCTGCGCCAGATCCGCGCCCATGTGCGGACAAAAACCGTCGAGAATGATCAACTGGTTATCTTCGCCACGAAACGCCACCAGGCTGGAGCCAAAATATTTGAGTGCTACCGGCTTGCTGGTGAATTCCTCGGCCTTGCCCAGGCAGTGCCAGCCCCGTGCATAGCGTTCTTCAATCTGTGCGGCCTCGATCTTCGCGTACTTGCCCATGGCGGCGCCCTCTCTCCTGTATGCTGCCAGTGTTTGCAGCCTTTGCTTTTATGTGGATTGCATTTATTGCAAAGCTGTTGCACCGCGCTTCATTTCTCGTGCGCGCAACAGCGGGAATTGACATACGCTAGCAAGGCTCTTGTCATTATGCAACTATAATGCAAATATATCTCATAAATAACCCAGACACGAATACAGAGGAGTTCCGCAATGGACGCCGCACAGAAGATCCAAGTCGTTGAAAAATATTTGCTTGCCGTCAGCACCGACAACCTGGACCTGATCCGGGAAATCTATGCCGACAATGCCACGGTGGAAGATCCGGTGGGCACGCCGCCGAAAGAAGGCATCGCTGCAATCCTGGCGTTTTACGGCAGTTTCAAGGGCGTCGGCGTGAAACTGACATTGAATGGCGCGGTGAAGTGCGCCGGCAACGCCGCAGCGTTTCCCTTTACCGCGCAAGTGGGACCCAGAGCGCTGGATGTGATCGACGTATTCGAATTCGACAAGAACGGCAAGGTAGTGTCGATGAAGGCGTACTGGACTCCGTAAACCATGAATGCGATCGAGCGTCTGCAACGGCTGGAGGATATCGAGGCGATCCGCCAGCTGAAAGCGCGTTACTTTCACGCCTGTGATGCGAAGGATGCGGCTGCCATTCGTGACTGTTTTGGCAGCGGCGAAATTCACATTGATTACGGTGCCATCGGCCAGTTTCATGCGCGTGAGGATTTCGTTGCGGTCTATGTGGAGATGGCGTGCCATTCCCATGTGATCGACATGCATCACGGGCAGAATGCGCAGATTCGCTGGGCATCGCCGGAACAGGCCAGCGCAGTGTGGGATCTGTATTTTTTTCAGGTCAACACGCAGACGGGAATGCTGACGCAGCTGGCCGGTTATTATGAAGACAGGTACGGCAAGCAGAACGGGCAGTGGGTCATTCTGGAAACGGTGTTCAGGGTGACATCCAGTTTGATCAGCCAGAATGACGCAGGCATTTTGAAAGTGTTTCATGCAGGAGCGGCGCCGGCAGGCTGACGGGGTCAGTCATATCGAGATCGCGTGGCTGCGGATGTTGATCAGCAGCGAATTCAAGAAAGCGGGCGCTGAAAAATTCAGAGCCCGCTTTTTTTATTTATGTCAGACCATTACAGCGCCGAACGGCCGCCACCATCAACAAAGATATCTTCGCCGTTGATGTAGCTGGCTTCGTCAGATGCCAGGAACGCCACCAGTGACGCCACTTCCTCTGGCTTGCCTTTGCGGCCCAGCGGCATCAGGTTGGCCAGCAGGCGGCGGTTGATGTTTTCAGGGAAACGGATGCTGGCCACCAGCGGTGTTTCGATTCCGCCGGGACAAACCACGTTGGCACGAACGCCGTCCGCCTCGAATTCCTGCGCCATGCATTTGGTGATGGCGGACACGGCGGCTTTCGACGCGCAGTAGGCGGTCTGGTAGGCGGTCATGGTTTTGGAGTTGAGTGAGGCGAAGTTGACGATGTTGCCTTTGGTTTTCTTCAGGTGCGGCATGGCTTCGCGGCAGATGATGAAGGTGCTGGTGAGGTTTACCGCCATGAAGCGGTTGAATACGTCGGTGGTGAGTTCGTGCAGGTGGTAGAAGCCGGCGATGCCTGCGACGTTTACCACGACGTCCAGCTGGCCGAAGGTGTCGACGGCGCCTTGTACCAGAGCCTTGCAGGAGGCTTCGTCCATTGCGTTGAAGGTCATTGCCTTGCAGACGCCGCCTGCTGCATCGATTTCTGCTGCGGTGGCCTGGTTGCCGGCTTCGTTGATATCGCCCAGCAATACTTTGGCGCCTTCGGCTGCCAGTCGCAATGCGGTGGATTTGCCCATGCCGGATGCGGCGCCGGTGACCAGTGCGACTTTGTTTTCGAAAAGTTTCATCTTGTTATTCTCCTGGGATCTTGATCGAGCCGATTCCGCGACGGCTGGAGTGGGGCTGCAGCTGTCCCGATATCTCTGTGTCGTTAAACCGTGAGTCTGTTCATTAAACCGCGTAGCCGCCGTCCACAAACAACAGCTGGCCAGTAACATAGCGCGAACGGTTCGACGCAAAAAATGCCGCCGCTTCTGCAATGTCTTCCGGCTGGCCGAAATGCTTGATGGGCAGCATGCCCAGTACCGCCTGTTTCCAGTTGTCGTCGAACACGCCTTCGGCTTCCAGGCGTTTGAAAATGCCGGTTTCGATGACGCCCACCGCCACGCTGTTGGCGCGGATTCCGTGTACGCCTTCTTCCTTCGCCACGTATTTCACCAGCGCTTCGTTGGCGGCTTTGGGCGCTACCGACAGTACGTCTTTCGGCGGTGTGCGACCCAGGCCGGCGGAGGAAATGTGTACCAGCGAGCCGCCGTCATTGGCGCGGAAATGGGGGATGATGCCTTTCACGATACGGAAGAATCCGTTCAGGTCGCCGTTGATGACTTCGTCCCATTGCTCGTCGGTGACATCCGCGAGAAACGGTTGCTTGATGTCGGAACCAGCGGCTACCACCACGCTGTGCAGGCGGCCGTGGGCGGCGATGGCGCCTTTGAGTGCGGCGTCGATTTGCTCGCGCTTGGCGATATCCACCTGATGGATGGTGCACTTCACGCCCAGCTGCGCAATCTGCTCTGCGGCTGCCTGGGCTTTTTCCTTTTGCGATTTGTAGGTGATGGCGACGTCGCTGCCGCCCTGGGCGATGCGCACTGCGATGGCCATACCGATACCGCCGCTGCCGCCGAATACCAGCGAGGCACCAGGCCCGAACTCCTGAATCTGTTTTTTCATGTTGGCTTCCCTCTCTTCTTCTATTTGGTCTATATTTTTTCCTGCTGCGCAAGTTAGACGCGCGCGGCCGTCGCCGACTGGGTGCTGGCGGTGCCGGATTTTTTTGCCGCCGCTGCAGAACTCCGGCCAGTGCCAGCCTGCGCTACACCTCTGGCAATATGTTTCGCTGCCAGATAACCGAAGGTCATCGCCGGTCCGAGTGTCGCGCCGGCGCCGGGATATTTGCTGCCCATTACCGATGCAGCCGAGTTGCCGATCACGTACAGGCCGGGAATCTGCGCACCCGATTTATCCAGTGCCTGGCCGTTCACGTCCGTGAGCACGCCGCCCTTGGTGCCGATATCGCCGGGATGGATGGGAATGGCATAGAACGGCCCCTGCGCGATCGGCGCAATGCAGGGATTGGGCGAGGTTTTGCTGTCGCCGTAGTAACGGTCGTAGTAGCTTTCACCGCGCTTGAAATCCGCGTCCTTGCCGCTTCTGGCGTATTCGTTGTTCTTGCGCACGGTTTCGGCCAGACCCTTCGCGTCGACGCCGATTTTCTTCGCCAGTTCTTCGATGGTGTCCGCCTTCACCAGCACTTCCCACACCTTGCGCGAGATGCGGCTGTCGGGCGAGCTGTAACCGGGCGGGATCGGGCCAAACGGAAATTTCTTGCGGAACACGGCATCGAACACCACGAAGGACGGCACGGTGGGTTCTTCCGGCTTGTCGGCCTGATAAAACGCCAGCCCCGATTCCAGATAAGGTGCTGCTTCATTCTGGAAGCGTTTGCCCGCCTTGTTCACGATCACCAGGCCCGGCAGCGAGCGCTCGGCGAAAATCACGTAGGGGCGATCCCAGGCCGGAATTTTTACCGACGGTGCCCACCAGGCGTGATTCATCAGTGCGGTTTCAGCGCCGATTTTCATGGCCGCCTGAATACCGTCGCCGGTGTTGTTGATTTGCGATCCGCTCCACTCGGCGCTGGTGGGTTGCGGCAGGTATTGTTCGCGCATCTGCTGGTTGTGTTCGAAGCCGCCGGCGCCGATGATCACGCCCTTGCGCGCACGAATACGCATTTTCTTGCCGTCGCGCTCGATCACTGCGCCGGTCACCGCACCGTTTTCCACGATCAGTTCCAGCAGCGGCGATTTCAGCCACAGATCGATCTTGCGTTCGAGCATGGACCAGCGCAGTTGCCCCATCAGTGCGTTGCCCATGGTAAGGCGGCGCGAACGCGGGCCCTGCAGGCGGCCGGGAATATCCAGGTAATATCTCAGCGCCATCATCACCGCCGTCCACATCCAGCCTTTGGCCTGGGTGAGGAATGCGCGGCCTTCTTTCATGGTCATCGTGAGCTTGCCGGCCACCAGTACCTGCGGGGGTGGCTCACGCAGCGTTTTGAAATGCTCGCCCAGATGTTTTGCATTCATGGGCGTGGGCTGATGCGTGCGGTGGCCTTCCTTGCCGCCGGGTTTTTCCGGGTAATAATCGGAGTAAGGCACGGTTTCATATTGCAGGCGGGAATTGTTCGCCATGTACTCCAGCATTTCCGGCGCTTTTTCCACGTAGGTGCGCAGACGCTCTTCCGACACTTCGTCGCCGATCACATGCTTCAGATACGTGAACGCCTCGGACGCGGAATCCTTCACACCCTGCTGGCGCGCATAATGACTGTTGGGAATCCAGATGCCGCCACCGGACATGGCGGACGTGCCGCCGTAACGGTCGCTTTTCTCCACCACCAGCACCTCGGCGCAGCCTTCCTGCCGGGCCACCACGGCGGCTGTCAGCGCACCCGCGCCCGATCCCACCACCAGCACATCCACTTCTTTGTCATAATTATCATGGCTTTGCATTGTTGCGGATTCCCCGAAAAAGCCCAGCGAATGCTCCATTATCATGAGTTCATTCCTATTATGCAATATATTTGCAAAATAGATGTTTATTTGGGCGGGGAATGCTTCTAGAATCGAGTGAAGCGCATTAACACCGGCAATTCGCGGGACAGCAAGCCCGCTGCCACTCCGCCGGCAAAAACGGAAATCTGCGCAAAAAACACAATAACAATCAGAACAAACAGGAACCTGAAAGGACGCCACCATGACCACACCGGCACTCACCGAAAGCTACCTGAGTGGACCCGCCAGCCAGCCCCTGCTGCCTGAAACCATCGGCCAGTGTTTCGATCGCATTACCGCGGCCTTTCCGGATCGGGAAGCACTGGTGGTACGTCACCAGAATATCCGCTGGACGTTTGCCGAATACCAGCACCAGATCAATGCGCTGGCCACTGGCCTGCTGGCGCTGGGCGTGCAGCGCGGCGACCGCGTCGGCATCTGGTCGCCCAACCGGGTGGAATGGTGCCTCACCCAGTTCGCCACCGCAAAAATCGGCGCCATCATGGTCTGCATCAATCCCGCCTACCGCCTGTATGAACTGGAATACGCGCTCAACAAGGTGGAATGCAAAGTCGTCATCGCGGCGGAAAAATTCAAGACCAGCGAATACCTGAAAATGCTGAACGAACTGGCGCCGGAAATCGCGCGCGGCACGCCGGGCAATATTGATTCGCACCGCTTGCCGCATCTGAAAACCGTCATTCGCATGGGCGCGGAAAAATCGCCGGGCATGCTGAATTTTGCCGACGTGTGTACGCTGGGCGGCACGGCGGAACAACGACAGCTGGCAGCGCTGGCCTCACAACTGCAGCCCGACGAGGCCATCAATATCCAGTTCACCAGCGGCACCACCGGCAATCCGAAAGGCGCCACCCTCACCCATTTCAATATTTTGAACAACGGCTATCAGGTGGGCGAAGGCATGCACTTGACCGAGCAGGACCGCGTCTGCATTCCGGTGCCGCTGTACCACTGCTTCGGCATGGTGATGGGCAATCTGGCCGCGCTCACTCACGGATCTGCCGCCGTATTTCCCAACGACGCCTTCGATCCGGTCAGCGTGCTGGAAACCGTCGCCGCCGAGAGATGCACGGCGCTGCACGGTGTGCCCACCATGTTCATCGCCGAGCTGGATTCCCCCGATTTCGACCAGTACGACCTGTCCAGCCTGCGCACCGGCATCATGGCGGGCGCCCCCTGCCCCATCGACGTGATGAAGCGCGTGATCGGCAAGATGCACATGCGCGACGTCACCATCATGTACGGGCAGACCGAAACCAGCCCCGTGAACCACATGACCGCCATCGATGCACCGATTGAAAAACGCGTGTCCACCGTCGGCAAGGTGGGGCCGCACCAGGAAGTGAAAATCGTCGATGCCGCCGGCCGCACCGTGCCGATTGGCGAAAAAGGTGAAATCTGCTGCCGTGGCTATTCCGTGATGAAGGGCTACTGGGGCGACCCGGAAAAAACTGCTGAAACCATCGATGCCGAACACTGGCTGCACTCCGGCGATCTGGGCGTGATGGACGACGAAGGCTATGTGCGCATCGTCGGTCGCATCAAGGACATGATCATCCGCGGCGGCGAGAACGTGTACCCGCGCGAGGTGGAGGAATTTCTCTACACCCACCCCGCGATCCAGGAAGTGCAGGTGTTCGGCATTCCGGACGCCAAATACGGCGAGGACATCTGCGCCTGGGTGCAACTGCGGGCCGGCGCCAGCGCCACGGCCGAAGATATCCGCGCCTACTGCCACGACAGGATCACGCACTTCAAGATTCCGCGCCATATACGCTTTGTTGACAGCTTCCCGATGACGGTGACCGGCAAGATCCAGAAATTCAAAATGCGCGAAGCGATGGAAGCGGAGCAGGCAACTACCGGCCAGACAGCGGACAAATCGGTGCAGCCAGCCTGATACTGGTCTGACAGTGCAATGAGTATTGCAACTGCCGTGCGAAACAGGCGGCAAATCGCTACAATGGGAGGGACTTTTCGGCACTTGCCCTCCTCATTTTCGCCTAACGGAAACCAGCATGAGCGTGACCAGAACCAGCAACATCCTGCAGGCAGGCACCCGGGCCAAATCCCGGCGCGGCCGCAATCCTTCCATCGACCTGGAAAAAATCGAGCACGCAGTGCGCGAGATCGGCAGCCAGGGCGCCGACATTTCCATGAAGGACGTGGCCGATTTCCTCGGCGTCAATGTCACCACCCTGTATCGCCATGTGGGCGGTATCGACGGCCTGCGGCGGATACGCGCCTCGCTGTCACGCAGCGACCTGGAAGAACTGCCGTCACCCAAAGGCCACACCTGGCAATCCTGGATGCGCGTGCTGGGGGAATACTACCGCCGTGCGCTGCTGCAACATCCCGACCTGCTGGATTTCGTGCAGGCGGCGCTGGACCCGGATTTCGTCAACCTGGAAAAGGAAGCCAGCATCCTGGTGCAATTCGGTTTCGAGCCCCGCGCCGCACTGATGGCCCACAGTTTTCTGATCACCACCGTCACCGGATATGTACAACAGGAACTGCAAACCATTGAAGAAGCCCGCGCCGGCTACGCACCCTATTACGCGCGCCTGTTCCAGAATCTGGACAGCCAGCCGGAGCGGCTGCCGACCCTTACCAGCGTCAATCTGAGTCAGAAAGACCTCGACCGCGACCTGAACTTCAAGGCCGTGGTGAATTACGCAATTGCCGGCATTGGCGCCCAGCGCGACGCGCCGAAAGATGCTGACAAAAAACTCTGACGCGGAATTGTTGTACCCATGACGACCACATCGAATGCACCCGCACGCACCAGTGCGCTGTCCCGCGACCGCATCATCAAGGCCGCGTACCAGATTGCAAAAAAAGATCCGAACGACGCTCTCAGCATGCGCAAGATCGCAACCAAGCTGAAAGTGACGCCGATGGCGATCTACAAATATTTCAGCGACAAGAGCGAACTGATTGCCGCCGTCGTCGACCACCAGATGACCGAAAGCAACCTGATTCCCGACAACATCGACCACAGCGACTGGCGCAGCTGGGTCAAGGAATCCTTCCTGCGCATGTGGGACGCCTACGACAGCTCGCCGGGAATGGCCCAGTACATGAGCCACGCCACCAGCTTCGGCCCTGCGGTGCTGAACTGGCAGAACGAAACGCTGAAAGTGCTGATCACCGCCGGCCTGACACCGAAACAGGCGCTGACAGCCCACGCTGCGATGGCGGAACTGGCCACCGGCAGCACGATCCTGGTGCCGATCCGGCAACAGGGTGTGGAAAAAGTATTTCCCACCATCTGGAAAGATCTGAAAGCGGGCAACGCGCCCGACCTGTCGGAGCTGAACAACGGCCCGGTATCGGTGGTGGATTATCCCTGGCTGCTGATGTGCGGCCAGGCCATGCTGGAAAACATGCACAACAGTCGGGACGCCTTTTCGGCCGAACTGGATCTGATACTGGACGGTTTGACATTGCAATTGGCGGAAAACAAAAAGAAATAGCGGCAGGAACACACGCATGAATGCCCATCTGGAAAAATGTTTTGCCCCCGCACACCTGAACGGCCTGGAACTGCGCAACCGTTTCATCAAGGCCGGCACCTTCGAAGGCATGACACCAGGTGGGATTCCCTCCCCCGCATTAAAAGAATTTCACACCCGCATCGCCAGCGGCGGCACCGCCATGACCACCATCGGCTACTGCGCGGTGGAAGCCGATGGCCGGCTGAATGAAAACATGTTGTACATGCACGAAGGCATTCGCCGGCAACTGCGCGAACTGATCAGCAGCGTGCATGCGCAGGGTGCGAAAGTATCGGGCCAGATGGGACACGGCGGCGGCTTTTCCAAAAACCGGGAACTGCAACGCAAGCGTCCGCTGGGGCCGAGCTTCGGCATCAACATGCTGGGCGCCGCCAATGGCATGCTCTTCTGCGACGCCATGACCCAGGCCGACATCGACAATCTGGTGCGGACCTACCGCGACGCGGCCGCGTTCATGAAATCCGTCGGCTTCGACGCAGTGGAAATCCATTTCGGCCACGGCTACGGCCTGTGCCAGTTCATGAGCCCGAAAACCAACAAGCGCAAGGACGACTACGGCGGCTCACTCACCAATCGCATGCGGCTGCCGCTGCGCGTTCTGGCGGCGGTACGCGACGCCGTGGGCGATACCTTTCCCGTGATCGGCAAAATAAGCCTCACCGAAGGCGTACGTGGCGGCCTGGACTACGACGACGCCGTTGAAATTTCCATGCTGCTGGACAAAGGCGGCATCGACGGCATCATCACCAGCGGCGGCACCAGCACCATGAACCCGATGATCATGTTTCGCGGTGGCAACATTCACAAACCGCTGATCCGGGCGGAAAAAAATCCGCTGATGAAAGCCATCATGTACATCGTCGGGCCGTCGCTGTTCAAGGACTACCCCTACGAGGAACTGTATTTCCTGGAACAGGCCAAACGCATTCGCGAGAAAGTGCAGTGCAACATGATCTATGTGGGCGGGGCCAGCACCAACGCCAGCTTTGAACGGCTGATGGCGGAAGGATTTGATTTCATCCAGCTGGGACGCACTTTGCTGAGTGATCCGTTCCTGCCCAAACAGGCAGCCCGCACCGAGCATTACGAAAGTCGCTGCATCCACTGCAACGAATGTGTCGCGACGATTGAACACCCCAAGGGAATCCATTGCACCCGTTTTGGCGTCAGCCACACCAGTACCGAAAAAATAACAAATACGATTTGAGGGAAGTACCAACATGAAAGACCTGAATAACAAAGTGGCCGTGATCACCGGCGCTGGCAGCGGCATCGGTCGCGCCCTGGCAGTGGCGCTGGCCAACGAAGGCTGCGCGCTGGCGCTGGTGGATATTTCCGAGAAAGGATTGCAGCACACCCTTGCGATCCTGCACGGCCGCCGCAACAAGATCACCACTCATGTGGCCAGCGTGGCCGACCGCACGCGCATGGCGGCACTGCCGGCGGAGATCGAGCAGGCCCATGGCGCCATCCACCTGCTGTTCAACAACGCCGGCGTCACCATCAACAAAAGTTTTGAAGACAGCTCGCTGGAAGACCTCGACTTCGTCATCAACATCAATCTGTATGGCGTGATCTATGGCTGCCATTTCTTCCTGCCCTATCTGAAAAAGCAGGCGGAATCCCACATCGTCAACACCTCCAGCCTGGCGGGATTTCTGGGCCTGCCCAACCAGGCCAGCTACTGCCTGTCGAAAGCGGCAGTGAAATCCCTGAGCGAAACATTGCGGGCCGAACTGGCGGTGCACAACATCGGCGTCACCAGTATTCACCCCGGCACCATCCGCACCAACATCCTGCGCGCTGCCGCCGACAAATCCGGCGACAATCAGGCCACTACGGAAAAACTCGCGAGCCTGATGGAGCGCTTCGGCATGCCGCCGGAAAAACTGGCGGCGAAAGTGGTGAAAGCAGTGCAGGACAATCGCATGCAAATCCGGATCGGTTGGGATTCGTTTCTGGGCGACTGGTTCAAGCGGCTGTTTCCGCGCGGTGTGCACAGACCGTTGCAGTGGGGGTTTGCGAAGGAGCAGGAGAAAAGGCGGTTAGCTGGGAGTAATTGAGCGGCACAGAAGGAACCTGCCTTCGGCAAACGGATGGATGACGACTTGTGGCTCATCTATCCGTTTTTCATTTGGAATGCAGGCGGCTATAGGCTCTGGCCAAGAGAATAATTGCCTGCCGTCACGAAGGCCGCCGGCGCAACCCCATTCCCACCAGCAGCGCCAGCAACAGGATTCCCAACGACGCAGGTTCCGGCACTTCGGTGGGCACCAGCGCTGCCTGTACGCTGTTCAGTTCGAAATAGGCGATGCCTATCCCTTCATCCGCCTCTGCCTGAAGCCTTCCGCCAGCGCCCCTACCGGGCAGATCGCTAGTATCAATCCACGAAAATTCCTGGTCCAAATCCAGCGAACGCAGGAAGGTGTCGATCACGTCGATCATGCTGACGTCCAGACTGAAGGAACTCAGGCCATTGTCGTTCTCGTAAAAGTATTCATCCTGGATCGCCAGAAAATCGCGGGGCCCCTCAAAGTCGGGGACTTCCGCCCGGAACATCCAGACAGACTCTTCGTCGGATGTGGATGTCACGCTGGGGCCCAGAACAAAGTTGCGACCGCCAATATTGATCTGCGACGTGATATAGCGTTCCGGCCCTATATATTGGTTGGCGCTGTAATAGGCGTCCCCTCCCACTTCGTAGTCGGTGCTACGCCTTGCCGCCAAATCCAGGTCAATCAGAATGGAGCCCGTCACCGCGTCGCCTACGATGGTGTTGCCACCCACTCCGGCATCGAACAGATTGCCGTAGTCGTCGGAGCTGCTGGTGACAGCACCTTGGAACGTGATATTGAGAAAACCCGCCTGCGCCGATGGCAGGCAGGCCAGAGAGGAAAAAACGAAACAAATCCAGGGCAGTAATGTGCGTCGAGTCATGGCGGCATCCTTGGCGGCAGGGAGGAAGGAGTCAACGACCACAATGGCTCCCGGAAAGTCAGCGTAACGCCGCGGGAAAGACGGGCGCAAGGGATTTCGGCAACCCAGCGGCCCCTGCCCGACAGGGGCGCGATTGATCGCATATAGACGGTGGAATACCTGACGAATAGAGACCCGGACTTGTCTGGTGAAAGGCCGGTACAGGTACTGAGTGGCGCCATGCCCCTGGTTTGGCATGGCGCCTGTACGACACTGTTTACTTCTTGGGGATAGGCCAGGCGACCGACTTGGTTTCGAGGTACTGATTGAAACCGGCCTCGCCATTCTGACGTCCGATACCGCTGAACTTGTAGCCGCCGAACGGGATGTCGGCTCCATGCGCAGCGCCGCCGTTGATGGACAGCACACCCGCACGAATCCGGCGCGCCACCGACAGGGCCCGGTCGATGTTGGTGGAGTTGACGCTGCCAACCAGACCGTATTTGCTATCGTTCGCAATGCGCACGGCATCGTCGTCGTCCTCGAACGGGATGAGCACCAGCACCGGGCCGAAGATCTCTTCCTGGGCGATGGTCATCTTGTTGTCGACATGGGTGAACAATGTCGGTTCGACGTAATAACCCTTCG
>JABLXQ010000068.1 GCA_013178375.1 Gammaproteobacteria bacterium
CAGGCTTTTCCAGATGGCAGAAGTGACCGGCGCCCATCAACCGGTACAACTCCACGCCGCCGGCAAAATCCGCTTCCACCAGCCACTCATCAAACAGCCGGGTATCCAGGCAGCCGTCACGGCCACCGCTGATCATCAGCGTCGGTAAATCCACCTTGCGCGCCAGCAGGGCACGGCCGGCACGGTTTTCCGGATCGAACAGACGGAACAGGCATCGGTAATAACCCAGGGCAGCAGCAGCCACCCCCGGTTGCTGCAGATCGTTGCACACGCTGTACAGCTGACCATCGGGCGCATCCCACCCGGGCGACCAGTTGCGCCAAAGCCGGCGGATCAGCCAGCCATCGCCCAGGGTCAAAGCCCGCTCCGGCAGCAGGGGAAGCTGGAAAAAGCCCATGTACCAGGATTTGCGCAACTGGCCCGGATGGCGCAACAAACCACGGGCCAGATGGTGCAGGGACGGAATGGCGATACTGGTGATGCTGTACAGGCGCCCGGGAATCATCACTGCGGCCAGCCAGGTGACGGCGGCACCCCAGTCATGGCCCACCAGGTGCACTTTCTCTTCATTGAGGAAATCCAGCCAGCCTTCCAGCCAGCGCACCAGTTCAGTCACCTGATAACGCCCATCAGGATCGACGCTGGCAGGGTCATAGCCCGGCAACACGGGAAGTAACACCCGGTAGCCGGCCCGCGCCAATGCCGGGACCTGATAGCGGAATGTCAAATAATTGTCGGGAAAGCCGTGCAAACAGACAACAATGGGGCCAGACTCCCCAAAAAGTTGAGCAGAAAATGTTCTTTTACCACAGACATTCTGCAGCAAATAGGGTTTAATTCCTTCCAGGGAAAGCGACGACTCTAGCGTTATTTTCATAGTGTAATTTGTGCGTCCGGAACCTGCGCCTCATACTTGAGACGGTTATCAGCAAGCATGCCCAATCCATCCTGCAATGTACAGACAAGCGCGGTACACAGGAACAGCATTGCTGAAGCCACAGGGGCAGCAGCAGCCGCGTGTGGCACGTGACGATTGAAGGATCGGAAGTCATGAGTAATCCATTGCAGGTACCCTCCATCGAAAAGACCCGGCACATCCTGCTGGAAACGGACAGCCGCCGGCTGACCAGTGAAATCCGCGATCTGCCCTATGCCGACATCCCCTCGGCCCTGCTGATGGCGCACCGCCGCCTGCATACCTTCAACCGTTTTTCCCTGCCGCCGGCAAAACGCCTGGAACTGGTGCGGCCCTTCCACTATGCCTTTGTACGTTTTACCGAACACTATCGCCGCCAGTTCGAAAGCAGCGTATTTTCCCGCGAACCCAATCTGCACGAACTGGACAATCTGCTGGAGTTCCTGCGCGAGCTGGGCTTTGCCTTCAAGCACCTGATCCGCGATTCGATGGAGCGCAGCAAGCGCCCTGCCGGACTTGGTCTGCTGCTGTACATGGCGCTGAATTACCTGCATCACCACGCACTGTTTTCCTGCAACCGGGGCCGCCTGTTGAAACCCGCCTTCTGGCGCGAGGTGCATTACCTGTATTTCACCGCCACCGACCTGCAACTGGAACAGGAAAACCTGCAGACGCCGGAAGGCAAGCAGGCCAGCATCGAACAACTCTACAAGCAGATCATCCTGATCGGATTGAGCTCGCCCTTCAGCCTGTCGCCGGAAGAACAGTGGCGCACATTTGATTACGTGGCCCGCTTCGGTCATTTCACTGAAATCAGCCAGGTGACGGACGCCAGCACGCTGCAGGAAAGCTATTCACTGGCGCGCGATTGCAGCCAGCCGGCCCTGCTGCCGGGCGAAAACACCGGGTCCAGGGAAACCGTTCGCCTGTTCAATCTGGCGCCCTTTATCGACAGCCTGCAGCGCCACATGGGTGCCATGAAAGGCGGCGAGGCACTGCGCATCGTCGGCATGGAGCGGGTGCAGCGGCGTCTGGTGCTGGATCTGCTGGCGAAACTGCACAACAACTGGACCCGCAATCCTGAACGCCAGGGCGAACGACAGCCGATCGAGGAAAGCATCGGCCTGGTGTGGGGACTGGAAAGCATATGCGCCATGCTGGACCCGGCACTGCGCCGGCGCGACAGCCTGCTGACCCGCCCGGCGGCCGCAGACAACCGGGCCTGGGCCGAGGGCGAAAACGAAAGCCCGAACGGTATCCGCCTGCACCTGGGCGATAGCGAACAGCCGCATCCGGATGCCGGCCAGGTGGTGGCGTTGATCCGCATGCGCGACGACCAGAAGATTTTGCAGATCGGCCTTGTACAATGGTGCGCGCGGGATCAGAACGACCAGCCTTTCTTCGGCGTGCAGCGCCTGCACGGCACCGCGCGCAAGGTCACCATCTGTCAGCAGGATGATCATCAGGACTCCGAGCGCAACGGGCTGCTGGTGGTGGCGAAAACCGCCGATGGCCGCGCCCGCTCGCTACTGATGGCACCGACCGGAACATTGCATCCCGGCGGACGCGCGCAGGTGTACAGCACCCATTCGGCAACGCCCAATCACGTGGAAACTTTTGCCGTCACCCACCGGACCCGACAGGTGGAGACGTTTGAGATTCGCGTACTGCAATAGGGAAAGCGTCCACCCGCGCGTCGAACAGGCTGGCCAGATCCAGATCCCAATGGGTCAGACACTGGTTCAACCCTTCTGCATGCAGCGTCAGCACCCGTTGCTGCCAGCCATCGCCTGACTGCAGGTCCAGTTCCAGCACCTCACCGAAACAGTCCCTGAACAATTGCGCCAGACTGTACTTGTGCAGATCCCGGGTCAGCATGATGTGGCCCTCTTCGTTGCGGCTGGCCAGTTGCGCCCGCACCAGCAGGTCACAGTAGGTTTCCCAGTCCTCGTGGCTGATCCAGGACATGCGCTGCAGCAGGTCGACTTCGTCCACCACATTGCCCTCGCCCTGGTGCCGGTACAGTTGGCACAGGATCGACAGCAGGTTGCCCAATGTGGATTTCGAACGCTCTTTGCGGGTCTTGAAATGGGTGAGGGCCTGCACGATCTCGGCGCCGAACAGCAGGATGAACCAGCTCACCAGCACCCACACCAGAAAGATCGGCACGGCCGCGAACGCACCGTACACCAGGTGGTAGCTGGGGAAAAACGCGATGAACAGGGTCATGCTCTGGCGCGCCAGATCGAACAGCAGCGCAGCAGTGAAGCCACCGATGATGCCGTGCCGGATCGGCACCCGGGTGTTGGGAATGGCAATGTAGGTGAGCGAGAAAGCCAACGCACTCATCAGCACTGGCAACACCCCCAGCACCAGTTTCTGGGTGCCCGGCAGCGGCACCATGTCATAAATGATCTGCAACGACGCGATATAGGACGACACCGCAAATGTGCCACCCATCAGGACCGGGCCCAGGGTCAGCAACGCCCAGTACAGCAGAAAGCCGTTCACACCCTTGCGCGATTCCGCCACGTGCCAGATGGTGTTGAATGAGGTTTCGATCTTGCGCAGCATCAGCACCGAGGTGACGAACAGCATGGCCACGCCGATGCTGGTGAGGTTGGCGGCCTGCTGGGCAAAACCCTGCAGATATTCCTCCAGCTGGGTGCCGGTGGCGGGCACGAAATGCTCGAACACAAAGCTCTGCATGGTGGATTCCATGCCTTTCAGCTGCGGAATCAGCGCCAGAATGGAATAGACCACCGTCATCATCGGCACCACCGCAAACAGCGAGGTGAAGGCCAGATAGGCAGCGGAACGGGGACAGTCGTGGCGATAGAAAGACTGGACGACATAGACAATGAACGCGATGCGCGGGTGACGTGCGCAGCGGTCCAGCAACGCCTGGAACTGGATCACCTGAATTCCCTGTGTGATTGAGCCGTTATTGAACTGTGATTGCGCCGGCGCCGGTTTCGCTCCGGTGCGGTAAACCATTACAATACCGTCCAAACAGAATAAGCCATTACACCGGCACTGCAAACCGCCGCGAAGCAACAGGAAACCCATGACCACCCTTTATCACAATCCGCGCTGTTCGAAATCGCGGGAAGCGTTGCAACTGCTCAGGGACAAGGGCATCGAGCCGGATGTCGTGCTGTATCTGGAAACGCCGCCAGATGCCGCTACGCTCAAGGGATTGCTGAAAAAACTCAAGTTGAAACCGCGCGAGCTGATGCGACAGAAAGAAGCCGAGTACAAAGAGCTGGGGCTGGATAACGCTGACCTGAGCGATGATCAGCTGGTCGACGCCATGGTGCGCTGCCCCAGGCTGATCGAGCGGCCGATCCTGGTGCATGGCAGCAAGGCCATCATTGGCCGGCCGCCGGAACAGGTACTGGAGATTCTGTGATGACCCGCATTCTGATTCTTTATTACAGCCGGACCGGCAACGTGCGGGAGATGGCGAAATGGATTGCCCGTGGCGTGGAAAAGCACCCGGGCGCGGAAGCCTTCCTGCGCACCGTGCCGCCGGTTGCACCGGTGACGGAAGTCGCAGCGCTCTCCATTCCCGAAGACGGCGCCATTTACGCAACCACGGACGATCTGAAATCCTGCGACGGACTGATACTCGGCTCGCCTACCCGCTTCGGCAACATGGCGGCACCGATGAAGCATTTTCTCGACAACACGGGTTCGCTGTGGATGAGCGGCGCGCTGATCGACAAGCCCGCTGGCGTGTTCACCTCCACCAGCAGCCTGCACGGTGGCCAGGAATCCACGCTGCTGAGCATGCTGCTGCCGTTGCTGCACCACGGCATGGTGTGTGCGGGCATTCCCTATGACCAGGCGGCGCTGTCGCAGACCCAGGGCGGCGGCACCCCTTATGGCGCCAGTCACCATGCCGGCAGCGACAGCAAGCGCGCGCTGGATCAACATGAAATCGCGCTGTGCCAGGCGCTGGGCGAGCGTGTCGCACGGCTGGCGCAGTCACTGAAACAGCGTTCGTCGTAACGACAACCCTTGATACGGAATCCACTTTACCCCATGTCTGCCACTCCGCATTCAGCAGCGCCGGCACTGCCCGACCTGCAACGCAAGGCCCAGCTGTACAGCACGCTGACGCTGGTGCATTTTTTTCTGCTGCTGGCGCTGCTGACGATCTGGTATCTGCAGGTATGGCCACCGTCAGACAAGCCGAAAACGATCCTGATCATCCTGAACATCCATCTGGTGCCGCTACTCGCCTTTCTGCCCGGCCTGTTGAAGCAAAAACCCAGGGTACATATCTGGCTGTGTTTTTTTGTCCTGCTGTATTTTTGCGAGGGCGTGATCAGCGCGTTCCGGCTACCGCACATTGTCGGCGTGCTGGGGCTGCTGGAAGCATTGCTGACCGCTGGACTGTTCGTGACCGCCATGCTGGCGGCGCGTCATCTGACCCGATTGCAGAATCACTGAAGCCAACCCATGCTCGACACTTACCGCAAACTGGAAACCCCCGAAAGCATTGATCTGGACATTCGCATCGCCGGGCCACTGGTGCGCGCGCTGGCGTTCCTGCTGGATACGCTGATCCGCTTCGTGATCCATATCGGCGTGTCGGTGTCACTGGTGATTTTTGGCGACGTGGGCATGGCGGCAACCCTGATTTTCACCTTTGCGCTGGAATGGTTTTATCCGGTGCTGTTTGAAGTGCTCTTGAATGGCCAGACACCGGGCAAGATGGCCATGGGCATCGCGGTCGTGAACGATGACAACACGCCGGTGGGCTGGTCGGCGTCGATCGTGCGGAATTTTCTGCGGGTGGTGGATTTCCTGCCCATGGGCTACATCACCGGGCTGGTGACCATTACGCTGAACCGCGATTTCAAGCGCGTGGGTGATCTGGCGGCGGGCACGGTGGTGATTTACCGCGAGAAAAAAATCCCTGCACCGCAACTGCCAGAGACTCGCGCCGCTCCGCCGCCAGTGGCGCTGAATCTGCAGGAACAGCGCGCCGTGCTGGGCTTTGCCGAACGCCAGCAGAGCCTGACGCCGGAGCGTCGCGCCGAACTGGCCAACCACCTGCAGCCGGTACTGCACCGGCAGGACCAGCCAGCCGTGGAATACCTGTTCCGCATCGCCAGCTGGCTGCGGGGTGGACGATGAAACAGCAGGTGTTCGAACAACAGAACCAGGCGCTGTGGGAGCGTTTCGAGCGCCAGCTCGGCGCCCTGGAGAAACGCCACAAGAAAGACAAGGCAGCTGCGGAATCGCTGGATCATTTCGCCGATCACTATCGCCAGATCTGCCATTCGCTGGCGCTGGCGCAGGAACGGCAATACAGCCCGCACCTGATCGATCATCTCAATGACCTGGCCTTGCGCGGGCACCAGCACTTTTATCGACGCAAGGGCCATATCCTCTACAACCTGCTGCAGTTCGTGCTGCAGGGTTTTCCCCAGGCAATCCGGCGCGAATACCGTTTCGTCTGGCTGGGCATGTTGCTGTTTTTCGTGCCGGCGCTGGTGATGGGCGGCCTCACCTGGCTCGATCCGAATCTGGTGTACGCGGTGTACGGTCCTGACGACGTGGAACAGTTCGTGAAAATGTACGATCCAGACAACCACGCGAAATTCTCGGAGAACCGTGGTTCCAGCGACGATTTCGTGATGTTCGGTTTTTATATCAAGAACAACATCGGCATTGGTTTCCAGACGTTTGCCAGCGGCATTCTGCTGGGGATCGGCGCGCTGTTTCATCTGATTTTCAACGGCGTGGCGATTGGCGCCGTGGCGGGCTACCTAACGGAACTGGGCCACACCGAAACCTTCTGGCCGTTTGTGGTGGGACACGGCGCATTTGAATTGACCGGCATCGCGATTTCGGGCGCAGCGGGATTGAAGCTGGGTTATGGCTTGCTGTGCCCGGGCCGGCTGACCCGGCGGCAGTCGCTGATCAATGCCGCGCGCGAGGCAATGCCGCTGGTGTACGGCGTGTTTTTTCTGCTGCTGGTCGCTGCGTTTGTGGAAGCGTTCTGGTCATCGAGCACCAATCTGCCCGACACCGCAAAATATGTGGCCGGCGCCAGTTTCTGGCTGCTGGTGATCAGCTATCTGTGCCTGGGGGTGCGCCGTGGATCTTAGCAAGATCACCGCGCGGGTGCGGCCACGCAATCCCTACGAGGCAGCCGACCTGGGCATCGTGATGGCACGGCAGTGGTTCCGTCCGCTGATGCTGCTGTGGCTGCTGCCGTCATTGCCGCTGATGCTGGTGCTGTATGGCATTTTTCACGCCCAGCCCCTGTGGGCGCTGCTGATCCTGTGGTGGCTGAAACCGCTGTTCGAAACCCTGCAATTGCAGTTCATCGCCGAAGCGCTATTCAATCCGGACGCGCGCTGGCAGGACTTCGCGAAAAAAATTCCCACTCTGTTGCGACACCAGCTGCTGGCAAAACTGTTCGTGCAGCGCTGGAGCCTGTCGCGCTCGTTCAACATGCCGGTGGGCGAACTGGAGCGGCTGGGCGGAAGCCAGCGCGCACGCCGATTGAGCACGTTGCACCGTGGCGCCAATGCCACCAGCATCTGGCTGACACTGCTGGGCACCCATCTGGAAGCACTCCTGGTGAGCGCACTGTTCCTGGCCGGCTGGATGCTGGTGCCGGTGGAAATGTCGGTGGATTTCGAAATCGACGATCTGCTGGGCAGCCCGCTGCTGTTTCCCACTCTGGCCTGGGGCGGTTATCTGGCCATGTGGATCATCGCGCCGTTCTACGTCTGCTGCGGTTTCATGCTGTACATCAACCGTCGCACCTGGCTGGAAGCCTGGGACATCGAACTCACCTTCCGCCAGCTGGCCGCCCGCCACGCCGCCCCACATACAACACCGACACGCACGCTGCCGGTGTTGCTGCTGGGCACTCTTCTGCTGCTGCCGCTGGCGCAACCGTCCCCCGCGCAGGCGGAATCATCCGCACCCGCACGGACGGAAGCTGCATCATTCACGCCGGAACAGGGCCTGCAGGAAATCAGCGACATTCTGGAAAGCGAGGATTTCAACCAGATCAAAACCAAGCAAGCCCTGCGCTGGGCCGACGACAGCGCCAGACGCAAAGCTGAACTCAAAGGCGAAGACAAGGGACTGCTCAGCGACCTGGGCAACTGGCTGGACGATTTTTTCAAGGACTCACCCGGTTTCAAAACCACGCTGGACTGGCTGGCCGCTGTGCCGGAACTGCTGGAGATCCTGCTGTGGGGACTGGTGATCGCGCTGTTCGTCATCCTGATCTACCGGTTCCGGGATTTCGCCATTCCCGGCCTGCGCCGGCAGACAAAAACGGCACGTACGATTCCCACTCACCTGTTCGGGCTGGAACTGGACCAGACCAGCCTGCCGGACGACCTGATCGCCGCCGCCCGCACACTGTGGCAACAACAGCGGCCACGGGAAGCGCTGGGCCTGCTGTACCGGGGCGCGCTGTCGTTCCTGGTGTTTGAATGCAATCTGCCGCTGGAAGACAGCCACACCGAGGACGAATGCGTGACCCTGTGTGGCCGCAAGGAAAATCCGGCGCGCGCTGATTATTTCCGCCGACTGACCGCCCACTGGGTTCGCCTGGCCTATGCCCACCAGACCCTGGGCGAAGAAGATTTCACGCTGCTGTGCGAGCAGTGGCCCAACTTCGCCCACAGCGAGGTGGCCGCATGAAAACGGGATTCACCGTCAGTCGCAACACACTGATCACCGTGATCATCCTGGCAGCGGCCGTGCTGGCACTGGGCGTCTACCTGTACCAGCACCTGGAGCGCTACGAAAAATCCACCAACACCGGCCCCAGCCTGAAAGTGCTGCTGAACCCCTGGTTCGCCGCCCAGCGTTTTCTGGAGCGGCACAACATCGAATCCCACCGCTCGCACGATCTGCACAGCATCCTGGGCCGGCTGAAACCGGACGACACCCTGGTGCTGTTCAACGACACCGCCATCTACAGCGCCAGCAACCGCGCGAAGCTGGAGGAGTGGATGCAGTCCGGCGGCCACCTGATCATCGCCGCGAACTACGAATGGGATGAGGAAGAAGAATCCAGCGGCGACCCGTTCCTGGACGCCTATGGCGTGCGCATGAGCTGGACCGAAGAGGACGAGGAAGCAGAAGAAGAGGACGAGGACACCTACGAGGAAGAAGCAGCGGAAAACGACGCGGACACTGCGGACGAGGCTGAGCCTGACATTGCTGAGTCCGACATCGCCGAGGAAACGGAAACCGTTCCCGCCGAAGAAAAAAATGCCACTGCCACCGCCGAGGATTCCGCCGCCGCGAAAGCGACTGACACCAGCGCAGCGGACACCGCAGCCAGTACGGCAGCAGACGACGCCAAAGCCTGCTCCGTCTTCCTTTTCAATGATCCGTTCAAGGTGGCCTGGGACGGATCGGACACTCCCCTGACCATCGACTTTGGCTACCAGTACACGCTGGACGACGCCAGCGGCAAAGCCACCGGCAATGCCGACCACTGGCCCAACGGCCTGCTGCAATATGAAGTCGGCAAAGGTCTGATGACCGTCATGGTGGACACCGACATCTGGATGAACGATGCCATCGGCGATTACGATCACGCCTTCCTGCTCTGGTACCTGGTGGGCGGCAGTCCCAACGTCTGGCTGGTGGTCAGCAATGACAGCGATGATCTGCTCACCCTGCTCTGGCGCAGCGCCAAATACTGGATGATGGGCCTGATCGCGATGCTGCTGATCTGGGGCTGGCGCCGCTGGGTGCGCTTCGGTCCGTTGATTCCCGACCCCACCGCAGACCGCCGCCAGCTGCGCGAACATCTCGACGCCGAGGCCCGCTTCAGCTGGCAACAAAAGCAGATGGAACCGCTGCTGAAAGCCGTGCGCGACGACATCTGGTTACGCCTGAGCCAGCAACACGGCGTGCAGAATCATTCGCCGGACCAGCATGACAGCGCCCTGCAGAAACTGGCGGAGATCAGCCAGCACAACGCCGACAAAGTCCGCACCGCCATGACCTGCGCCGTTCCGGTCAAAGAACTGCAATGGGTCGAACTGATTTCAGACTTACAAACCATAAGGAATGCGTTATGACAGAAGCCGCGCCGACAATGACTTTGGGCGACGCCATCGCCCGCGTGCACCGCATGCGCGAGCAGATCGGCCGTGTGGTGGTGGGCCAGCAGGCCGTGATCGACCAGGTGCTGATCGCCCTGCTTGCCTCGGGCCACGTGCTGGTGGAAGGCGTGCCCGGCCTGGGCAAAACCCTGCTGGTGAAAGCGCTGGCCAAATGTTTCGAGGGCCACTTCGGCCGCATCCAGTTCACGCCGGACCTGATGCCGTCCGACGTCACCGGCCACGCGCTGTATGACATGAAAACGGAGCAGTTCAAGATCCGCAAAGGCCCCGCCTTCACCCACCTGCTGCTGGCGGACGAAATCAACCGCGCCCCTGCCAAAACCCAGGCCGCGCTGCTGGAAGTGATGCAGGAAAAACAGATCACCATCGAAGGCAAGGCGTTTCCCGCGCTGACACCCTTCATGGTACTGGCCACGCAAAACCCCATCGAACAGGAAGGCACCTACCCGCTGCCGGAAGCGGAACTGGACCGCTTCATGCTGAAAGTGCAGATCGACTACCCTGACGAAGCAGAAGAACAGGCGCTGGTGCGGCAGGTCACCACCGGCCGGGTGCAGGACACACTCAGCGTCGATGCGATTGAAACCGTGGTGAAGGCCGCCGACATTCCCGTGCTGCAGGGCATCACCGCCAACATCCGGGTGGACGACGCCGTGTTCGACTACGCCGTGCGCATCGTGCGTACCTCGCGCATCTGGCACAGTTTCTCGCACGGTGCCGGCCCCCGCGCCAGCATCGCGCTGATCCGTGCCGCCCGCGCGCAGGCACTGCTGAAACAGCGTGATTTCGTTACGCCCGACGACGTGAAGCAGATGGTACTGCCCGTGATGCGGCACCGCGTCGCGCTGACCGCGGAAATGGAAATCGAGGGCCTGAAAACCGATCAGGCGCTGACGCAAATGCTGCAGGAAGTGGAAGCCCCCCGCGTATGAGGCCCACCCGCCGCGCCTTCTGGCTGGCCACCCTGTGGATGCTTGTCGGACTGCTGCCAGCACTGAATAACTGGATGCCGAAAGATCTGGCCAGACCGGAACTGCAGGAGCAACTGATCCAGCTGTGGCAGATCGCCACTGCCGGCTTGCTGTTCCTGCTGGTGCTGGATGCGCTGGGCGTGCGCAAGGTCAGCGGCCTGATCGAAGTCAGCCGCCAACACAACGACAACCTGGCACTGGGCGTGTGGTCGCCAGTCACCGTGCGCATCCGCCATCGCTTCAAACGCGCAGTACCGCTGCAGATGTTCGATCACTTTCCGCCAGACGGCGAAGCCGATCTGCCGCACCAGTCCGCGCGACTGCAACCAGGCAACGGCGTGGAATTCCAGTACAAGGTGAAGATCAACAAACGCGGCAATCATCGCTTCGGCCGGGTGGACCTGCTGCTGGATTCCCCCATGGGTTTCTGGCAGCGCCGCCTGCTGGCAGGTGCACCCACCGAAGCGCGGGTGTTCCCCAATTTCGCCGCCGTGGCCCAGTACGCCATGCTGGCGATGGAGCAGCAGTCGGCGCAATTGGGTATCCGCCAGCAGCAACGCCGTGGCGAGGGCATGGAGTTCCAGCAGCTGCGGGAATTCCGCCAGGGCGACAGCCTGCGCCAGATCGACTGGAATGCCAGTGCCCGCCAGCGCAAGCTGATTTCCAAGGAATACCAGGACGAGAAGGACCAGCAGATCCTGTTTCTGGTGGACTGTGGCCGTCGCATGCGATCGCAGGACGATGCGCTCAGCCACCTGGACCATGCGCTGAACGCCATGCTGCTGATGAGCTACGCCGCGCTGAAACAGGGCGATGCCGTGGGCCTGATGAGTTTCGGCGGGCAGGAGCGCTGGCTGAAACCGGTGAAGGGCGTGGCCAATATTTCGAAAATCCTGCACGCCGCCTACGATCTGGAAGCCACCACCCGCGCCAGCGATTACACCGGTGCCGTGCGCAACCTGCTGACCCGGCACAGCAAGCGGTCACTGATCGTGCTGCTGTCGAACATCCGCGACGAGAACACCGACGACCTGGTGCCGGCCCTGCGCCTGCTGCAGCGCAAGCATCTGGTGCTGGTGGCCAATCTGGAAGAACAAGGCATTCACGCCCTGCTCAATGAAAAGGTTGACGGCTTCGACCAGGCCCTGCGCCACGCCGCCACCCGCGCCTACCTGGAGCGGCGCAACCAGATCACCCGCCAGTTCAACCGCAGCGGCCTGATCACCGTGAACACCACGCCGCAACATATGCCGGTCAAACTGGTGAACCAGTATTTCGACATCAAGCGCGAGGGGCTGCTGTAGCCCCTTTTGCAGGATTTGTGGAATATTGACTTGTATAATGTGCGGCGGCCGATGGACCATACTGTTTTGGATCACCTTGTCCGCCTGTCCTTGAACCGGGAATTTCCGCCGATGAACGTTGCGTTCAAATCCACGCTGTCCGTTATGTTATGTGCCAGCCTGCTGCTGGCGGGCTGCAGCACACCGGCCCCCAAGAAACCCGCTGAGCGCTACCAGCCGCCGGCCGGTATTAAAGTGGCGCCACCGCTGCTGGAAAAGCCACCTGCACAGACAGCAACACCACAGCCAGTGGCACCCCAGCCAGCACCCGCTGCAACCACACCACCGCTCCCGGCGACGAAGCCACTGCAACCGACGCCGACACCAGCACCGCAGCCGGCGCCCAAACCCGCCGTGCAAACCACACCGGCGCCACAACCGGCAGTGAAATCCCCTGCACCGGCCGCCAGTGTCCCTGCAGCCGCAGCGTTAACCCCAACACCGACCAAACAGCCCTCGGCCCCGGTCAAACCCGCCACACCCCAACCGGTTGCAACGGCTCCGGTAGCAGCAGCCAAAACCAGCCCCGCCAAGCCTGCGGAAACGGTGGCCCTGGCGGCGCCGAAAGCCACCCCTGTTGTCCAGGAACCGATTGCATCCGACACCATCACGCCTGAAACCATCGCTCCTGAAACCATCAAGGTCAGCCTCGACCACCTGCCCCTGTCGATCCACGGCCAATGGACCCTGGACCGCAACGAATCCCGCTGCGTATTGCACAGCACCGTCCAGAAAATGGAGGACGGCCAGGGCGGCACCAACGTGCAGCTGCAACTGTCGCCCACCGAACTCACCTTCACCACCCAGTCCGACATCGACCTCAGCTACACCGGCACCGGCATCCGCATCGATGGCGGCACGCCCTTCGCACTGGAAAATGTCGAGCGCCGTACCAACCTGGCCTTCAGCCGCCAGCGCAGCGCACTGCTTGGCGCCATGAAAACCGGGCAGAGTCTGGAACTGAGCCTTGGCTTCTGGCCCACCTGGCCAGTAACGCAAACCTATTCCGCACGCTTTCCCCTACAGCATTTCGCTTCCGCCTACGCGGCCTGGGAAACCTGCAACAAACTCTTGAGCCACCGCTAATCGGGTCCATCAACACAACCGTCACCACAACATCAGCCATCACAACGTCACGGGACGCCACCATGGGATTACGCTTCAAGTTCAACCTGGTTCTCAGCATCGTCACCCTGATCGGCCTGGCGGGCTCCGGCCTGATCAGCTACCAGATCCTGCAGCACAACGCGCGGCAGGAAGTGCTGGAAATGGCGCGCATGATGATGGAAAGCGCCGTGGCCGTGCGCAGCTACACCGTCAGCGAGATCAAACCGCTGCTGAGCGTGCAGCAGCGCCGCGCCTTCATTCCGCAGACCGTGCCGGCCTATGCCGCCACCCAGTACATCCGCCGCCTGCAGGAAAGCCACAGCGAATACAGCTACAAGGAAGCCACCCTCAATCCCACCAACCCGGCCAACCGCACCACCGAGTGGGAAGCCGACGTGGTGTACCACTTCCGTAACCAGCCCGGCGAAAAGGAAATCATCGGCGAACGCGTCACGCCCACCGGACCCCAGCTGTACATGGGCCGCCCCATCACCATCACCAATCCGGAATGTCTGGCCTGCCACGATAAACCGTCCAACGCGCCGCAGACCCTGATCGACACCTACGGCAGCAACAATGGCTTCGGCTGGAAGCTCAATGAAACCATTGGCGCCCAGATCGTATCGGTGCCCATGTCGCTGCCGCTGGCACGGGCCCAGTCCACCTTCATCTCGTTCATGTCCGCGCTGGTGGGCGTGTTCCTGCTGATCGCCGTGATCCTCAACCTTCTACTACACTTCATCGTTATCAAGCCGGTGCGCGCCATGTCGGCCAAGGCCGACGAGATCAGCCTGGGCAACCTGACCGTGGATGAGCTGGCCGTGAAGGGCAATGATGAAATCGCATCGCTGGGGCGCTCGTTCAACCGCATGCACCGCAGCCTGAGCAACGCCGTGAAAATGCTGGATGAATCGGTCTGATCCTGGACCTGAACTGACCTGAACCGAAGTAGACCGACGATGGATAAAACCCTGCTGTACCATCCACCCAACATCGCCCGCTACCGCATCGACGGGGTGCTGGGCAGTGGTGCCATGGGCGTGGTGTACCAGGGTTTCGACAGCCAGATCGAGCGCACCGTCGCCATCAAGGTACTGCACCCGCACCTGCGCGAAGGCGAACACGGGCCCGACCTGGAACAACGTTTCCTGCAGGAAGCCCGCGCCGCCGCCCGCTGCCTGCACCCCAACATCGTCACCATTTTCGATTTCGGCAGCGAGAACGGCTCGCCCTACATCGTGATGGAATTCGTGCGCGGCATGGAACTGAAAGCGCACCTGAAAAGCGACACCTTCATTCCCCTGCCCTCCGCCACCGACATCTGCATCCAGATTCTGGAAGCCCTGGGCCACGCCCATGAAAAAGGCGTCATCCACCGCGACATCAAACCCGCCAACATCATCCTGCTGGAAAACGGCACGGTGAAAGTATCGGATTTCGGCGTGGCGCGACTGGACACCTCGGATCTCACCAGCACCGGCTACATGGTGGGAACCCCCAACTACATGTCGCCGGAAGGGCTGCAGGGGCACACGGTGGACGCGCGCTCGGACCTGTACAGCGTGGGCGTGCTGTATTTTGAATTGCTGACACGGCGGCGCCCATCGCGGGACATGGCGCTGGACGAAGCGCTCGAGGTGCTCAACGATGCCACCCAGCTGTCGGGGCAGAATATCCGCTCGATCAAGCCGATCCTGCGGCAGGCGCTGCAATCGAATCCTACCAACCGTTTCCAGAATTCCCGCGATTTCATTACCCGCCTGAAAGCCATCGACGACATGGACCTGACCCAGGCCACCGGCGCCCTTTTCCCCACACCAGCCGGCTACACGCAGAACCGCACCACCCGCCCCGACACATCCAGCGCCAGCCCCAACAGCTCCAGCGCCAGTCAATGGAACGACTCTGTGCTGGAATCCCTGGAACATTCGCTGGCGAAATATATCGGCCCCATGGCGCGGTTGCTGGTGCGCAAGCAGAGCCGCTCCGCCACCAGCATGGAAGACCTGGTGAACAGTCTGACCCGCCACATTCCCAATGAAAACGAACGCACCCAGTTCATGCGGTCGGTGGAAAAATCAGGGCTGTCGTCGCCGGGAATGAGCGTGGCACAGCCGGCGCAGACATCGGTGCCTGCGGCCAAACCGGGAGCATCCACCCAGGCTCCTGTTTTCACGCTGACGGATGCGGTCCGGGACAAGCTGTCACAACTGCTGGCCTATCATCTGGGCCCGCTGGCAAGCCGGCTGGTGCAGAAAGCGATGAAATCGACGCTGGAACCCAATGCGTTGATCGCGCAACTGGCGCAGCAGATTCCGGATGAGAAGGAACGGAAGAAGTTTGTGGAGCAGGCGGGGAAGTTGTTTTGAGCGACGCCGCGAAGGTTAGAATTATTGCGGCAAATCCACCAGCGTCACACCCACCACCGGATTGACACCCTCCCCCTCAAAGCGATTCCAGTTGGTATTGGAACGCTGCACCACCAGCACTGCCGCCGGCGCCTCGCCCGCCGCCCACTCCCGCTGCAATTTCCGCAGCGAATCGCAGTAATAGCTGTTACACACATCTGAACGTAATTCACGTGGCAACACACAACCGGATGCAGTCTGATTGACGCAGGCACCCGTCACGGACTCCGCTGGCAACGCTTGCAGGTAACGCTGCAGGATAACGTCCGCCGTCAGGTCTGGCTCTGCGTCCAGCTGGCGTCGGATCGTAAAGGCGGAGAGATAGGCATGCTCGGCACCCGCGGCGCAGCACCCGCCCTTGCACTGAGCGCAAAGCCGGTCGCTCACCGCCTGCAATGCCGGATTCGCCTCGAACAGATTGTCCACTTTCAGGCGCGTAGCCTGGGCATCGGCATGCTGGTCCGATGGCAGATCATTGACATCCGCACAATCCAGCGCCTGCTGGATGACAGTTTCCAGGTGCTGGCGGTATTGCTGCAGGCGCGCATCCGCCAGCGGTGCGAGGCCCTCGCGCCCAGATGGCAGCGCCAGTAATTGCGGGGGAGAATCCGCGTGTTCGGCATGATCGGCCACAAACTGCTGCAACACCTGTTCATTTTCCTGCGCCTCAGCCTGTTCGATGGCGTCGATATGGCGCTTCCGCGCTGCCTCCTGTTCCTTGCGCGCAAGAATACGCTGACGCTGGAAATCAAACTGGGTCTTGAACAGGACCGGCGGCAACGTCGCCTGCAAACCCGCCACCCGCTGGCATTCAAAATCCCGGCACACCAGCAGCGGCTTGCCTTTTTGCAGCAGCGCATTGGCCAGGGAAACCGGGCTGTCGCAAACGGCACAACGGGCAAATACTGTTTCCATTGGCTGCATCAGTGGGCCACCGACCGGGAAAATAGATTCATCACCAGCACACCCGCCACGATCAACGCCATACCAACCAGCGCCGGCAGATCCAGTTTCTGATCCAGAAAAAGCCAGGCCACCAGCGTGATCAATACCACGCCCAGACCGGACCACACGGCATAGGCTACACCCACCGGAATGGTCCGCAGTGTGAGCGACAGGCAATAAAAGGCGACGGCATAACCCAGCACCACCAGCACCGATGGCCAGAGCCGCGAAAAACCGTCGCTGGCTTTGAGCGCAGAGGTGCCAATCACCTCACTGACGATGGCAATGGCGAGAAAGATCCAGCTTTTCATGGTACCCCCGGTCAATGACAATTCATTGGTGCGTTACAGTGCCTGCACGCCACTGAACACGCAAAGCAATGTTGCTATGGATATCAGACCGTAACCGCTTTTTACCGCCGCGTCACACACCTTTTTCAACTCGCTGAATGCGGAGTCCAGAAACTGCTGGCATCTCACCCTGAGGCCGCGTTTTCTTTAATGTAGGTGACAACCAGCGTCATGCATTTCTGACCAACCCCGAGGCAAACCTGCGATTGACGGCGATGAGCACCGCAGCCATAACCACAAAGGCAGCAAAAATAGCAACTGCATTCACCGACGCAGCCAGGTATCCAATCTTGCCAACATCAAAAAATGGATAGGGATACTGCGCCAGCCATTCCCCCCGAATCAGCACATAGAATCCGTACCCGATCGGGTAACTGCAGATCTTTGGCAAATCCGACCAAGCGGGCAACGTCCATGGCAGCGTGCGCCACCAGAAAACCGAAAACAGGGCGGGCATGACATAGTGGAGCAGGACAGAGGCCAGAGCCTGCAAACCCGCCGGCTGCCACAGATTGCGCAATAACAGGTGATAACCGGCAGCGACACCCAAAATGGAAACGGTAGCTGTTGTGATCGCTGCAGACGTTCGCAGAAAATTCAGCGCCGAGTGCGACTTCAGCGGCAGCGCATGCGCGCTCAGCACCAATGCACACAGAATATTGGTCAGCACCGTAAAGAAACCGAGATAGTGCACCAGCCCCAGCCACAGGCTTTTACCCGACGCCCAATGGCCCGACAGCACAACATACAACTCCAGCGACACCGCAAACCAGGCCACCAGCGCGGCGCCCGCTGAAAATCGGACAAAAGCAGTTGAAGCTGAAGCCATGTTCATTCCATCCGAT
>JABLXQ010000069.1 GCA_013178375.1 Gammaproteobacteria bacterium
TGGCTGCGGAATTTTTCCAGCAACTGGATCGCGGCTTTCGCATCGCGCATCAGTTCGCTCTCGGTGATTTCGAATGACAGCGCGCTGGCCGCAACGCCGTGACGCTGCAGCAGATTGTTGACGTGCTCCAGCAGCTGCTCGCGCGACAGATCCTGTGCCGACAGGTTCACCGCCACCTGGACATGGAAATCCTGTTGTTGCCAGTCGCTGATCTGCCGGATAACAGCGCCCACCACCCACTCGGTCAGTGCATTGATCAGGCCCGCCTGTTCCGCCAGAGGAATGAACTGGTCGGGTGGAACAAAGCCATGGTGCGGATGAATCCAGCGGATCAGTGCCTCGAAGCGCGACACGTTCAGGGTGCGTGCGCACACCTTCGGCTGATAATACATTTTCAGCTGGCCATCGTTGGCCTGGATCGCGGCCTTCAGGTCTGCCAGCATCGTCAGCCGCTTCAGGTATGCTTCTTCCATCTTGCGTTCGTAATAGACAATGCCCTGCTGTTGTCGCCGCGACAGATCCAGTGCGATGCTGGCCTTGTTGACCAGCGCACTGGCGGTGCGCGCGTCCTGCGGACTTGCGGCCACACCCATGGAAAAATGCAGGCTGATGTCCAGTTCGTGGCTGGAGTAAGGCTGCTGCAACGCTGTCAGGATGTTGTTGGCGGTGTTGGCGATTTCCTTTTGCGGTGCAATGAAAAGAAATTCGTCGCCACCCAGGCGGGCTGCCAGATGCTGTTCGCCCCCCAGTTCCTGCAGTCGTGTGCTGATCTGTTTCAGGCAGATGTCACCCACGTTGTGGCCGAAGGTGTCGTTGACGACGCGAAAATCCAGAATGTTCAGGCAGGCCACCAGCAGTGCCGGCGCGTCGGATTGCTGCAGCATGTCGTCCAGCAGTGTGATGACATGCTGGCGATTGATCAGTCCGGTCAGGGGGTCGTGATGGGCCTGATAGATAATGCGTGCCTCGCGTTCGCTCAGATCCTCCTGCATGGTGTTGAACGCGCTCATCAGGTCGCCGATCTCGCGCACGTTGCGGCTCACCTGCACATCGCGCCGGTAATGGCCGGCGGCAATTTCCCCCGCCAGTTCCGCCAGCATTCGCAGTGGCTGTGTCAGTTTGCGGGCAACCAGCGCGCCACCCAGCAGCGACAGGCCGATGGCGACCAGACTGATCAGAATGATTTCGAGCTGGAGTTCATCGAAGCGGGCAAACGCTGAATCCACCGCCGTGGACAGATACACGTAAATGCGGTTCTGCTCCGACAGCGGGTAACGTTTTGTGGTGTGCCGCAGCTGCGACAGGAATGGCAGGCGCCGATTCAGTTCTGCGTCGCTGGTGGCCAGCGCATTGTCCATTTCGTGTTGGGGCAGTGTCGAAATGCGCACGGGCGCGCTGCTGGTGTTTTCCGCCGCGAAGGTGACATCCAGGTGCGTGACCTGCTTGAGTTCCTGCGCCAGTGCTTCGTTGATGCGGAATCCGATCACGGTAAGTGCCACCGGCACCGGCACTTTCACCGGCAGCATGATTACCTGGTACAGATCGGTATCCAGTTGCACCACGGCGGTGGCGCCGCCGGCGCTGAGAGTGGATTGCACCATGTCCATGGCGGGAAACGCCTGGCCGGTGACGAGGGCGGAGCGGGTGGCGACCGTGACAGTGCCATCCAGCGACAACAGTGCCATCAGGTCGGCCTGAATCCGTTCGCCGTGATTATCGAGCGCGCTTTGCGCCGTGGCAGCATCGCCGGATGCCACAGCCTGTTTGAAACCGAAATCCGCTGTCAGTACTTCGGCGGAATTCAGCAGCTGCTGCTCGCGGGTTTCCAGCAATTGTGTCAGCACACTGTGGCCCACTTCCAGATCGTTGCTGATCTGGGTGCGCACATGACCGCCGGTGGAGAACCACACCGCCAGCAGGATCGCCAGCGATACCACCAGCAAGGTGAATCCGATCAGGCGCTGAATGTGCTGTTGCAGGGATTTAGCGGCCATAGGGGCGGAAGCGATTGCCAAAGCCGGTGGAGGATGCAGGTGCGCTGGCGGCGGGTGTTACGTCCAGGCGGATGGGGATGTTGCCACTGGCGTCGGGTGCGGGCAGCGGCAACGTTTGCAACTGCGGTGTGCCACTGCCAAGGCGCGGGTGCCAGATGCGCAGTTCGGTGGCGGGATCTCCCTGCAGCGTCAATTGGCCCTGTGCATCGGTTTTTCCCGCTACCGGCGTGTCGGCCACCACGATGTAGCCCACCATGGAATCGTGAATGTTGCAGCCCAGCACGACAATGCCGGCGGTGTCGAATGGCAGCGGCTGCTCCGGTACGCCGGCATACAGTTTGATTTCGAACGTTTTGGCGGGCGAAAAAGAATAAACGTGATGACGGATGTGATCGCTGTTGGGGAACGTCACCCGCTGCCCGCGCTGAATCACCAGCACATGGGGCTGAAAGGTTTTGTCCACCTGATCCATCACGGCCAGCGCGTCGGGCGGAGCGGCAAGGGTGCCTGGCAGGAGAATGACAGCATGTTCCAGCGGCTGGCCGCCGCCATCGCTCACCTGAAACCGGAACGTGTCAGCCCGGGCCGCCGACGGCGAAGTCAGTGCGACAAAGGCGAGTGTTATCAAAAGATTGGCAAATCGACGCGACTGCAAACCGATACCCGGATCGTTAGGCACTATAGAAACAACCAAATCCGTTTCAGTATAGCAGTGGCTTGCGGAGGCGCCGGAAGCTGCTAGTATCGACAGACTTTATTCATTGAAAATCAATTATCTATATGTGGTTGTTCGGACAATTAAGCTGGTATTTCAAAGCCCAGTGGCGGCGTTACGCCGTCGCCATGATCCTGCTGACGCTGGTGGCGCTGCTGAACCTGATTCCGCCCTGGATTACGGGCCGGCTGGTGGATGCGGTGGCGCAGGGCACGCTGGATTCCGCCCGTCTGTTGCAGCAGGTCGGGATCATCGTCGTGGTGGCCTGTTTCGTTTATGTGTTCCGCTACCTGTGGCGGTTGAGTCTGTACAGCGCTTCCTACCAGCTGGGTGCCATGCTGCGGCGGCGTTTGTATCAGCATCTGTTGCGGCAGCCGATGCAGTTTTTCCAGCGCTACAAAACCGGTGATCTGATGGCCCGTGCCACCAGCGATGTCACCGCGGTGGAAATGTTTGCCGGCGAAGCCATGCTGGCGCTGTTCGACGGCGTGCTCACCGGCGCGGTGATTTTGCTGGTGCTGGTGCTGGCCATCGACTGGCGCCTGACCTTGCTGGCGCTGCTGCCCTGGCCGTTGATGGCGTACTGGTTCTGGCGCATCAACAATGAATTGCATGACGGCTTCGTCACATCCCAGGCCCGCTTCAGCGATCTGAACGACCGCGTGCAGGAGGCGATCACCGGCATCCGCATGGTGAAAGCCTATGGTCTGGAGCAGCGGACAATTGACAGCTTCGATCAGGCCACGCAGGCGGCCCACGATGCCAACATGACAGTGGCGCGCTCGGAAGCCAAATATGAGCCGGTAATTTTCATGACGGTGGGCAGCTCCTTCCTGCTGGCGATTGCCGGCGGTGCCTGGCTCATTCACCAGCAACAGTTGACGGTGGGTGAACTCACCTCGTTCACGCTGTATCTGGGTTTTCTGATCTGGCCCATGTTCGCCTACGGCTGGCTGCTGAATTTACTGGAACGCGGCGCCGTGGCCTACAAGCGGCTGGACGAGATTTTTGCCACTGCGCCAGCGATTGCCGACAGCGGAACGCAGGAATTGACAGGCACACCCACGCTGCGCTGGAGCATCAGCTCCTTCCATTATCCCGATCGGGAACAGCCGGCGCTGGCGGATTTTTCCGGCGAGCTGCAACCTGGTCGCATGCTGGGCATCGTGGGCGCCACTGCGTCCGGCAAGAGCACGTTTGTGAAACTGCTGCTGCGGCAATATGAAGCGTCGGGTGCGGAAATCACCTTCGACGCAATACCGCTGGCGCAGTACCGCCTGTCTTCGTTGCGCGCGCATATCGTGATCGTGCCGCAGGAATCCTTCCTGTTTTCCACCTCGATTGCCGACAATATTGCGCTGGGCAATCCTGCCGCTTCACGTCAGCAAATCGAAGACGCGGCGCGCATGGCCAACGTGCACGCCGACATCCTGGCGTTTCCCGCCGGCTATGACACGCTGGTGGGTGAAAAAGGCATTACGTTGTCGGGCGGGCAGAAGCAGCGCATCGCCATCGCCCGCGCCTTGCTGATGGACGCGGCGTTGCTGGTGCTGGACGACGCGCTGTCCGCCGTGGATGTGGCCACCGAACAGCAGATCCTGCGCCATTTGCAGCAGAACCGGCGCGGACGCACCACCATTATCATCTGCCACCGGCTCACGGCAGTGGAGCGCGCCGATCATATCGTGGTGCTGAGCCAGGGCTATCCGGCGGAGCAGGGTCGCCATGCAGCGCTGCTGCAAAACAACGGCTGGTACGCGCAGATGTATCACTATCAGCAGATCGAGCAGGCAGTGGAGGAAGGGCGATGAAAGGGCAGCAAATCCATGTTTAACGTCATCGTGCGCAACAGCAGGGGCGAGACTGTTTCCACCACCTTTATCGCCGAATCCACCTGCACCCTGGGCTCCCAATCCGACAATCAGGTGGTGCTGAGCGGCTGGACAGTGGCGAGGGTGCACGCGGAACTGAGCCTGAAAGAGGACGGCGTGCATGTGGCCAACCGCGCCAGACTGAAAGCTCTGCGCGTGAACGACAGCAAGGTCGACACCTTCGGCCCGCTGACCCTGGGCGACACCATCGGCATCGGCGATTACCACATCAAGGTGCAGATCAAGCGTGGCGGCCGCCAGCAGGCAGAAGATGATTCCCCCCAGGATCTGGAACAACTCCACCAGCGTGTGCGGGAAAAAGTGTACTGGGCGGTGGCGAATGCGTTGGCTGCCAACACCAGCGTTCTGACCGCCGATGAAACCCGCGCGGCCGTGCACCAGCTGATCGGCGCCGCGTTCGATGCCTTCAAAAACGTTCCGCCCGGCATCGATCGCAACCGCCTGGGTCGCGAGGTGATGAATGAATTCATCGGCAATGGCCCGCTGGACAAGTTGCTGCAGATGGAAGATGTCAACGAGATCATGGTGAATGCGCCTGACGAGATTTTTTACCAGACCGACGAAGGCACCCAGCGTGCCAGCGAGCGTTTCACCAATGACGACGCAGTGATTCAGGTAATCAAGCGCATCGTACGTGAATCGGGCCGGCGCATCGACGAACGCTCCCCGATGGTGGATGCACGCATGAAGGGCGGTTCCCGCATCAATGCGATCATTCCGCCGCTGGCGATCAAGGGGCCATCGCTCACCATTCGTCGCTACAAGACTGAAAGGCTTACCGGATCGCATCTGGTCAACTACCAGTCCCTGTCACCGAACATGCTGAAGTTTCTGGAACTGGCGGTGAAAAACAAACGCAACATCGTGATCGCCGGCGGTACCGGGTCGGGCAAATCCACACTGCTGAATATCCTGTCGAATTTCATTCCCGAGCACGAGCGGGTAGTTACCATCGAAGATGCAGCCGAACTGGAGCTGTCGCAGCCCAACCTGGTTTCGCTGGAAACCCGGCCCGCCGATGTCGACGGCCATGGTGCCATCAGCATTCGCGATCTGGTGCGCAACAGTCTGCGCATGAGCCCTGACCGTATCGTGGTGGGGGAGTGTCGCGGAGGCGAGGCGCTGGACATGCTGCAGGCCATGAATACCGGACACGACGGTTCCCTCACTACCATTCACGCCAATTCCCCGCGCGACTGCATCAATCGTCTGGAAGTGCTGGTGCTGATGTCCGGCATGGAATTGCCGGTGGCGGCGATTCGCGGCCAGATCCAGTCGGGGGTGCACCTGATCATCCAGCAGAGCCGGTTTCCCTGCGGCAGCCGCCGCATCACCAGTATCAGTGAGGTGTCGGGTGTTGAATCCAACACCGTCCAGCTCGGGGAAATTTTCCGTTTCCAGCAGGATGGCTTTGATGCTGACGGCAAAGTCAGGGGGCGCTTCATGGCGACCGGTTACATTCCCGTGTTTCTGGAAAAGCTGCAGGAGCGGGGTACCAAAATTGATTTTTCGCTGTTTGAGTAAAGGTGGGCGATGACAGAGCAAACCGGAACCTTCCGCCGCCTGCTGGGTTACACACTGCAGCACAAGCGCGAGCTGACCATCGCCATTGCGCTGTTGCTGGTGGCGACCCTGGCCGATGTGGCGGGTCCACTGCTGATCAAAACCTTCATCGACGATTATCTGGTGCCGGGCAATTGGGATTTCAATCCTATCGGCGCGATGCTGGTGATATACATAGTGGCGAATATCACCGCCGCATTTCTGGGCTTTTTCCAGTCCCTGCGCTGGAACAGCATTGCCCAGAAAGTGGTGATGAAAATGCGCCACCAGATTTTTTCGCGGGTAGTGTCGCTGCCGTTGAAGCGGTTTGATTATACGCCCACCGGCAGCCTGATTTCCCGCATTACCAATGACACGGAATCGGTGAAGGAGCTGTTCGTCGGCGTGTTGGGTGTTTATATCCAGAACAGCGTACGCGTGATTGGTATTTTCATCGCGATGGCGGTGCTGAACTGGAAACTGATGCTGGTGTGCGTGCTGTTCATTCCGGCCGTGATTTTCGTGATGTTCTGCTACCGGCGCCTGAGTACGCCGGTGTTCCAGCGCGCGCGGGAACTGCTGTCCGACATCAATTCCCGCATGAATGAAACCATCCAGGGGGTGGCGGTGGTGCAACTGTTCCGGCAGGAACAGCGTTTTGCCGAACAGTATCACCTTGTGACGGAAGAGCATTTTCGCACCCGCCGTCGCACCATGCAGATGGATGCGCTGCTGTTGCGGCCGATGGTGGATATGCTGCACCTGCTCACCCTGGGTGGCCTGCTGTATTTTTTTGGTAGCAACGCGCTGCAAAACGCCAGTGGCCTGATCGAGGTGGGGGTGATCTACGCCTTCGTCAGTTATCTGGGCCGTTTCACCGAGCCGCTGATTGAAATGACGCAACGGCTGAACCTGTTCCAGCAGGCCATCGTGTCGGCGAGCCGGGTATTCGCCTGGATCGATGAAGAACCGGAATCGGTGCAGCGCAAAGCGGCGGTGAATCCCAGGGTGGGTGACATCCGCTTCGATAATGTGAGTTTCAGTTACGACGGTATCAAGCCGGTGCTGAGTGCCATCAATTTTCATCTCGACGCCGGCCAGTTCATGGGGATCGTGGGCCACACCGGCAGCGGCAAGAGCACCATCGCCAGCCTGTTGCTGCGTTTCTACGCGCCAACGCAAGGCAGCATCGCGTTGGGCGGTGAAAATCTGACGGAATTTTCCCAGGATCTGTTGCGCAGGACCGTCGCCATCGTGCAGCAGGACAGTTTCATTTTCGCGGCGTCAGTGGCGGACAATATCGATATCGGCCGAGGTCTGTCCCGCGCCGACATTGAAGCCGCCGCGAAGTCGGTCGGGTTGCATCCGCACGTGCTGCAGTTGCAGCAGGGTTACGATTCCATGCTGGACGAGAAAGGCCAGTCGCTGTCGGTAGGGCAGCGGCAATTGCTGTCGCTGGCGCGGGCCATGGCGGGCAAGCCACAGGTGCTGGTGCTGGATGAAGCCACTGCCAATGTGGATTCGGAAACCGAGGCCGTGGTGCAGCATTCTCTGCTGGCGTTGAAAGGCAGCATCACGCTGGTGGTGATCGCCCATCGCCTCTCGACAATCACGCAGGCGGACCGCATCCTGGTGCTGCACCAGGGCGAGATCATGCAGCAGGGCAGTCATCACGCGTTGCTGGAAACGGATGGCTTGTATCGTCATCTTTATGAATTGCAGTCGGCAAAACCGGAGCAATTGACGCAGGCATAACACTCGCCATGCGTCTCTGTACCTGTTCGCTGCCACACAGAAGGTATGCACTATGGCAATCAACTGGTTTCCTGGCCACATGCACAAGGCCCGCAAGGAAATCAAAAAAATCATGCCCGAGGTCGATCTGGTGATCGAGGTGCTGGATGCGCGCATTCCTTTCAGCAGTGAAAATCCGCTGGTGCCTGCGTTGCGCGGCAGCACTCCGGCCATCAAGATTCTCAATAAAAGCGATCTTGCAGACCCGGCGGTGACGCAGCGCTGGATGCGTCATCTCGAGCGGACGCCGGGCGTCACGGCGGTGGCGTTGACCCAGAAACATCCGGGCGAAGTGTCCGGCCTGCTCAATCTGATTCCCGAGCTGCTGAAGCATCGCAATCTGGAAAAAAGAACCGTGCGGGTGTTGATTCTGGGCATTCCCAATGTGGGCAAGTCCACGCTCATCAACACGCTGGCGGGGCGCGCCATCGCCAAGACCGGCAACGAGCCTGCCATCACGAAAATGCTGCAGCGGATTCAGTTACCCAACAATATCGTGTTGCTGGATACACCCGGATTTCTCTGGCCCAAGCTGTCACCGGAAGAATGCGGCTATCGTCTGGCGACAACAGGTGCAATAAAGGACACGGTAATCGAATTCGACGAAGTGGCGATGTTCGCGATCGACTTCCTGCGGGCAGCGTATCCGGAAGCGCTGGTAAACCGCTATCAGTTGCAGGAGCCGTTGCCGACGTCGGCGGTGGAAATCATGGATGCGATTGGGGCGCGGCGTGGCTGCCTGCGCCGTGGTGGCGGGGCGGACCTGCACAAGGTTGCGGAGATTTTGCTGAATGAATTACGCAGTGGCGCACTGGGGCGGATCAGTCTGGAAACACCGGAGATGATCGCGCAGATGACGCATGCGAACAGTCCGGAGCCTGAGTAATCAGCGTTGCAGGCGCGACAAAAAAGGGCGGGGAACAGAAGCCACCGCCCTTTTTTATGGGCCCAAGATCAACTTTGGAGTGCAACACTGAAAAAATCAGTCCTGCCGGCTGGTCACTTCCAGCAGGTGGTAACCGAACTGGGTTTTCACCGGTCCCTGCACGGTATTCACCGGTGCGCTGAACACCACCTGAT
Organism: Gammaproteobacteria bacterium; assembly: GCA_013178375.1. Taxonomy (GTDB): domain Bacteria; phylum Pseudomonadota; class Gammaproteobacteria; order Pseudomonadales; family Ketobacteraceae; genus Ch67. The sequence goes on from JABLXQ010000069.1 coordinate 9,018, forward strand.
CGAATTCCTGCACCATCTGGCCTGGGCCGAACTGGCCGAGGTCGCCACCCTTGCGGCCGGATGGGCAGGTGGAATGCTGCTTGGCAACGTCCGCGAAGTCGGCGCCCGCGAGGATTTGTTTTTTCAGTTCTTCACATTTTTCCTGGCTGCTCACCAGGATGTGTCGTGCAGAGGCTTTGGCCATGTTGTTTCTCCTGCCGGATTGGGGGCAAACGTTTTATTCGTAATTGCCTTATTCGTAACTACAGAGATAAGCAGTATCGATTGCCACTTTCAACTGGAATGACTGGTTGGCGCCAACGATGAAATCCTGGCCGGCGTTGAATGTCTGCCAGTTGCTGCTGCCGGGCAGCAGGACGGTCAGTGCGCCGCTGACCACGGTCATGACTTCTTTTTGCGAAGTGGAAAAGGTGTATTCGCCCGGTGCCATCACACCGACGGTGGCGGGCAGGGTGGCAGTCTTGAAGCCGATGGACTTCACTTTGCCATCGAAATATTCGTTTACTTTCAGCATGGTAATGCTCCGGAAAAAGGGAGCGCGAGTATACCACGGGATTGCACTTTCACTCGGCCGCGGCGTGTGCGGTTGGATCGGGTTTGACGGGGCAGGCCAAACTGCGATAGTTTTACAACTTTCGAACTATTGCAGTTCCCATGCTTAATGAATCCGGAGACATCCCAGTGAAACCAGCCGACCTGCTCGCCCAGCCGCTGACCCTTGCCAATGGCACCGTCATCAAGAACCGGTTCGCCAAATCCGCCATGAGCGAAGCCCTGGGAACGATCGACAACCGGGTAACGCCCCATCTGGCGAATCTGTACGGCGCCTGGGCGCGGGGTGGCACCGGCCTGGTGATCACCGGCAACGTGATGATCGACCGCCGTGCCCTGGGCGAACCCTGCAACGTGGCGCTGGAAGACGAGCGTGATCTGGCCCAGTTGCAGGCCTGGGCGAAAGCCGGCACCGCCAACGGCACCCAGCTGTGGATGCAGCTGAACCATCCCGGCAAGCAGTCGCCGGTGCAGGTGTCGAAGCAGCCGGTGGCGCCGTCCGCCATTCCCCTTGCGCCCCGTTTCAAACGCTTTTTCAACCCGCCCGTTGCGCTCACCGAACCGCAGATCGAGAACCTGATTGAACGCTTCGCCACGTCGGCCCGCATCGCGCAGAAGGCCGGTTTTACCGGTGTGCAGATTCACGGCGCCCACGGCTATCTGGTGAGCCAGTTCCTGTCGCCGCACCATAACCAGCGCACGGATCAGTGGGGCGGCAGTCTGCCGAACCGCGCCCGTTTCGTGCTGGAAATCCTGCGCGCCATGCGTGCTGCCACCGGCCCCGCGTTTCCGGTTTCCATCAAAATGAATTCAGCGGATTTCCAGCGCGGCGGATTTACCGAGGAGGAATCCATGCAGGTGGCGGAAATGCTGGCAGATGCGGGCATCGACCTGATCGAGATCTCCGGCGGTACTTATGAAATGCCGCAGATGACGGGAGTTACTGGTAAAGCATCGACGCTCGCGCGGGAGGCGTATTTCCTGGAGTACGCGGACAAGATTCGTGCCCGGGTGAAAACACCGCTGATGGTGACAGGTGGTTTCCGCTCCATCGACGGCATGGCGCAGGCACTGCAGAGCGGTGCCACCGATCTGGTGGGAATTGCACGGCCTTTGGCGGTGGTGCCGGATCTGCCGAACCGTCTGTTGCGCGGCGAAATCACCCGCAGCGACATCAAGCGCCGCATCACCGGCATCAAGCTGATCGACGACATGGCGATGATGGAAACGGTCTGGTACGCGAAACAGCTGGAACGGATCGCGAAGGGCGAACCCACCAAACCGGACGAGCATCCGCTGATTGGTCTGGTGCGTTATGTTTCGACGAGTGCTGTGCGTGGTTTCAAATCGCAGCGGGTGCGGGCGAATTGATTGAGCCAGGCAAGTAAATGTCATTTGGAGCATAAACTCGTCGCGAATGGTTCTCTATGTCTGGAATGTTCGGTCAGACAATTTATGCATGAGGCGGTGAACCGTAGTTACAAGTCGTCGATGCGGCGAGGAGGAATGCACGGCGACTAAATAGGAAGACTGCTTTGGGTTATTGATCGCCACTGCGGTCCGCTCGCTCGAGAGGCACGACAGGCGGCATCTCAACGCCCGCCGGCAGGACGAGCTTGCCTTCGGTGTTGATGTAACCGGAATGCTTGGTCGGTATCGGCAGACTGGGGTGGGGGCACGGCTTGTCGGTTCCCTCGCCGCAGATACCGCCAACGAAGTATGACCGCTTCATGTGGTCTTCCGGCCATGGGTCGGAGTGCATGCCGATCCACTGCGCAGGCACGTTGTAGAAAAGGAAGAAGGAAGCACTGACCGCTCCGAAAATCGCCAGGAATCGTGTGAACTGTTGTCTGATGAACCCACCCCGGACCTGGTCGAGGCCGCGTTCCACGATAGTACGACCACGGTCATCAACGAAGTAACGCAGGCAGCATAACGCAGCCTGGACAGCTCCCCACATCAGCCCTTCGTAGACCGGCCATTGGTAGTACGTGCCGGCATTGACCGATACAGCCCGAATGGCCCCGGGATACGTGTAGAACCCAATCGGCAGCATGATCAGGGCCTCCATCACGAAGTCCCAGACGAAGGAAATCGCAAATGTGAACAGGATCAGTTGAACATTACTGATGTCTGGCCACCGCGATTTGATCCGGCGCATGATCCAGCAGCCGACGATCGTGAGAAACAGAACGCCATGCGCGTATCCCGGGAGGTTGGTCAACAGTGGTTCCGCAACCATGGCGCCTGGCTGTTCCGGCGAGACCCATCCAGGGATATGCGACGACCAGGAGCCGCGGTTCCACATCCAGGTGTTGTACGTGCACCAGGTATTGAAATAGTTCAGCAGCGGGTCCTGAAAGAACATCAACCCCATCGACACGAAGAGCATGCCGTCCAGCGTAATTCGCCGCTCGCGGACCCACGGGCGGATGATGAAATACCACAACGCGAATGGCGCCGCGATCCATAAAATCACCGCATTGGCGATCAGCGGAATTTTCATGTACAGCGGCGGCTCGCTCGGCCCGCTGGGCACCCGCACGAAATAGGGGCCAGTGATCCAACTGATCCAGACGTACAACGTGAGCGCCAGGACCGCAGCACCCACCACGGCCCAGAATTTGACAGTGTTCGAGGAGCGGACATCCATAGCCCCCATGGCGGCCGATTTTCTTATAGATTCAATGGCAAGAGGCTTCTTCGACAGATCGCTCACAATCGGTGTCTCTTCGACAATAGGTGAAGTGAATCGCGCCCACAAAAGAATGGGTTCCGCAACGTAATTGCAGCTAATGATACACAAATGTATCATAACGGCAATAGGTCTTCAGATTCTTTGGCAGAATGCCGCCAGTTGAAGCTGGAGACTTTTGCCAATCGCGCCAATCTCCGCTTGATCCTGGTCAAGCGAACGTCACACTGTTGACCTCCGTCAAAAACCCGCATAGTGACCGCAGAGTAGGTATGCTACCTTCACCTCTCAATGGTCCGGACCTGCATCGCGCAGGACGGAGCAGCAAAGGGAAATTCACGCTGGCAACAGCAATAGGAGGCAAATATGTTGAGCCGAATCCTGGTATTCACGTGCGCATTCGCAGCGGCAAACGCGGCCAGTGCCGATTTAATTCTGGGCGCGCAGATTGGCAGGCAATCGCTGGACATCCGCGTGACTGACAGTTTTGGCAATGTGGAAGAAGATACGTCGGAATCTGACACCTCACTGGGATTGATAGTGGGCGTCGGGGAGCCAGGCGGCGGCAGCCGCATTGTTGCAGAGTGGCATGCCTTCAGTATCGGCGATGAGGTTGACCTGGACCTGCTCGATGTCAGTTACAGCTATTTCTTTCCCAGCCTGACCAAGTCATCCGATTCGCAACTGAGGCCATTCATCGGTGGAGACCTCGGATATGGCTGGCTTGATGTGTCCGCAATACCGGGCTACAACAGCGGCGATGACAGCAACATTCTGTATGGCGTCCGCGCAGGCCTTAATCTGGCCCTCGGTAACCGGGTAGAGTTTGAGGTGGGCGCGCGCTATACCGTGGTTGATCTCGACGCGGAACTGGACAGCCGGTTTCCTTTCCTTGATCCCGCCCATTATGAGGTCGAAAACAACAAAGGCTGGTGGGTCGGCTTTAACTTCGGCTTTTGAAACGAAACGATTCGGCCCCAGCAGTCAGGCGGGCTGCTGGGGCCAGTTGATGTGAAGTGCGGTCAGCCGGAAAACGGCGGTTTAATCGGGAATATCTCGGGAAAATCCGGCGTGGCTTTCTGCTGTTGCGCCATCATCGCCTTCATCATGTCCTCGGGGCGGAACATGCCGGACTGCCAGGTGGCCATGTATTTCAGGCTGTCGCCCACGCTGTGATCGCGGCTGTAGTTGATCATTTCCTTGCAGCCGGCCACTGCCATCGGCGAGCGTTTGGCAATTTCTTTCGCAATATTCATCACGCCGGCCAGCAGCGCTGTCTGATCGGCAAACACTTCATTCACCAGACCGATTTCCTTTGCCCGCTGCGCCGATAATTTGCCGGCAGTGTAGGCGAGTTCGCGAATCATGCCCTGTGGAATCAGGTGTGGCAGACGCTGCAGCGTGCCTACATCGGCGGTCATGCCCAGATCGGTTTCCTTGATGCAGAAAAATGCATCCGCCGTGCAGTAGCGGCAGTCCGCCGCGCTCACCATGTCGACGCCACCGCCGATGCAGCCACCCTGGATCGCCACCAGCACCGGCATGCGCACGGTTTCCAGCACGTTGAAGGCATCCTGCAATTGCAGCACCAGACGGCGCAGTTGTTCGGCGGCGCGGGCCGGATCGCCCTGCATGGAAATGTTGTTGGGATTCATGAATACGCCCAGATCCATGCCGGCGGTGAAATGCTTGCCGGTGGAGGAAATCACGATCACCCGCGCCGCGGCTTTTTCGTCAATCTCACGGATGGCCTGCGGCAGTTCGCGCCAGAAATCCTCGTTCATGGTGTTGAATTCGGCCGGGCGGTTCAGCTCCAGGTGGGCGATCTTGTCCTGAATCGAAACGGTCAGGGTTTTGAATGACATGAAAGTCTCCGGATGGAATGCGGTGCGTCCGAGTATCGGCAATCCGGTTTGACCCGGTCAAGGCGGATTGGTAACGTGTGGCCCCCACGTCCTGCGCCGGTGAATAACTTGTCATGTTAGGTACATTGTCGAAACTCAAGAGCGAATTGCAGGCCCCGGTGCAGTACGGATTACCGCTGGGCGACGCGGTGGTGCCGCTGAATCCGTTTCTGGGCCAGCGCGTGCAGATGCGTTATACCGGGCGCATTTTCTGCGTGCACTGCGGCCGCAAGACCAGCAAGAGTTTCGATCAGGGTTACTGCTTTCCCTGTTTTCGTTCCCTGGCGCAGTGCGACACCTGCATCGTCAAACCCGAGCAGTGTCATTTTGCGCAGGGCACCTGTCGCGAGCCGGACTGGGCGCAGCAATTCTGCTTCCGTTCGCACACGGTGTATCTCGCCAATTCTTCAGGGCTGAAGGTAGGCATCACCCGCGACAACCAGGTGCCGACGCGCTGGATCGATCAGGGCGCGGTGCAGGCGTTGCCGGTGTTCAACGTGGACAGCCGCTTTCATTCCGGTCTGGTGGAAATCACGCTGGGCAAGCACGTCGCGGACAAAACCCAGTGGCAGGCGATGCTGAAAAACCAGGTGACCCCCGTGGACCTGCTGGCGGAGCGGGATCGTCTGCTGCAGCTGTGCGCGCTGGAGCTGGATGTGCTGAAGGATCAGGTGGGTGCTACCGCGTTGACGCCGATTGCCGATGCGCAAGTGGTGCAGATCGAGTATCCGGTTCTGCAGTATCCGGTGAAGGTGAGCAGTATCAATCTGGATAAAGATCCCCTGTTGCAGGGCGTCTTGCTGGGCATCAAGGGCCAGTACCTGATGCTGGACACCGGCGTGATCAATATCCGCAAGTACTCCGGCTATGAAGTGGAGTGGATGGCCTGATCATGGATCGGGTTCTGTGAGCGCTCCGTTTTATATCCAGCTGCTATAGTTATTCCGGGTGTTGTCGCGCGGCACGTTCAGTGTTTTTTAGCGCGTCCGGTTATAAATGGCACGAATGATATTCTGCACGGTGGTGTTCCCTTGCGTTTTCTGCTGGATCTTCCTCTCAAATTCAAATTCTGGCTGGTGAATCTGGTCAGCTTCGCGGGCATGTTGCTGCTGGTGCTGGCAGCCATTGTCGATTATCGGCAGGGCTTGCTGGAGCAGGCACAGCAACAGGCCAGGCCACTGCTGGCGCTGCAGGCGCAACAGATGCAATTGCAGCCGGAAAATACGCCGATCCATTTGTCCGCAGGTTTCATCATTGCAGCAGACGATGTGCGCTGGTTGGGCGATGCCGCAATTTCCGGCCGAGACTTGCAGCAGCGGGTGGCGAGTTTGCCGTTGCGTGGTGGCTTCCAGTTTGATGACAGATCCGGCTCGGGCATGCTGGGTCGCTGGTGGGCGGATCTGTTCGGCGGTGATGCGCTGCGCTATGTCGCACTGCAATCCACCGGCAGCGGCCAGGCGCTGGGGATGATCGTCGAAGTGCCGTCGATCCTGGCCTTGAGCTGGCAGAAGTTTTTCTATTACGGCGGCGCGGTGTTCCTGATGATGTTGCTGGTAATGGCGGCGTCGCAGGCACTGATCCAGTTTGTATCGAAACCGGTGGCGGCGTTGCGCGATGCCATGCGCAGGGTACATGAACAGGGTGATCTGTCGGTGCGCGCGGTGTCCGAGTCGTCCGATGAAGTGGGGCAGATGACGCTGGCATTCAACAACATGGTGAAGGACGTGTCGCGCATCGTCACCGAAATTCGCGCGGCGGCGTTCACCATGGATTCCATGTCGGAACATCTGGCGCGGGAATCCAGCAACAATGTGCAGAGCGTGGAAGTGCAGCAGGCTGAAACCGAGCAGCTGGCGGCGGCGATTACTGAAATGGCCTGCACCAGCCAGGATGTGCAACGCAATGCCAATGAAAACAATGTGCGTTCGATGGAATCGGTGAAGGTGGCCAGGAGCGGCAACCAGCAGGTGGATTTCGTGGTGACGGCCATAACGCGGCTCGCCACCGATATTCGCGATGGCGCGGCGGTAGTGCACAAACTGGCGGATGAAACCAGTTCCATCGGCACCGCGCTGGATGTGATCAAGTCGATTGCTGAACAGACCAATCTGCTGGCGCTCAACGCCGCGATCGAGGCTGCCCGCGCCGGCGAGCAGGGCCGTGGTTTTGCCGTGGTGGCGGATGAAGTGCGCAGCCTGGCGCAACGGGTGCAGGATTCCACCGACCAGATCAAGGCCATGCTGGATCGCCTGCAGCAGAGTTCGGTGCAGGCAGTGAAAGTGATGACTGATCGTTCCAATGACGCTGGCCGTTGTGTCGAACAGGCGCAACAGGCTGGCGCGGTGATTCACGAGATTGCCGGCAATGCGCAGGGCATCAACGATTCCAATACCCAGATCGCGGTCAGCACCACCCAGCAGAGCACCACGGTGGAAAGCGTGAACCAGAACGTGATCAAGTTGCGCGATGAAATGGAAGCAGTGTTTACCAGTGTGAAGCGCAATGCGGATGCGGCACGGACACTGTCGGAGCTGTCAACACGGATGATGCGTTCGATCGAGCACCTGAAACTGTAATCAATTCGTGAAGGCTTTTTCCGCCAGCCACAATAACACGCCATAACGCGCGCCCTTGCCGATGGCGGTCAGGGTTACAAGCACCGGAAAATTCACCCGTAAAATTCCAGCTGCCAGCGTCAACGCATCGCCCACCACCGGCAGCCACGCGAACAGCAGGCTCCACACACCATAACGTTGAAACTGACGTTGCGCGGTTTCCAGTTGCGCCGGCTTGATCGGCACCCAGCGTTCCTGCTGCCAGCGTGCATCCAGAAAATGCAGCAGGTAGCGCCCCATTCCCCAGTTCACCACCGATCCCAGCGTGTTGCCGATGGTGGCCACCAGCCATAGCAGTGCCGGTGAAAATCCCTGCTGCAGTAGTGCCAGCAGCAGCGCTTCCGACGACAGCGGCAGCACGGTGGCCGCCGCAAACGCCGTCAGAAACAGTGACAGGTACGCCATCAGCAACGAGGCCTGCGCGTCATGGCAACATGCTGCTCATTCCTGCGCCTGAATCGCCGTCAGCGCTATGGTGTAAATGATGTCATCCACCGTGGCGCCCCGCGAGAGATCATTCACCGGCTTTTTCAACCCCTGCAGCATGGGGCCGATGCTCACCACCTGCGCGCTGCGCTGCACGGCCTTGTAGGTGGTGTTGCCGGTGTTGAGATCCGGAAAAATCAGGACGGTGGCATTGCCCGCCACTTTGCTGCCCGGTG
>JABLXQ010000007.1 GCA_013178375.1 Gammaproteobacteria bacterium
ACCCACCAAAGCTTCACGGATCGCGGAAAAGACCCGCAAGGTCATCAGCGGCTATTCCGATATCAAGCATTTCTGCCAGGCCAGGCTGCAATACACCCGCCAGTTGGAAAAGGATCGCAACCCCGCGTTTGAACTGGGTTACAACTGAAGCATTGCTCAGTGACGCTGTATCGTCTGGGCCAGGCGGGTGCGATTGCGGCCGGCTGATTTCGCGTCGTAAAGCGCCTGGTCCGCGACCAGGATCAGATCCTGGCTGGCACGCCCCTCATCGGGGACCAGAATGGCCACGCCAATACTGACCGACACCTGTACCCGCGCCTCTCCCACCTCGATGCGAACCCGCTCCACCGCAAGCCGGATGTTTTCCGCCACGTGCAGGGCGCCTTCCACGCCGGTCTCCGGCAGAATCACGGCAAACTCCTCACCGCCATAACGGGCCACGGCATCCGACGGCCGCGTGATGGCATTATCGATCGCCTGCGCCACCCGCTTCAGGCACTCATCGCCCACCAGATGACCATATTTGTCGTTGAAAGACTTGAAGAAATCGATGTCGATCAGCAGTAAGGCCAGGGAATCCCGGCTACGTATCGCCCGCTGCCATTCCTGAGTCAGCTTGTCGTCGAAATAACGCCGGTTGCGAATGCCGGTAAGCCCGTCCTGCATGGTCAGCGCCTGCAGGCGATGGTTAGCCTGCTCCAGATCCCCCATGGTCTGCCGCAGGGCCTGGGTCCGCTCCTCCACCCGCAGTTCCAGCTCTTCGTTGACCGCGCGCTGCAGCTCCAGCGCCTTGTTCTGGGCATGCATGAAGGATTTGCGCTGGGAATTCATGCGGTCCGCCAGGGCGAAGGCCAGCAACACCGTATCCAGCAGCACACCGATCTGCACGGCAGACTCCGACAGCTCGGTGCGCTCGAACAGACCGAACTTGGCCAGCGAATAATAGGCAATCGCCAGCAGGAACACGCTCCAGGCAATGACAAAATAGCGCGCCGGTTTGTAGCCGTTGAGCCAGCGGTGCACACCCAATGCAATCGCCAACAGGCAGATGGGAAACACCAGGGCAGCACAGATGCGGATCAGCACGGCGTATTCCAGGAAAGGCACCAGCCCCAGCATGATCAGACACGCGATATTGCCTGACTGGATAAATGGCATCAGCCGGGGATAGGCGAGCCTGAGCTGCAAGAACACCACCGAGAACTGGACCGCACACAGCACAATTACCGGAATGATCACCACCAGAGAATTATTGCGCCACCACTCGCTGGCAGGCCACAGATACTGCGCGGAGAAGCCGTGTATCGAAGCCTCGAACAGCATCATGCTTACCGAGAAACCGGCGTAATAAACGAAACTCCAGTCGCGGAACAATGTGTAGATGAAGAAGTTGTAAACCCCCATCACCGCCAGAATGCCAAACATGGCACCATAGAACAGCAACTGGATCTGGTCACGCTGCTGGAACGCCTCTGGCGTCCACATCTCCAGCGGAAACTCCAGCGAGCCGGTCGTGGTCACACGAAACAGCAGCACATGGCTCTGCCCGGGCGCAATCTCAAACGGCAGCACCAGGTTATGGTGGAAGAAGGGACGCTCGGCCACGGGCCTGCGGTCACCGGTTTGCGCCAGATTGACGATATTCCCCTCCGCATCGACCTGGTAGAACAACACCTCGTCCAGCACCGGATTGCGGATTTCCAGCAGTCGCTCCAACTGGCGTTGAGTACTGTTGTCGACCGCCAGACGAAACCAGTATGAATGGGGATTGAAACCGAACCCCGGCGCGTGCGCGTGATTGGCCAGCCAGGGCAAGACGGGGTTGACCACATCTTCCAGCAGACGCTCGATGGGCAGGACCGGATCACCGGCCGGAAGGTAATCCAGATTCACTGAAACATTGGTCCGACCATCCAGAAAGGCGGCATCCACCCGGCGCAGGGTGGCGCCGGTAGCTGTCAGGACAGGTACCGACATTTGCCGTTCCCCATCGTCCGCCCACGCAGCAACGGGCCACGCCACGCCCCCTGGCAGGCAGAGCAATAGCCAGCAAACCATACACTGTCTGAACAACCTGCGAATCAACTGCTGCAACCCCTGATCAATGAGAGTCTGCGGCCAAACCAGCAGCGCGGACCGGGTGAATCGGTCTGCCGGACGTCCAGGGCATTATTTGACCAACCCTGACGGGCAAACTACCTTATAAATTGGAGCAGCCCCGACGGGAGGTCAAGGCCATGGACGATCAACGGAAGGAAAACCGTACCCATCTTGTTTATTATCTGCGGGTATTTGAACGCAGCTCCCGCACCCTGTTCGGCCACGTGGTCGACATTTCCCCCAGCGGCATGCTGATTACCAGCGACAAACCCATGAGCGCGACATCCCGCTACCATCTCGCCCTGGAAGACATCTCAGCGCTCGACCACCTGGCCACGCTGGATCTGGAGGCGGAGTGTCGCTGGTGCCAGGAAGACAGCCCCGCCGGGCTGTACGATGCCGGCTTTCGCTTGCTGGCACCGTCCCCCAAGATCAACAGCCTGTTGTCTGCTTATCGGCAGGGGTGAGTGCCGCCCACCGTTAATAGGGTAGTCAAGACTGGCCCGGAACAGGAACTGGGTTCCCGCAACCTAATTTTGTTATGCACACTGTCCGCAATGCCCTGACAAACCGGGTGTCAAAAGTCCGGCAAAAAAATTGTGTTGGCGATATAATTATTTAACTATTTGATTTTATTTAAATTTATTGTTTTGTGGCTGCTTTTTGATCATTTTATAGAAACTAACGGAATCACGGGATTCGTGGAGTGTTTTAAAAAGTTTATTCACAAAGTTATCCACAGATTTTGTGGAAAAGTATTTCACTTGCATGGCGAAAATCTTGTGCTATAAACGCGCCACTCCAGCAAAACCGCCTTTTCGCCTTTAGCTTACAACATTATCAACAACTAAAAGGATTTGTCCGATGAGCAGCCCTCTCACCCCCCATGTCGGCTTCCCCCTCAGTGACGCCATGCAGCAGAAGTCGAACCGGTTTCTGGAAGCTGTCGCTGCGAAGGACAAGCGGGCCGGCGCCCTCTTCCTTGATGTGATCGAGCAGCTCACTACCGAAATTATCGATACTCTGCTGGTGCAGACCGTGACCATCGCCCGGATCAGCCCGATGGGGCAGAAGATCATCAATGTGTGCGCCTCCACCGGCAACAAGGCTTCGTCGATGCTGTCGGCCAAAATCTACCGGGATGCCGACATTGCAGAGCTGCAGCAAGTGGCCACTTTCTGGCAAGGACTGATCAAGAACTCCGCGACCGACAATAGCGGGCTGTGGTATCTGGCCACTCCCATCGACAGCACGCTGGCCGCAGCGCTGGACAGTATCCTGAATGAGAAAGGCACTGGCAGCGCCTTCACTCCGCGCAACGTTGAAGACATAGCGCAAAAGTACGATCACCTGATGGCAACGATCATTGACCACTTTTTCCTGCAGCCGGCCCAGTTCGTGGATATGGGCATGATCACCCGCAAGATGCTGAACCTGGGTGTGGACGGGGTGAAGCAGGCGTCCCACGCGGTGGTGCACAAGGTGGTGAAGAAGCTTGAGCCGGAGCCGCTGGGGGCTTATGTGGATCATACGGCGCGGTTGTATGTGAAGTTGCCTTGATTGATACGGGAACAATTGGATCGTGCCTGAATAAAGCAGTGAGTCGGGTTGTCTGTTCAAGACACGCCACAAGTACATCCCTGTAGGCTCCTCAGCGGCCATCCATGGCCGCTGACGGTCTTGAACAGACAACCCGACTCACTGCTTTATTTCACAGGATCGTGCCAAATGCCCTTAATCCTTTACGAGCGGAAACGGCGGCAGACTATCCAGCAGCAGCTTGCCGTAGCGCTTGTCGATCAGGCGGCGGTCGAGAATCACCACTTCGCCCCTGTCGGTTTCCGTACGCAACAAACGCCCCGCCGCCTGCTTCAGCCGGATCGCCGCGTCCGGCACTGAAATCTGCATGAAGGGATTGCCGCCGCGTTTTTGAATCCATTCCGCCAGGGTGGCGTCCACCGGATCTTCCGGCACCGAGAACGGTAATCGCGCAATCACCACCCGGCTGCAATAGGCACCCGGCAAGTCGATACCCTCGGCGAAACTGGCCAGGCCAAAGATCACGCTGGTGTGGCCCTCGTCAACGGCCGCCTTGTGGCGCCGCACCACTTCGCCCTTGCCCAGTTTGCCCTGCATCAACACTCCGCCCTGCAGGTCAGCCGGCAGTTGCTCAAACACTTCCTCCATCTGGCGGCGCGAACTGAACAGCACCAACGTGCCGGGAACGGCGCTCCAGGTTTTTTCCAGGTAATCCAGAATGCCCCGGGTGTGGCGGGACGCATCGCCGGGATCGCAGGCTTGTTTCGGCACACGGATCTTGCCGGCGGCGGCGTAATCGAACGGGCTGGGTACGGAGAAAAAACCAGACGTGGGTGGTACACCGGAGCGAAAACGGAAGCGCTCGAAATTGCCCAACGCCATCAGGGTGGCGCTGGTGACGATGGCGGCAAATGCGCGGTTCCACAGGTAACGTGCCAGCACATCGCTGGCCAGCACCGGGCAGGCGGACAGTTCCACGTCCAGCCCGGACCCGCTGTCAGAAAAATTCAGCCAGCGGGCGACGGGCGCGCGGTTTTCCTCGTCTTCGTTATGGTAGCGCTGCCACACCTGCAGAACGGCTTGGGCCCGCGCCAGTTGGGTGGCCATCAAGGGCATCCAGGCTTCGGCGTCAGGCTTGGTGATGTCCGAGCGCTTGCCGTCCATGCCTTCCTGCAGCCAGTCCACCAGCAACTGCAGTTGCTTCACCAGCGCCACGGTCATGGGTTCCAGTTGCGCCGCCTGATCACGCAGTTCCACCGGCACTACGCCATCAGGGAAACGATACACCAGCTTGCCCTGTTCGGAATCCATCTGCTCGGTCTGCTCCGCCAGCGGGGTGAGGCTGGATAGCAACAAGCCCAGCTGTTCGGACAGGTCATCCGACAGCACCTGCAGGTTGGCCTGCACCGATCCGGCGATGCTGTCGAAGCCGGCGCTCTGGATCAGCGAGTCGAGCATTTTCACCAGTTCCCCCAGCCAGCTTTGCGTGTTGCGGATCTGGGTGGAACAGGAAAAATGCGACAGTGCCTTGTCCGGCAAATGATGGCCTTCGTCGAAGATGTAAATCGTGTCTTCCGGCGCGGGCAGCACCATGCCGCCACCCATGGCCAGGTCCGCCAGCACCAGGTCGTGGTTGGCGACGATGAGATCGGAGCGGTAAATATCGTTGCGGGCGAAATAAAACGGGCAGTCGTCGTAGAAAGCGCAGTTGCGGCCGGTACAGCCGCGATGGTCGTTGGTGACGCGGCGCCAGGTGAAATCGTCGATGCCATCGGGCCAGCTGTCGCGGTCGCCATCCCAGTTGCGGGTTTCGACGGCCTTGTCCATGGCGCGATACAGTTCGGCCTCGTGCTTGTCCACAGCGAATTGTTGCAGGTCTTCCCACAGGGCCAGTGTGCTGCCCACGTCACTGCCGGGGGTCATCAGGCGGTCGAGTTTGCTCAGGCACAGATAGCGACCGCGCCCCTTCGCCAGGGCGTAAGTGAAAGAGACATCACTGTTGCGCAGCAGGTCGGGAATATCCTTGTTCACCACCTGGTCCTGCAGGGCCACCGTTGCCGTCGCCAGCACCACTTTTTTCTCCAGCGCCTTGGCCACCGGCATCACCGCCATCAGATACGCCAGCGTCTTGCCGGTTCCGGTGCCCGCTTCCACCACGCAGACATGATTGTCACTGGTGCGCTTGCCCTCGCCATCCATCTTGATGCCGGCCAGGGCCTTGGCAATCTCGGCGATCATCAGGCGCTGGCCGTAACGGGGCTTCAGCTGCTTGCGGTTGAGGAACTCGCTGTAGCCGCGCTGGATCTGCTGTTTTAACGCATCTGAAAGCATGAGGGGATTGGCGTCCGTTAGCCGTTGCAAGCAAGCCATTCTACACCAGCGGCCCGCGATTCCCCTGTAGACATTGGCGAGAACAAAAAAGCCAAAATCAGTCATCTCACCAGCTATCGGATTGGCCGCCAAAACAGGCGGCCCGGCTCCAAAGACACAGGTGTCATCCCCTTTGTTTCCACCCTGAATCGACTTATTTGCGATTTGTATCTGAGACCTTGCCTGCACGGTGCCTCCGTTGTACCGTATGCGGCGCATAGAATAAAAACCGCGATCAAAATAAGAATTTTTTTGTACTACTGAGGAGTCCCATTAATGGAATTTAACTTCCGTCGTGCGCTGGCACGTGGCTTCGTTGCCACTGTCGCCGCCGCCAGCGTGGCTTTGGCCGGCTGTTCTGCTGCTGTTTATAAGGTTACAGGGGATACCATGAACAACATTGGGCAGGATGTCATGCTGCCCTACCTGCTGACCACGGACGATACCAACATCGCCTGTGCCTCAGGTGAAGCACTGACCCCGCTGCTGCTGTCTTTCTCCACCGTCACCACCCCCCCGGATGAACTCGAAGTGTTGATGAGCATGGTAGGCGGCTCCTGCGCCACCAACCGCGCGTTCGAACACGAAATGCTGTACCTGCGCTATTCCCGCGAAAAGAACATTACGGCCGCACAGGATGAGCGCATCCAGTCCAAGCGCTGGCATGCCATGGCCGCCGCCCGTTACTACAAGGGTTATCAGGCTCTGGTACGCGCGCTGGGTGAACCCGGCGAAAAATGTCCCATGTTCGACAACGATTTCCAGCAGCTGATCTGGTTGATGGGCGCCGGCCTGGGTCTGCAGGCTGCGTTGAGCGACGTGGCTTCGAACATGCAGGTTGGCGTGCCCTTCAGCGTGGCCCCCAAGGCCGAGCGCGCGGCAGGCTGCCTGGATACAGCGGAAGGCAACAAGAAATGGTGGGGCCTGCCCAAGGGCATTCGCGCCGCACTCTGGACCATCGTTCCGGGCATCACCCCACAAGGCATGGATCCGTGGCAGGAACTGGCCGCTGCACGGCAGATCGGCATCAAGGAAGGCGTGCGCTTCACTGCTGCGCTGGATGCACTGGTTTCCAACAACAGCAGCAATGTAGAGCGCGTGCGCTCCATCATCCGTGAGCACGCCACCGTGGTGAAAACCACTGCCGCCAACAAGGACTATCGTCTGGTGGACATCCTGGCCAGCGATCAGCTGCTGCAGATGTCTGACCGCATGTGGATGCAGGCTACTGGCACCCGCACACCGATCGGCGCCTACGGTACCTTCTGGAATGACAAGAAGGAACAGCCGAAACTGGACCAGAACCTGATGGATGATTTGCTGTAACCCCTGTCGCACCCTCCATGGAAAGCCGGCTCATGGGAGGCCGGCTTTCGGGAACGTCAGGATTTTCGAAGACCATTACTTCCGGAAACAAACATGAAAAAACTACTCAGATCACTGCTTGTACCTCTTACAGTTGGCACACTGGGCCTGACCGTCAATGCTGAAGCGGCCAACGGCAAACCCGTATTCTGCATCTGGGACATCGTGGGCAAGAACGGCCCCGTGTTCACCCAGATGGAAGACTACCGTCTGGAAGCCCTCAAGTGGGGCGTCGATATGGAAATGAAAGCCTACACTGACGAGAAAATCGCAGCAGAGGATTTCAAGGCAGGCGTATGTGACGCCATCGGCGTAACCGGCCTGCGCGGCCGTGCCTTCAACGCCTTTACCGGTACCCTGGATTCCATCGGCGCCATTCCCACCGACGAACACATGAAGACCGTGCTGCAGTATCTGGCTGATCCGAAACTGGCCAAGCTGATGGTGAACGGCGATTACGAAGTGGCGGGCATTGGCCCGGCCGGTGCGGCCTACCTGTTCACCAAGGATCGCAGCATCGACACCGTGGGCGAACTGGCCGGCAAGAAATTTGCGGTGCTGGATTTCGACAAAACCCAGGCCATCATGGTGGAATCCATCGGCGCTTCGCCGGTGACTGCCTCCATCACCAACTTCGGCTCGCTGTTCAACAACGGCACAGTGGACGTGATCGGTGCGCCGGCCGTAGCCTATGACGCACTGGAACTGTACAAGGGTCTGGGTGAGAACGGCGCGATCGTCAACTTCGCCCTGATCCAGCTGACCGTGCAGGTGATCATCCGCAAGAGCAAATTCCCGGAAGGCTACGGCCAGAAATCCCGTGAATTCGTGTGGAGCCAGTACCCCCGTTTCATGGAGTACATCAACTCCTCCACCAAGAGCATCAAGCCGAGCTACTGGCTGGAGGTCCCGGATGCCGACAAACCGGGTTACCTGGAAATGTTCCGTCAATCCCGTATCAAGCTGCGCGACCAGGGCTTCTACGATGGCAAAATGCTGAGCTTCCTGAGCAAAGTGCGTTGCCAGAAGGATGCTTCACTGGCAGAGTGCACTGCCAAAGACCGTGAATAATTCCCTCCCCGGCACACAAAAAGCAGGCCACAAGCCTGCTTTTTTTATGAGCGCAGAACCAAGTCCATGAGCCAATCAATAGTCAAACGCAACCTGCGTGAATGGGTGTCCTCATTCCCGGTTTTTCTGGTCCTGCTGCTGGTCATCCTGTTCAGCATTGGGGAAAATTTCAACGCGCAGGTGAACCGGCTGGGTAATTTTCTCTGGCCTGACTACCACCTGTTGCGACTCGATCTGCCGACACCGGACTGCGATCCCAATATCGATGTGGAAGCCCGCGTGCAGGAAGTGTTGAACACCGCAACGGATGATGCGTTCGGCGACATGTTCGGCGCGCCGGATGCGGACACCACGCGTCAGTCTGTACAGAAAGATCTGGAACTCTGCAGGCTGAAGCACAGCGAAATCGAACGCGTTAATGCGCAGCGCACCGATGGCATTGCGATTTTCAGCAGCATCAACATGACGCTGGCGTCGCTGTCCCAGCTCAGTCGCGACAACACCAGTAACATGCTGTTGCTGATACTGTTCGTCTGCGCCCTGACCGCCACCCTCACCTATCACCAGATCGGCCTGCGCCCGATGCAGACCGCGCTGGACCATCGTCTGGGCGCCGTAGCCCAGTTCGTTGCCAACGGTGCGCTGTCCTATTCCGCTTACCACTACCTGATCAATGGCTGGGCCTCCGGCACGGTGATCCAGAACGAGCCGATCCGCTGGTCCTACATGATCGGGTTCGGCCTGCTGGCGCTGGTAGCGCTGGTGCAGGTTTTCAAACTGCCGGCATCAGTAAAACCCGGCGGCTCTTTCGGCAAGGCACTGCTGGCGGTTCCGCTTTATTGCTACATGGCCTTCGGCTCCGCCAATTACTACATTCTGCAGCACGACAACCCGCAGGGCATGGCGCTGTTCGTCGACAAGATCATGGACACCTCGTCGATCTATTTGAGCGTGGGCCTGTACATCTGGGTGGGCATGCTGGCCAAGCAGACTTTCCTGGGCGAATACGTGTTCCGTATTTTCAAACCCTGGAAACTGCCGCCGGAACTGCTGGCATTCGTCGCAGTGGTGATCATGGCGATTCCCACGGCATACACTGGTGCGTCCGGCATCATCATCATTGCCATGGGTGCAGTGGTTTACACCGAATTGCGCCGCGTTGGTGCGCGCCGTCAACTGGCGCTCGCCGCCACTGCCATGAGCGGCAGCCTGGGCGTGGTGCTGCGTCCGTGCCTGCTGGTGCTGATCATCGCCGTGCTCAACAAGGAAGTGACGACGGATCAAATGTATGGCTGGGGCGTGAAGATTTTCATGCTGACCGCGCTGTTGTTCTTCCTGGTATCACTGGTGGCGCGGCAGGGGCCGCTCAGGGTGGCGCCGGTGTCAGAGGCGCTGATGCCAAGCCTGCAGGCGTTCCGTCCGCTGATTCCCTACGCGCTGCTGTTTACCCTGGTCGCCGTCATCTATGCGTTCGGACTGGATTCCTATCTGGATGAACATTCCGCGCCTTACATCCTGCCGGTGATCATGCTGGCGCTGCTGGCGTACGAGCGGCTGTTTGGCACGCCGGTGGAACAGCGCGACGATTTTCACGAGAGCGAACGCGCACCGACGCTGGAAGGTTCTGTCCGCGCCGCCACCACCAACACCACCGTGCACATCGGCGCGTTATTAATGCTGATGTGCCTGGGCCTTACGTCGGGCGGTGTGATTGAAGATTCCGGCATCATCCAGGCGGCCACGGATCAAGGCAGCCTTTTCGGCAACATCTGGGCCGCCATGGCGGCGCTGGTTCTGCTGCTGGTGTTCATCGGCATGATCATGGATCCGTTCGGCGCCATCATCCTGGTGTCCGGCGCAGTGGCGCAGGCGGCCTATGCCCAGGGCATCGAACCGCTGCATTTCTGGATGATCGTGCTGGTGGCGTTCGAGTTGGGTTATCTGAGCCCGCCAGTGGCGGTGAACCACCTGCTGACGCGACAGGTGGTGGGTGAGGATGAAATCGAAAAGGCCATCGATGAGTCGAAAAACGGCAGCTTCTGGATACGCCACGAACGCTATACCCTGCCGCTGACGGTGATGAGCATATCGCTGCTGATCGTGGCGTTTGGCCCGCTGGTATACAAGAATTTCTTCTAGACTGTAAAGGCTGCAACGCACACCTGATCACTGCATCCGATTGAAATGCACATGCCTGAAAGTAGTAGTGAGGACATCATGAGCAATCTGTTAGACGAGCTGGTTCACCTGCTGGACCTGGAAACAATCGAGCACAATCTGTTTCGCGGCCAGAGCCGGGATGTGGGCGGCCGCAGTGTGTTCGGTGGCCAGGTGGTGGCCCAGTCCCTGGTTGCGGCGATGCGCACTCTCACGGAAAAAAGGCAGTGCCACTCGCTGCATGCCTATTTCCTGCGTCCCGGTGATATAGAAACCCCCATCGTGTATGAGGTGGACCGCATCCGCGATGGGGGCAGCTTCACGACCCGGCGCGTGGTGGCCATTCAACACGGCGAGGCGATCTTCAACATGTCGGCTTCGTTCCATGTGCTGGAACGGGGCCTTGAGCATCAAGCTGCCACGGCACCGGAGATTCCTCCACCTGAGCAGCTGGAATCCGATTACGAGATCCGCCTGCGGGTGGCACAGCGGGTGCCGGAGCGGGTGCGCCCGGCGCTGACCCAGAAACGCGCCATTGACATCCGGCCGGTGGATCCGATCGATTTTGTGAATCCCACGCCCAAACCGCCACGCCGACAGGCCTGGTTCCGCGCCGATGGCAAGCTGGATGAGGATCTTGGTCTGCATCAGGCAATAATGGCTTATGCGTCGGATTTCGGTCTGCTGGGCACAGGCATGACGACCCATGGCTTGTCCTTCGCTGATCCCAATGTGCAGGCGGCCAGCCTGGATCACCTTATCTGGTTCCATCATCCGTTTCGCGCCGACGACTGGCTGTTGTACGACATGGAAAGCCCTTGCGCGATGAATGCGCGCGCGTTCAATCGCGGGCAGATTTTCCAGAACGGGAAGCTGGTGGCGTCGGTGTGTCAGGAAGGGTTGATGCGGGTGCGGAAGTGACGATGCTGAAGCGCAGCAGGGATTGAAATCTGGACACGCCGTGAACCCATCCCTGGGGGCTGCGCAGCGGCATCCATGCCGCTGAGCGTCCAAATTTCAATCCCTGCTGCACTTCATCATTGCTGCGTAGTTGCGTGCGTTAAAACAGCGACAGCTGCGACTGCACAATCCCCTGCAGCGACAGATTGCGAAAATGCAGGATGCCGTCCACCGCCGGTGCCAGTTGCCGTTGCAGGTAATGATCATAGTCGAGCCGTGACTCGCGGCATTCCAGCGGCTCCGGCCCGTTCACTGTCATCACATAGCTGACCCAGCCACCACGTTCATAGCGAGTGGCACGCCCCTGCTGTTGCAGCCACTGATCCGCCTTTTTTGCCGCCTGCGCGTGCGGTGGCACGTTTTTGCGGTATTCCGCCAGCCGGCGCCGGATGCGCTTGCGATACACCAGCTCTTCATCGAGTTTGCCGCTGTGCAGCTCCTGCACCACATTTTGCAGATACGCCTGCACTTCCTCGTTGTGAAATATCTTCCAGCAGATATCGTACTGAATCCGGCGCGCCAGTGGCGTCCAGTCGGTGCGCACGTTTTCCAGTCCCTTGAATACCAGCTTTTCCGTATCGCCAGACTGAATCAGCCCGGCGTAACGTTTTTTGCTGCCAGTGTCGGAGCCGCGCATGGTGGGCATGAAAAAATGCCGGTAGTGGGTTTCGTACTGCAACTCCAGACAGGATTCCAGACCGAACACGTCCTGCAGTTTGTCGCGCCACCACTGGTTGAGGAACTGCGCCAGCTGCGCGCCAATTCCGTCGGCGCCTACATCGTCGCGCACGCCCTGCAGCCAGACGAACACGGAATCGGTGTCGCCGTAAATCACCTGGTAACCCTGCTGCTCGATCAGCACCCGGGTCTGGCACATGATGTCGTGACCACGCAGGGTGATGGCACTGGCCAGGCGCGGATCGAAGAAGCGGCACAGGGGCGTGCCCAGCACGCCGTAAAACGAATTCATGATGATCTTGATGGCTTGCGACAGCGGCTGGTTGCGGGCTTTTTTTGCTTCGTCCCGCGCCAGCCACAGTTGACGGATGATCTCCGGCAGCAGGTGATGGCGTTTGCTGAACACCGCGTCGTGAAAACCGGGAATCCAGTCACTGTCCATAGAAGCGCGCGCATTTTTCTTGCGCTTGAAAATCTCTGGTGCCACATCCGGCATATCGCCTTCAAACCGGCCTTTCAACAGGGAGAGCGGATCAATACAAAAGGTGCGGATGATGCTGGGATACAGGCTTTTGAAATCCAGCACCAGCACGTGTTCGTACAGACCCGGCCGCGATTCCATCACGTAGCCGCCGGGTGCGGCGATGTCACTTTGAATGTCGCCGATGTTGGGCGCTACAAATCCGGCCCGGTGCAGGCGCGGCAAATAGAGATTTTCAAACGCCGCCACCGAGCCACCCACCTTGTCCAGCGGCAGCCCGGTCAGGCGCGACCGTTCCAGCGCAAAGTGCAGCAGGCCGGCTTTTTCGAAGATGTCCCACACCAGCTTGCAGTCTTCCAGGTTGTAGCGGGCCAGCGCCGGCTTGTCATGCAGAAACAGCTGGGTGATTTCGGCGCCGCGATCATCCACGTCGTGGATCAGCTTGCCGCGCTGCAACAACTGGCGCGATACGTTTTCCAGCGAGAACGATTCGAAATTCCAGGTAGCGGCCTTGAGGGTGTCGATGCCATCCAGCACCACCCGGCCGGGGATCAGAATGAAATGGTGCTGGCTTTCGTCGCGGGCTTGCCGCCATTCGGCCTCATCCTGACGTCGGCCGATGCGAAATGGCACACGCAATTTGTCGCAACGCTGCTGCAGGAATTTCAAATCGAAATTCACCACGTTCCAGCCGATCAGGATGTCGGGGTCGTACTGCTGCAGCCAGGCGATGAAATGTTCCAGCAGGATTTTTTCGCTGGCGCAGGGAATTACTGGAGCGTCCAGGTCTACAGGCAAGGTATCGGCCGGCGAAGCAGCGCGCACGAAATCCTGCTCATCACCCAGCATCCACACCTGTTGCACCGCATCGGCAAACACGGCGATGGAATACAGCTGCGAGCCGTCCAGCGCGGTTTCAATATCCAGCGAAACCATGCGCAACTGCGGATCGATGCGTGGACCCTGTAGCAGGCGGGGGTTGAGCAGGGTGCGGCTTGCCGTTGCGCCCAACGATTCACCCTGCACTTGCACACTGATTTCCCCGGTAATAAACCGCTCGCTCAGATAACGGTCCACCGCCCGCACATCCGCTTCCCACAAGGGAATACCCGCGTCGCTGCACAGATCGCGGCAACGTTGCAGCTGACGCTGGCTGCGCAGGTACAACGCACTCACGTCCTGGTAAAAAAAAGACTTCAACTCCAGCGGACGCACCCGCCAGCCCGTGATCCCCGCCAGCAGTTTTTCCACCTGCAGCTGCAAGTGCGTCGGGAAGAAGCACACGGTTTCCTGACCGGACACGGTGACCTGCAGCGGGCCATCCGCCGTGCTGATCCAGTAAATGAACGTCAGCCCGTCGTCCTGCTCGCGCCATTGCCGCGTGAGAAGGAAACCGGGAATCGTTGCGTCGGACACGGGCTTGTTCAGAGGGCGAAGTCCGCCCACACCGGGCAATGATCGGAGGGGCGTTCCATGGCGCGGATGTCGTAGCAGATGCCGGCGTCCTGCAGCTTCGCCGTCATGCCGGCAGTGGCCAGTACCAGATCGATGCGCAGGCCCCGGCGCGGTTCCGCCTCAAATCCCTTGCTGCGGTAATCGAACCAGCTGAAACGGTCGCTGACATCCGGGTGCAACACACGGTAGGTATCTTTCAGCCCCCACTGCATGACGTGATCCAGCCATTCCCGCTCCTCCGGCAGAAAGCAGCATTTGCCGGTACGCAGCCAGCGTTTGGCGTTGTCGGCGCCGATGCCGATGTCGTTATCCAAGGGCGCCACGTTCATGTCGCCCATCAGGATCAGGTTGTGGACCGGCTGGAAGCGTTCATCCAGCAACTGTCGCACGCCGGCGTAATACTTTTCCTTGTTCGGAAATTTTACGGGATGGTCACGGCTTTCGCCTTGAGGAAAATAGCCGTTGAGGACGGTGACGGATTTGCCGCCCGGCAGCGCATAATCGGCGCGGATCAGGCGCTTCTGGTCGTCGTCGCCACCATTGAAACCCTTGTGCACGTTGGTCGGCAGCTGGCGCGACAGCAAGGCCACGCCGTAATGGCTTTTCTGGCCGAAAAACTCGACATGCAGGCCCATGCCCTGCAGTTCCGCAAGTGGAAACTGGCCGTCATCCACCTTGGTTTCCTGAATTCCAATCACGTCGGGCGCGTGCAGCTTCAGCAGCGCTTCAATCTGGTGCAGGCGGGCGCGAATGCCATTGGCATTGAAGGATACGAATTTCATTTTCTTTCCCCGGGATGAGCCATTCTGGATCAGCGCAGTTTATCAGTCCGCCACCAAAGATCACCTGCAATCTTGGCAGCTGCAGGCCATAACGATTCGTCATTCCGCGGTGGGTGCAGACTTTCTTTACACTGTTGAAGCCACTACAATGATCAAGTTACACACCAACAAAAATCACTTCCGCTCGCTCAATCCAGATTGAGTAAAAAATCGCCTAACAGGGTGTTTCGCATGACCGATCTCAGTCACATTTCCATCTTTGAAGGGCTGCCCGAAAAGGAATTGGCGGCACTGCAGGAGTTGTGTATTACCCGCACCTATCCCAAAAATACCGTGATCATCAATGAAGGTGATCAGGCCAACGCCATGTACATCTGCACCGGCGGCAAGGTGAAGGTGTATGTGAGCGATGAAAACGGCCGTGAGTTCGTGCTTAATTCCATGGGGCCGGACGAATATTTCGGCGAGCTGTCGCTGCTGGATGACGACACCCGCTCGGCCTCGGTCATTACCACCGACAAGTCCACCTTTTCGATCCTGTACAAGGATGATTTCACCAAGGTGATCCTGAACAATCCGCAGATCGCCCTGGTGCTGCTGCGCAACCTGGCCCAGCGCATCCGTCAGCTGACCGGCAACGTGAAGACGCTGGCACTGCAGGACGTGTACGGTCGCATCCGCAAGATTCTGATGGATCTGTCGATCGAGAAGGAAGGCGAAACCGTCATCGAGGAAAAACTGACCCAGCAGGACATCGCCAACCGCATTGGTTCATCCCGCGAGATGGTGGCGCGCATCCTCAAGGATCTGGCCACTGGCGGTTACATCGAGATCGAGAAAAAGCAGTTCCGCATCCTGAAAAAGCTGCCCGAAAGTTACTGAGGCACGCGATCCAAATCGGCAGGGGACACGGATGTCCCCGCATCAGCCCCCCATTTCATCCGGTTCAACCGCGTTTGCCGACTGTGCTATGGTTACGGCAAAAAGTATGACACCACGAAGACGGGGACCTTGGTTCAATGACGAGTGACATCAGGATTTTTCGGGCTGCTACTGCTGCAGGGCTGCTGGTTCTGACGATCGGTGTGGCGCTGTTATTCATTTATCCACATCAGCTGGAGTCGCTGCCACCAGGCTACTTCACTCCCATTCTGGCCATTGAGTTCGTGACCTCTCTGCCAGATGCCCAGGCCCTGTTCGCCAACAATGCCGCCCTGGTGGCGCGGACACAGACCGGCCATTGGGTCGACATGGTGTTCCTGTGCGCGCATGGCGCCTTTCTGGCGCTGGCCAATCTGGGCTTCTGGAAGCGGCAGCGACGACCTCTGAGCCTGGTGGGTGCGTTCGCGGCCATGATCGCTGCCAGTGCAGATCTGGCCGAGAATCAGTATCTGCTGCAACTGGGCGAAGCATTGCTGGGCCAGTCCGCGCCACCGGATTTCTGGCTGCTGCGCCTGTATGTGACGACCAAGTTCCTCGGCATTTGCGTGGCCATGCTGTGCCTGTCGCTGCCGCTGTGGCAACAGGGGCGGGTCGGGAAAGCATTTGCGCTGGTGACGTTCGTACTGGCGCCGGTGAGTCTGGGCGGCGTCAGCGGCGTGCCGGCGCTGACGGAAGCGATGGCCGGGCTGATTGCAGTGGGCTGGGTGTTGTTGCTGGTGTGGCTGGTGCGCACGGGCAAGAATCCGCTGCCACCCGGTACGGCTTGACGCTGGTCAGGGCCGACTCAAGCGCAGTCCTGTTTTACCCACGGTTTCACAGCGACCGTTTTCCACCCAAAGCCCTCCCCCCATTGGCAGGCCGGCGAAAGGAAGACTGCTGAATGCCTGCGACGATTTTGCCTCCCGCCAAATCCGGGAAGTCGGCCAGTTCTCCCCTTCTTCATGCACGGCCACGAACAGGGGCGCCCAACCCAGGTACGTTTGCGCACCGGGCGATGGCTGTTCCGGATCGCAGCCGCTGGCCAGGTGAATCGCGCCGGCCGACACGCCGATGAACACCGCATCCGCTTCACTGCGGCAGGCTTCCAGCCAGTCCCGCACGGGTTGCTGTTGCAGGAACGCCCAGCCAGTCTCGACACTGCCACCCGCCAGGATCACCAGCGCACAAGGTTCCGGCGGGATGTCGCTTTCCGAACGAATGAAATGACAGGGCACCGGCTGGCCGAACAGTGTTGCCAGTGCCGAGCGCGCGAGGTCAAAGAATTCCGGCCGGTTGCCGTTGGCGGCACCGATGTAAGCGGCCGACAGCGGCTGCGATGTGGAGCGCTCTTGTCCAGTGCAATGGCGCAGCAGCTGCGGCAGCTGGTCCGGGCGGAACAGCAGCTGGCTGTCGGCCAGCAGGAGCAGCGCGCTCCTCATACGCAGAACCCGGTGTCCTCGCGCCAGAGGCAGCGCGGTTCCCGGGCGTCGGCCTTCACGAATCCCATCTGGCGCTCGCGCGGATAGCCCATGCAGTGCGACACATAGGTCACGCCGTCCAGTTCGCGCACCCGGTTGCGGTGCTGATGGCCGTACACATGCACCTGGCTGCCCAGGCGGCGGATCTGGTCGTGGATGCGCAACGATCCCGCAACGCGGGTGAAATTGAACTCCGGGTGCGGATCGAACATTTTGGCCAGTACGCTGCGACTGAAGTCCGATCCGAAAATCAGTTCCTGGCGCGGCAGGAAATGGCTGAAGCTGATGACAGGCGCGTCGTAATTCCAGTTCAGGAACGCCTCGTTGTGCTGCGCGAACCACTGCGCCAGCGGCACCTCGATGGACGCCGGCCAGCGGGTGTGGAAGAAATCCCCCCACATGTCATCGGTGCGGTCCAGCGCCGAGGTTTTTTCCATGTACAGCGTGTGATCGGCAAACTGCTTGTCGTCGTACCAGGATTGCAGCGGCACCAGCCACACATGCTGGTACTGCCCCAGCCGCAGCGGTTCGGTCTGCACGCCGTGGTGATGGCACAGGGCCTGGATGGCGTTGAATTTCTCCACCGAATCGGCGAAGTCGGAGCGCCGAATCCACATCTCGTGATTGCCCGGCACGAACATGACGCGGTAGAAGCAAGGCACCAGCTGGTCGAACAGGTATTCCAGTTTGTCCAGGCGATCGGTGGCATCGCCGGCGATGATCAGCACGTCCAGCTGGTGACCGCGACGGGCGAAGTCCATCAGTTGGTTGAAATTTTCCTGGTAATCGATATGGATGTCGGATGTCACCCAAACCCGGCTTGGTACCATAGTGCGCGCTCAGATCCTGCAAGTTGAAAGATGCACTGCCTGCGGGGCGGTATTTCCAGGGCCCGCGATCAAATGGGAATTTCCACCATGCTGTCCAGGGAATCGCGAATTTCCAGTTCCTTGGTGGCGACCTTCTTGAACAATCCGCCCATGGCCTGTTCCGCCACATACCCGGCCAGTTGCTCCGGGGCCACTGGCGGCGTCACCAGGGGCGGCATGGGCGACGGGCTTTCGATGTCCGGCACGGCCTGATCCACGGATTTGCGCAATTCCGACTCCAGCTCAGAGCCCACTACCGGTTGCGTTGCCTGCTCCGCTGCCTGCCGGGCAGCTACCAGCTCGCCGTACAGCTGGATGGCGCCGTTGGCATGCAGCCGTTCGGTGATCGCCGGCAGCAAGGCGTCCTTCACTGCCGCACCACCCTCTGCCATCAGGTAATCCGTGGCGGCAGATTCCGGCGCATCCAGCAGGCCCTGCAATTTCGCGGTATCCATATTCACAATCATGTCTTTCAGGATCGGGCCCGCCACGGGAATGGCGTCTTCCGCCGCACGGTTGATCAGTGTTTCCAGCAGGGTGGCCTGGGGATCGCGCTGCAGGTCCCGGGCCACGCCGATAGCCAGTCCCAGGGGTGGGGGCAGCAGAATGCGTACCAGCGGGTCATCCAGATATCCGCCGGTGACGGCCAGTCCACCGATGACGGAGTCGATACCCTGGGCCAGCAACTCACTGAATTTGCCGGCCAGCATTTGCTGAACCCTGTTCTCGACGGAGGACTGCAGATCCTCGACAAAATTGGCGCAACCGGCAGAGAAAAGCCCTATCAGCAGAATTGTCGCAAAACGAACCATAGTCATTGTCTGGGTTGGAAAGTGGAAACGGGGCGCCATTCTAGCACGGGGACATAAGGCATCCGGCGTGACGCGGCTTCGCTTTTGGGCAGAACAGGCTTTTGTCCAAATTGGCTTTTGAACAGCCCGGTGAAATACTATCCTTGATTGAGATTGACCAATGCCTATCACCTGATGGAAGCCGTACCCCGACATGACCAGTTTCATTCAACCGGAACAACAGAAGATCTGCCATCCCAGCTTCGAATGGCTGCGCACCGAAGCCATTGAATCCCTGCATGTTCTGGTGTCCGAATACCGGCACAAGGTGACCGGTGCCATGCACTATCACCTGTCCGCAGACAACGACGAGAACGTGTTTCTGGTGGCCCTGCGCACCATTCCCGTGGATTCCACCGGCGTGGCCCACATCCTCGAACACACCGTGCTGTGCGGCAGCGAGAAATACCCGGTGCGCGATCCCTTTTTCATGATGATCCGCCGCTCGCTGAATACGTTCATGAATGCCATGACCAGCGGCGACTGGACCGCCTATCCCTTTGCCAGCAAGAACCGCAAGGATTTCGACAACCTGCTGTCGGTGTATCTGGACGCGGTGTTTTTCTCGCGGCTGGACCCGCTGGATTTTGCCCAGGAAGGCCACCGGCTGGAATTTGCTGACGCGCAAAACCCCCAGTCGGATCTGGTGTACAAGGGTGTGGTGTACAACGAAATGAAAGGCGCGATGAGTTCCGCCACCAGCGTGCTGTACGAGCAGCTCAACCGCTACCTGTTTCCCACCACCACCTACCACTACAACAGCGGCGGCGATCCGGAATCGATTCCTGATCTGTCCTACGAACAGCTGAAAGCGTTTTACGACACGCACTATCATCCCAGCAACGCGGTGTTCATGACGTACGGCGACATTCCTGCCAACGATCATCAGCAAGCCATTCACGAACGCGCATTGCACCGGTTCCAGAAACTGGACCGCCATATCACGGTACCGAACGAAAAACGCTATCCCGCGCCGCTGAACGTGGAGACTGCCTTCAGTCATCTGCCGGAGGAAGACGAAACCGCGCAGGAGGCGATCGAGAACAAGACCCACATCGTGCTGGGCTGGCTGCTGGGCCACAGCACCGATCTGGAAAGCCAGCTCAAAGCGCACCTGATGACCGACGTGCTGCTGGACAACAGCGCCGCGCCACTGCGCAAACTGCTGGAAACCGGCAACCTGGGCGCATCCCCTTCGCCGTTGTGCGGACTGGAAGATTCCAACCGTGAAATGGCGTTCATGTGCGGCATCGAAGGCAGCTCGCCGGAAAAAGCCGCAGAACTGGAACGGCGCGTTGTGGAAGTGTTGCAGGATGTGGCGGACAACGGCGTGCCGCAGGCGCGGCTGGAAGCGGCACTGCACCAGCTGGAACTGAGCCAGCGCGAAATCGGCGGCGATCATTATCCATATGGTTTGCAGCTGCTGATGTCAGCGGTGTCCACGGCGATTCATCGCGGTGATCCAGTGCAACTGCTGAACCTTGATCCGGTGCTGACAAAACTGCACGACGACATCAAGCAGCCCGACTATATCCAGAAACTGGTTAAGGAATGGCTGCTGGACAACCCGCACCGCGTGCGCATCGTGATGAAGCCGGATGACAAGCTGGAAGACAATCGCGAGCAGCAACTGAAACGTGATCTGGTGAATGTGAAAGCCGCGCTGAGCGAGCAGCAGAAACAGCAGCTGGTGGAACAGGCCGCCGCACTTCAGGCGCGTCAACAACGCGAGGAAGACGAATCCATCCTGCCGAAAGTCGGGCTGGAAGACGTGCCGGCGCAAACACCGATGCCGCCGTTCACCGCGCAGGATCTCAAATCCGGCAAACACCATCTGTATGTGCGCGGCACCAACGGCCTGGTGTACCAGCAGATTTTTTACGATCTGCCCACGCTGCGTGACGAACAATTGCAACTGCTGCCGATGTTCAGCCATTTCGTTGGCGAACTGGGAGCGGGCCAGGATGATTATCTGGAAATCCAGGAACGTATTACCGCAGTGAGCGGCGGCGTGCACGGTTTCAGTGTGATGCGCGGGCTGATCGACAATGAACAGGCCGTGAAAGGCCTGATGGGCTTTTCCGGCAAGGCGCTGAAACGCAACAGCAGCGCGCTGGCGGATCTGATGCACCAGATCATCGAGCAGCCCCGCTATGACGAACGCGACCGCCTGCGGGAACTGGTGGCGCAACAACGGGCACGACTGGACCAGAGCATTACCGGGCAAGGCCATGCGCTGGCGATGGTAGCCGCCAGTAGCGGCATGAATCCGGCGGCGCGGATTTCCCATCAGGTGGGTGGCCTGGCCGGCATTCGCGCCATCAAGCAGCTGGATAACACGCTGTCGGACACTGGCAGGCTGGACGAACTGCAAACGCAGCTGGACGCCATGGCGCAGCAACTGAAAACCGGCCAGCGCCGGTTCCTTATCGTGGGCGAGCAGGATGCCACCGAGTCCACCGCGCACCATCTGGATACCATCTGGCAACCACAGCAGGGCAAGGACTACGCGGCGCTGGCGCTGGCGGAAGTGCGGGCGCAAGTCAGGCAGGCCTGGCTCACCAACACGCAAGTGAACTTCTGCGCCAAGGCGTATCCCACGGTGCCGGCAGATCATGCCGACGCGGCGGTACTGACCGTGCTGGGCGGCTTTCTGCGCAACGGCTTTTTGCACCGCGCCATTCGCGAACAGGGCGGCGCCTACGGCGGCGGTGCATCGCAGGAATCCAACATTGCCGCGTTCCGTTTCTATTCCTACCGCGATCCACGTTTGAACGAAACCCTGCAGGATTTCGATGCATCAGTGGAATGGTTGCTGGGCCGCGAGCACGGTTATCAGCCGCTGGAAGAAGCAATTCTGGGCGTGATTGGGTCGCTGGACAAACCGGCGTCCCCTGCGGGCGAAGCCAAGCAGGCCTTCCAGAATCGCCTGTTCGGCCGCGATGATGAATTCCAGAAGCGCTTCCGCGAACGGGTACTGTGCACCACAGTGGCCGACCTGCAGCGGGTGGCGCAGACTTACCTGCAACCGGACAAAGCCAGCGCGGCGGTAATCAGCCACAAGGCAGCGTGGGACTCAGCGGGTCTGGAACATTTCGAAGTGAATCAGGTCTGACCATTGATGAAGACACTGCACCTGCGCGCACTGGTTGGTTTGCTGCTGCTGACACTGTTCAGCCAGACGCTGCTGGCCGCAACGCGCATGGTGCATTGTGCCTTTGCTGCCAATGTTGCAGCGCAGGAATCCGGGCAACAGCATTGTCATGAGGAAGGACATGAAGGCGCTGTTGCCGCGCACATCACTGCCACGGATTCATCGCCTGGCAACCCACAACACTCCCCCGACTGCCAGCCCGATTGTTCCTGCTGCTGGAATGCCTGTTCCGCCAGCCTGCTGGTCGACACCTGCTCTGCACTGACGTTGATTCCCGTCACTGAAACCTATCACGCCACCAGCGAGCTGTTGCCGGCATCGCCGGTGGAACAGTCACTGCGCCCGCCCCGCTTCGCCTGACCCAGGCAAGTTGCGCCTGCGATTTGGCGCAGCTCTGCATTTCCAATTGAGCATTGTAAAAATTGGCTGATGGAAGCGCTCGTTGCCGTGGCACGAATGATTCCGCCAACATCCTGTCCACTCATGGATTTCGTGACATGAAGAATACATTTCACATCAATCGCAACGGCCTCACACGCCGCCAGTTTGTACTGGGCACGGCGGGCGCGGGCACGCTGCTGGCGCTGGGGCAATCACGCAACCTGCGGGCTGCAACAGCACCTGCCGACGCCATGCAGACCCTGCGCGGTAACCGCTTCGACCTGAACCTGAATTACACGCAGGTGAATTTCACCGGCAAGCCGGCCACCGCCACCACTGTCAATGGCGGCCTGCCCGGCCCCATCCTGCGCTGGAAACAGGGCGACAGCGTGACTCTGCGCGTGACCAACCAGCTGGCGCAACACAGTTCCGTGCACTGGCACGGCATCATACTGCCGACTGAAATGGACGGCGTGCCCGGCATGAGTTTCGACGGCATTCATCCGGGCCAGACCTTCGAGTACCGCTTCAAGGTGCAGCAGAGCGGCACCTACTGGTATCACAGCCATTCCCACATGCAGGAGCAGACCGGCCTCTACGGTGCCATCGTGATCGATCCGATCGAACCCGATCCGGTGCAGGCCGACCGCGACTATGTGGTGATGCTGTCGGACTGGAGCGACGACGATCCGGATGATGTACACGCGCGCCTGAAAAAAATGAGCCACTACTACAATTTCCGCGAGCGCACCGCCGGTGATCTGTGGCGCGACATTCGTGACAAGGGCGTGGCACAGACCTGGAATGAACGCGCCATGTGGAACCAGATGCGCATGAGCGAGAACGACATTTCCGACGTGAACGGTTATGCCTACACATTCCTGATGAACGGGCAGACGCCGGCGCAAGGCTGGAACGCACTGTTCAAACGCGGCGAAAAAATCCGTCTGCGTTTCATCAACGCCGCAGCGATGACTTTTTTCGATGTGCGCATTCCCGGCCTGAAAATGAAAGTGGTGGCTGCCGATGGCCAGTTGATCGATCCGGTGAGCGTGGATGATTTTCGTATCGGCGTGGCGGAAACCTACGATGTCATTGTGGAGCCGGAAGACGACATGGCTTACAGCATTTTCGCGCAGGCGATCGATCGCACCGGTTATGCGCGGGGCAACCTGACGCCGGATCTGTCACTGCAGGCAGAGATTCCCGCCCTGGACCCGGTGCCGGTGCTGGGGCACGGCGATATGGGCATGAACATGGACATGTCACACGGTGAACATGCCGGGCACGACATGGCCGGCATGGATCACAGCACAATGGACCACAGCAGCATGAATCACGCCATGCAGCAGAAGCCGAAAATGGGCACGGGCAAAGCCGGTTTCGGCAGCGCTGCGGCCATCGTGCATGCGAAAACCGAATCCGGCCCGCAGGTGGACATGGTGGCTGATGCGCCACAATATAAACTGGATGATCCCGGCATCGGCCTGCGCAATCACCAGAAAAATTTCGGCCGTCGCGTACTGACTTATTACGATCTGTGCAACTACTACCCCACCCCTGACCCTCGCGAACCTGGCCGGGAAATCCAGCTGCATCTGACCGGCAACATGCACCGGTATCTGTGGTCGTTCGACGGCATTCCCTTCAGCGAGGCCGAACCGATTCACCTGAAATATGGCGAGCGCGTCCGCTTCACGCTGGTGAACGACACCATGATGAATCACCCGATTCATCTGCACGGCATGTGGAGCGATCTGGAGACCGGCGATGCACGCTACATTCCGCGCAAGCATACCGTCATCGTGCAACCGGGCAGCAAGATCAGTTATCTGGTCACCGCCGATGCAAAAGGCCGCTGGGCCTACCACTGCCATCTGCTCTATCACATGATGGGCATGATGCGCGAAGTGCGGGTGAGCTGAGGGAGAATGCCAATGAAAGCAAATATGAAATTTCTGCCTGCAACAGCATTGATGACAGCAGCCTTACTTGCCGGCAACGGCGCATCCGCGATGGATGAGCACCGCTGGCTGACCGGTATCAATCTGGATCAGCTGGAACTGCGCGACACTGACGATGGCAACGTCACTGCATGGGACGCGCAAGTCTGGCTGGGGGATGACCTGAACAAATTCATTCTCAATGGTGAAGGCGAGTATCTACACGGTGACAAAGGGCATGACAGCGAAACCGAAGAAGCCGAGCTGCAACTGCTGTACAGCCGCGCCGTGGCGGCGTACTGGGATTTTCAGATGGGCTGGCGTGGAGACCTGCAACCGGAGCCTGAACGACACTGGCTGGCACTGGGCCTGCAGGGACTGGCACCCTGGTTCATCGATGTGAACGCCACGTTTTTTGTCGGCAATGAGGAGCGCACAGCGCTGCGGCTGGGCCTTGAATACGAACTGATGTTCACCCAGAAACTCGCGCTGGTGCCGGAGATCGAACTCAATGCCTACGGCAGGAACGATCCGGAAATTGGCACGGGTGCGGGGCTGTCCGACCTGGGAGCAGGCTTGCGGCTGCGGTATGAAATCACCCGGGAATTTGCGCCCTACATCGGCATACACTACTGGAAGCAATACGGCAATACGGCGGAGTTTTCCCGCACTGATGAGGAAGAAACCGATGGCGCGGAGGCGGTGGCAGGACTGCACTTCTGGTTCTGAGAACCCCGACAAAATGGAATAAGAAGTCCCGACTGCTTTTTTAAAATCCCGACTTTTTATGATTCCGACTTTTTATAATCCCGATGTTGACTGCTTGACTCATGCCTCGACTCCAGGGTTTAGCATGAGTCTGCAGTCAACCAAAGGAGGACATCAACATGACCGCAATCCAGCACACTGATTTATTGATTGACGGCGCCAAGTGCGCTAGCTGCGTGAGCAAAATTGAAACCGCCTTGCAAAACGTGCCAGGCGTGCAACAGGCCAGCATGAATCTGGCCCAGCGCAGCGCCAGCATCGATGGCAATGCCATGCCGGAAGATCTGGTGTGCGCCATCGAAAAGGCCGGTTACAAGGCCACCGTGGTGCAGAGCGAAAACGAGGCCGATTTGCTGTCGGAGAGCGAACAGGCCGACGCGAAGAACTACCGCGCGCGCCTGCGTGACATGATTCTCGCACTGGCACTGGGTGCACCGCTGATGCTGTATGGGGTCCTCGGCGGCGAGATGATGATTCACACCACGCAGCAGCAGATCGGCTGGCTGGTGGTGGGTGTGCTTACCCTCGCCGTACTGGTGTTTCCGGGCCGCCATTTTTTTACAGGCGCGTGGAAATCCATCCGCAACCGCACCGCCACCATGGACACACTGATTGCACTCGGCACCGGCACCGCCTGGCTCTATTCCATGCTGGTGGCCGCATTTCCGCAGTTTTTTCCCGAACAATCCCGCCACATTTATTTTGAAGCCAGCGCCATGATCATCGGCCTGGTCAACCTGGGCCTGGCGCTGGAAATAAAAGCGCGAGGTCGCACGTCGCAGGCCATCAAGCGGCTGATTGGACTGCAGGTAAAAACCGCACGGGTGATTCGCAACGGCAATGAAGTCGATATTCCGCTGGCACTGGTACAGGTGAACGATCGGGTGCGCGTGCGGCCCGGCGAAAAAATTCCGGTGGACGGCACGGTGACCGAAGGCCACAGCAGCATCGACGAATCCATGCTGACCGGCGAGCCCATGCCGGTGGAAAAATCGGTGGGCGCCGATGTGGCGGCGGGCACTCTCAACAAAACCAGCACCCTGATTTTCACCGCTACCCGCGTCGGCAAGGACACCGCGCTGGCCCGCATCATCGACATGGTGAAACGCGCGCAAAGTTCAAAGCCCGCCATTGGCCGGCTGGCCGATTCCATCGCCAGTGTGTTCGTACCTGTCGTAATGCTGATTGCCGTCGCCAGCGCAATCGCCTGGTTTGTGTTTGGCCCGCAACCGGCGCTGTCGTTCGCACTGGTATCCGCCACCACCGTGCTGATCATCGCCTGCCCCTGCGCACTTGGCCTCGCCACCCCCATGTCGATCATGGTCGGCGTGGGCAAGGCGGCGGAAAATGGCATCCTGATCCGCAACGGTGATGCGCTGCAGACAGCGGCGAAGCTGGACATCATGGTGCTGGATAAAACCGGCACGATTACGCAGGGCAGACCACGGGTCACCGCCATTCACACCACAGGCAGTGCAGATGAAAATGCCGTGCTGCAACTGGCCGCCAGCCTAGAAGCCGGATCGGAACATGCACTGGCACAGGCGCTCACCGATGCAGCGCAGGAAAAAAGCCTGCCCCTGTTGCCGGCGGAAAACTTCACTGCCATTCCCGGCCAGGGCGTACGCGGAAACGTTGACCGGAAAAAACTGCTGTTCGGCAATCGCAAGCTGATGCAGGAAAACACCATCGAGCTGCACGCGCACGAAGCCCTTGCACAGCAACTGGCGGCGCAGGGACAGACCCCGGTGTATTTCGCCATCGACGACAAGCTGGCCGCCATCATCGCCATCGCCGACCCGGTGAAAAGTGATTCTGTCGCTGCGATCCAGCGTCTGCAACGGCATGGCATGCGGGTAATCATGCTCACGGGTGACAACGCCGTCACAGCAAAAGCCATCGCCGATCAGGTCGGCATCACCGAATTTTTTGCCGAGGTTCTGCCGCAACACAAGGCCGACAAAGTGAAGGAATTGCAGGCCGATGGCGCCATCGTCGGCATGACCGGCGACGGCATCAACGACGCACCGGCGCTGGCCCAGGCGGATGTTGGATTTGCCATCGGCACCGGTACCGATGTGGCGATTGAAAGCGCCGGCATCACGCTGATGCGCGGATCACTGCACGGAATTGCGGATGCGATTGCCATCAGCCAGGCCACTCTGCGCAATATCCGGCAGAACCTGCTGGGCGCGTTCATCTACAATGTGGCGGGAATTCCCATCGCGGCGGGCGTGCTCTACCCCTTCTTTGGCCTGTTGCTGAACCCGGTGGTGGCCGGTGCGGCGATGGCACTGTCATCCGTGACCGTGGTGAGCAACGCCAACCGGCTGCGCTGGTTCAAGCCGGCGCAGCATTGAGGGCAGCCCTGGAAAATATCAGTTCAACCCCAGCGTTATCTCGGCGATCGATCTGCCCCACTGATCACGCTCTTTGCTCTTCAGGCCAACCCGCGAGAAATGCCCTGACATATTGGCATTCACAATGACGGTATAAACCATACCGTCATCCGGGCACTGCACTCTGGCCTGATAGCCGTCATCCACGCGCTGAAAAGACGTCAGCGCCGCGCCTTTTGGCAGCGTCCCGGCAAACAGTTTTGCAACACGATTATCCTCTTCTTCCTGCGCCTTAATAACCTTCGCCTGATTTTTTTCCGCGACCACCCTGACAGCGCGCTCCGCTTGCGAAGCCGTCGTGACAAAACTGAATTCGATGATCCTGTCTGAGCCTTTGCGACCTTCCACCGGATGCACAATGACATCGGCCACCGCCCCCGAACTCATCAGCGCTTCGTGCATGCCGATCAAATCATCGGCATTGCCCTGAAAACGGCCAATCCAGCGTTCACCGTCGGGGCTCACTCCGGTCACGCGCACACCAAGCGGCGCGAGTCCGCGCAGCAAACGCGTAACGCGACCGGCCGGCGTTTCATCCGCAGGAGCATCTTCATCCGTTTTGGCTTCTGCACCCGGCGCTGACGGCGATGGCTGATACGCGGGAATCGGCACCGACGGCCAGCGCGACCATGCATGGGAAACCGTGCGCGTGAAGGGTATGGGCACATACTTGCAACCGTCGCCGCACCAGATTGGAAATCCGTGCCAATGCGCGGTGTCGGTACGGATCACCAGTTCGCCGGCACGGTTTTTCGCGAACGCCAGCGACTTGTCCATCAGCCGCTCGTCATTCGGATTATCTTCTTCCGTACGCATGGGAATACTGCCGGGCCAGGGCAGCTGCAGCCAACCGTTTTCGCATTGATACTCACTGCCCTTGTTCAGTTTGATCGGCGTGGCACCCGGTGCACCGGTGTTGGTTTCGTAAAGCTGGATCTGCAACCCCTGCTGCGGATTGCCCGCGATGCTCATCACCGACCAGATACGCGGATGCTCTTCATAAAACCGGCCGCCCGCCAGCGACTGGTACGCCACCCGGTCACTGATATAAAACGTGCCGGTGATATCGGGGCATTGTCCATCAGGCGCAATGACTGCAGGCTGCCAGTCGCGCGGATATCCATCGCGATCGCTGCAACCACCGAGCAACGCAGCAACCAATGCCAGATGCAAAGCGGTAACAAAACCGGAACGGGGTGGCAGGAAAAACGGCGGTCGTAAGGCGCGCAACTGGAATATCCATCATCGATGCTGATTGAAACTGAAAGAATAGCGGCCCGATCGGCGCCCTACAAACCCGCCTGCTACAGTTAAAGCTGTCAGTCCTGACAGCATTCCAATCCGGCAACGCCCGCAACGACGTGCGCCACTCACCGTGGAAATGACCATGCCCAACCCTGCCCGCTTTTTGCTGCTGTGCTGTCTGCTCGTGCTGGTGGCCTGTGGCGAACCACAACCGCCAGACACCAAACCATTTCAGGACGTAGACGCCGACGCCAATGGCCACACCCCCGCCACCCGCGTCACCACATCGGCCAACAGGGCCGTTGAAAAAAAACTGGCCAAGGACGAATCCGATCTGGAAGCCGCCCGGCGCGGTTTCATCGCCAGCGACGATCCCCTCGATATCCGCCGTGCCGACGGCAAGCCGGTCTGGAATGCCGCCGACTACGCCTTCCTCGATGGCAAGCGCCCTGCCAGCGTGCATCCCGCCCTGTGGCGGCAGGAACAGCTCAACAATCTGCATGGCCTGTTCAAGGTGGCCGACGGCGTGCACCAGGTGCGCGGCTATGACCTGGCCAACATGACCATCATCGACGGCCGGCGCGGGCGCATCATTGTCGATCCGCTCACCTCCGTTGAAACCGCTCGTGCAGCCCTGGCGCTGGTGGAAAAACACCTGGGTCCGCGCCCGCTGGTCGCGATCATTTTCACCCACAGCCACATAGATCATTTCGGCGGTGTGAACGCGCTGCTGGAGTCGATCAAGCCCGGCGCAGCCACACCGCGCATCATCGCGCCGCAGGGTTTCATGGAAGAAGCCGTGAGTGAAAACGTGCTGGCCGGAACCGTGATGATGCGGCGCGCCCGTTACATGTACGGCTCGTCGCTGGCGCGGTCCGAACGGGGCCATGTGGGATCGGGGCTGGGCAAGCAGCCGGCCCTGGGCACGGTGTCCATCGCCTCGCCCACCGACATCATCACGCAGACCGGCCAGAAGCACACGCTCGACGGCGTGCGCTTTGTGTTCCAGCTGGTGCCGGAATCCGAAGCGCCGGCGGAAATGACATTCCATCTGCCGGAGAAAAAAATCTGGTGCGGCGCCGAACTGGTGTCGCGCACGCTGCACAACCTGTACACCCTGCGCGGCGCCAAGGTGCGGGACGCATTGAAATGGTCCGGCTATATCCAGCAGGCCAACGACCTGTTCGCCGCCAACACCGACATCATCATCAACAGCCATCACTGGCCGGTGTGGGGCAACGACAACGCCAAACGCTACCTGGCGCAACAGCGCGACCTGTACAAATTCATTCACGACCAGACCCTGCGTCTGGCCAGCCAGGGCCTCACCCCGCCGGAGATCGCCGAGCAGCTGAAACTGCCCGCCTCCCTCACCGACAGCTTTGCCAACCACGGTTTTTACGGCACGCTGAAACACAACGCCCGCGCCGTATATCAGTTCTATTTCGGCTGGTATGACGGCAACCCCGCTCACCTGGACCCGCTGCCAACCAACCAGACGGCCGGCCGCTACGTGGAAGCCATGGGTGGTGCCAAGGCTGTGAAAGTCCGCGCGCGCACCGCGTATGACGACGGCGATTACCGCTGGGCGGCGGAGCTGCTGAACCATGTGGTGTTTGCCGACCCAGATGACGCGCAGGCGCGGGAACTGCTGGCCCGCAGTTATGACCAGCTGGGCTACCAGGCGGAATCGGCCCCCTGGCGCGACAATTACCTGACCGGCGCGCTGGAACTGCGCAAAGGGGTGATTCCCCCGGTGCTCATCGCCAACTCCAGCGCCATGCTGCAACACATTCCCATGGAGCAGTTCTTCAACGCCATCGCCACCCTGCTCAACGGCGACAAGGCGGCAGGCAAGCAGGCCGTGATCAACCTGCATTTCAGCGACACCCAGCAGCAGTATGTGCTCTGGCTGGAAAACGCCGTTCTGCATCACCGGCAAGGCAGCGATGCCGGCGCGGATTTCAGCCTCACCCTCACCCGCACCCTGTGGCAGCAACTGCTGTTGCGCCAGGCCGGCCTGTCCGATCTGCTGCTGAACGACGAATTCAAACTGGAAGGCGACCGCCTGAAGCTGCTGGATTTCCTCAGCCTGCTGGACCAGCCGCAGCCGGATTTTGCGATTGTGGAGCCCTGAGGTCAAAGAGCGCCGACCGGTGTCTTTTGAATCGTGCACTACCCATATGCCTTTGAACCCCTGGATTTCATTGTGCGGCTGACAGCCCTGATCCCGACGTTGATCCCTTCATAGAGCGTTGGGCGGCATCTTTCATGTAATTTTAATGAACGGTATCAGCCTTTAGCACGTCTGCGTAAAGTGCCAACCGAATGGATCAATTTGCGCGCTTTACATCTCGGTCTTGATAATGATCAAGAGCTGCCCGTACCAGAGGATTTAGGCTCTCTATACAGGAGGGTATGGCATGAAAATGGAAGAGAGTGAAGTTACGCGTTGGCTGGCTCGGAATGAAGCCTCCGCCTATGCACCGAAGTTTTTCGACAAAGGCTTTTACTACGTCAAGGATGTGACCGAGCAGGCGCTGAAGGAACTCATACCCGATAAGCCGGGGTTGTGCAGCGCACTGTCCCGTTTGGTGAAGGAGGCAAATGATATGCCGGTGCCGGAGATTCCGGCCTTACCAGTGGGCAGTGTGCTTGATCTTTCACAACGTGAGCTGAAAACACCGGATGGCGTGAAGTTTGAAATTCCATCAGCGCTTCGTGTTCCCAAGGATTCCGCTACGGTCATTCCTCCTTCGGCGTTGAAGCAGGAACAGTGGATGATCATCGCCCGCAATTCCTGCATGTTGTATGGGCGCCGCATGGATGGCAATGTACCGGCGGTTGCGGCCTACCCGGCGTTGCTCTGGAAGATTACTCAGTCGTCCGACTTCATGCGTAGCGAGTTTCTTGCGGCGGAAGTCTCCAGTGAGCTGACCTTCACCGAGCGCAGCAGTAATTATGTGAGCCACGGATTCACCAAAATGACGGCCACCGCCAGCTTCCCCTTTTGTTCGGCATCGGTTGAAAACGAGCAGAGTGAAAAGAGTGCCGGGTCGCTCACGGCCAAAGAGCTGTTCATGATCGGTATATGGCACTATCCACGAGCGCGGGTGCTGCTGGACGAGTGTACGGTGGTATCGCCGCGATTTGCGCGTGAAATCATGACCGCGCTGGGGTTGGCGGCGGACGCCGAATTTGATGCCTACGAGGCGTTATCGCAGCAGCAGAAACAGGCCTTTCTGGATGACCGCATTGTCTCACTGGCGGATCGCCTGGGTGTAAATGCCGACAAGCCGTCTGATCCTCAGCGGCAGCTTGCCGATGGCGTATTGCTGAAAGTCGAACAAGTGCTGAACCGCTACGGTCATGTCATCGGCATGGATGTTGAAGTGGGCGGTCGGCTGTTCTTTGTGCATCACAAGCGCATTACGGGTGAGCTTAATTCGCAGGAGCAAAAAGACGTTACCAAGGCCGCTGTCAGTATCAAGGCCTCGGTGGTCAAGATTGGTGGTGGCGTGGCGACCGGTTCTGGTGAGGTACACAATACCGAGGCCCACGATATTGCCGAGAGCGTTAATTTCACCGCGCTGGGCGGTGATACCACCTTGACCAGCAATCCGCAGGACTGGGCAGGCTCGATCAAGGATCCCAACCTGTGGGCAGTGATTGGTTTGGGCGGCGTGGTGAGCACGATTGATCTTTTGCCGTTGCCGATTTCGGCATTCGTGCATCGACTGTGGAAAAAATATGGTCACCGCGGTGCCCTCGACGGGCGCACGGTGCGGCTGAAAGCCTGGCTCCCGCAAGGCGAGAATTTTGTGACCATCGGCGATGACGGAAAGAATATCGTGCTGGTTCAGCAGTATGAAAAATATTTGCCAGAGGATAAAACGCTTTGGAACATCAAATGCTTCAAGGATGATCTGTATTGGTTTCAGCACGCAAAAAGCAAAAAGGTGCTGGCGCGTGATCCCGCAACCAATCATCTGTACGGGGTTGATCCCAATACGATGGACGATCCCAATGCCTTCGAGGCGAAGTGGCGCATCATTGCCGCAGATGCCGAAGGCCGGCACGGCGATGAATACCGCAATAAGTACTTTATTGTCCACGCGGTCACGGAGCTGGTATTGCACGGCATGTTGGGACTGA
The DNA here is from genome assembly GCA_013178375.1 of Gammaproteobacteria bacterium. GTDB lineage: Bacteria > Pseudomonadota > Gammaproteobacteria > Pseudomonadales > Ketobacteraceae > Ch67. The sequence goes on from JABLXQ010000007.1 coordinate 33,123, forward strand.
AAAAGGTTCCGCCAAAAGCACCCCTGCCTTTGGAAAAGTCCTTGGTCTGGAGCCTCGACGCGGTGGAAGACGTGTGATCGAAAGGGGGCATTTGAGGTTTTGATCGTCGCAGTACTGAGTGGCGCCATGCCCCCTGGTTTGGCATGGCGCCTGTACGACACTGTTTACTTCTTGGGGATAGGCCAGGCGACCGACTTGGTTTCGAGGTACTGATTGAAACCGGCCTCGCCATTCTGACGACCGATGCCGCTGAACTTGTAGCCGCCGAACGGAATGTCGGCTCCATGCGCAGCGCCGCCGTTGATGGACAGCACACCCGCACGAATCCGGCGCGCTACCGACAGGGCCCGGTCGATGTTGGTGGAGTTGACGCTGCCAACCAGACCGTATTTGCTTTCGTTCGCAATACGCACGGCATCGTCGTCGTCCTCGAACGGGATGAGCACCAGCACCGGGCCGAAGATCTCTTCCTGGGCGATGGTCATCTTGTTGTCGACATGGGTGAACAATGTCGGTTCGACGTAATAACCCTTCGAGAACGCCGCCGGACGATTGCCGCCGAGCGCGAGCGTCGCGCCTTCCGCGACGCCGATGTCGATCAGATTCAGCACCCGGTCACGCTGCCTGGCAGACACCAGCGGGCCCATCATCACGTCGGCACGCTGCGGGTCGCCGTAGGGCGCCATCTGCATGATGCCCTTGACCCTCGCGGCGATCTCTTCGTAGCGTTTCTTGGGCACCAGCATGCGCGTGGGAATACCGCAGCCCTGGCCGGCGTGGAAGCACACGGCCATCGCACCCATCAGCGCCGAGTCCAGGTTGGCGTCGTCGAGTACGATGTTGGCGGACTTGCCGCCGAGTTCGAGGAACACGCGCTTCATGGTCGCGGCACCCTTCTCCATGATGCGCTGACCCACCGCAGTCGAGCCGGTGAAGGAGATCACATCAACGGCGGGTGACATCGTCATTGCCTCGCCGATCAGGTGATCCGAGGACGTGACAATGTTCAGCACGCCGGGCGGGATGTCGGTTTTTTCCGCTGCCATGCGGCCGATGAACGTCGCACTCCACGGGGTATCCGGTGCGGGCTTCAGCACCATGGTGTTGCCGGTCGCCAACGCCTGGGCAACCTTGTTGATGGCCACTTCGAAGGGGAAATTCCAGGGAATGATCGCGCCAACGACACCCATCGCCTCCTTCCAGATCCGGCGTGCGTTGGGCTCGCCCTGGTTGCCTTTTCCATTGGGCAGCTCAATTTCCCAATCGAACCTGTCCATCAACTCGATGGGGTAATCGAGCGCCTCCGGGAAGGACGCGTCCAGTTGCTGACGTTTCGTCGTCATGCGGGGACAGCCGGCTTCCTGAATGATCTGCTCGCGCAACTCCTCACGCTCCGACATGATCGCGTCGCGCAGCTGGATGAGGCACTTCTTGCGGAACTCCCGGTTGGTGGACCAGTCGGTTTCGTCGAATGCACGGCGTGCAGCGGCGATCGCGCGCTGCATGTCTTGGCGTGTGGCGTCAGCACAGACGCCAATCACGTCCTCAGTGGCCGGATTGATGTTGTTGAAGGTCGCACCGTTTGATGCTTCGACGAGCTTGCCGTCGATCAGCATGCGGGTTTCCGGATTGATCGCCGGCAGCTTGGGCTTGTCCGCCTCGGAAGCAGTGGAGCGCTGCACCTGCACCGCACCCGCTGAGCCGCCGGCAGCACCACCGCCGACACCGCGCAGGAAGTTGACGATCATCTTGGCGCTCGGGAAAACGTCCGACACCGCCGAGCTGGTAAAGCCCACGTCAGTGATCAGCGTGATGCCGCTAACGACCGAGGCAGCGTCGCTGCACAGGAAGACGAGCGGGCCAGCCTGCTCGAGAGCCGTGGACACTTCCACTCCGGCTTCTGCGCGGTAGTCCTTGCCGAACGCCAGCCAGGAATCGGCGTTGTCACGGGCCAGCGGCGTGTCGGTCGGACCGGGCAGGATCGCGTTGATTCGAACACCCTTCTTGAGGAACGGCATGGCCATGCGCGCCACGTAAGCGCAAACCGCCTGCTTGGTGAACATGTAATTGCACTTGCCGTGATCGACGGTCCACTGCGTTGCCTTGTCGAAGTCGTCGATGGCGAGGAACTCGATCAGCTGGGGCAGGTTGGCTTCCCAGCCCATGCCGGCAGCCGACGAAATCATGCCGATCGCCGCGCCCTGGTTGAACATGTCAGACGCGAACATCCGGTCGATCAGATAGCGATGGCCGATGAAGTTGATTCGCTCGATGCCGGGCGTGCCGTCCGCAACCCCCGCACAACTGAAGAGTGCGTCAATCTTGCCGCCGCATTCGGCCAGCGCACCGTCAATCGACTCCTTATTGGACAGGTCGAGATAGAGCGCCCGCACGCCACCCAGGGTGATTGTTCCGCGATCCATGACCACGACCTCGGCGCCTGCATCACGGGCCAGCTCCGCAGCAGCAGCGCCCATACCGGTTGCCCCGCCTACGACCAAGACTCGCTTGTTGTGATAGCTAAACTTGTCGAACAGCGACATTGCATTCTCCTATAGCTCTAAGTAGTTGAAATTCGGACTGACCCGCGGGCTTTTCAACCACACGCCGTCGAGAGGTGGGGCACCAATGTGTCGACCCTGTGCTTCTTTTCAAGAAGCCACAGCGTGCGAAGTATCGTGGGGGGTATCGGGACATAATTTATAGCCAACTAAAACTTATCATTGTTTTCTTATACTATACACCACTGTTGACTATAAACAAATTCCAATCCGGCTGCATTCAACCGGTGCAACGCCCCAATTGAATATATTGGCAAGTTCAATCACGAAGCAGTGAGCGTTCGATTTTTTGAAAATGAAAGACAGCTATTCGCTGCGGATTCAACCGGTCCCACTTCAAATCAGATTCACGCTGTCATACGTCCGACCAGTTGTCGCACCAAAGGCGCTACTACGGCGACCGTTGGAAACGCCACCGGCCAGGTGGTTACGCAGCTTCTAACCCAGTCGTTCATGAATTGCGGGTGAATGCCTTTCGAGACCGCTATTACAAAAGCGGAAACTATCGCCACCATAATGGCCGAGAGCAATGCACTGAAAAGTATGGGTGCAAAACGGGCGGGAATACGCATTTTATTCTCCTCTACAAGTTGCTGGTTGGTAAGTTGCTGCTATGGGTGTTCATGCCAGGAAGACGAGATGGGTCGCCCAGCCGGCCAGATAAAGCCCCAGACCAAATACCGCGTGCGTGATCAGGCTTTGCAATCGGGCAGCGCCGGGGTTTGGCGTTTTTGATGCTGCTATACCGGCTCCCATGCCCGGTTGCATCAGCAGGAACGGCGCCAGTACAGTGCCGATGCCAACGGCTAGGGCAGGTGCGAGCGACGGCGACTGAACCCATTGCGCATCCCACAGGACTGTCAAAATGGCAGCGAACGTTATGCCTGTGAGGTAGTGGGCAATCCACCCGATGGCGCGTTCGCCGCGAATGGGTGGGGATTTTGCGATGGCTTCATGCGTGAACGTACCGCTGGCCATGTGGCCCAGCCAGCGCCCTACCATGCCGTAATCCGACGCCTTGCCATTCAACAGAACTTTTCGGGTGATGCCCCAAACATCCATAACGGCCGTCGCGCCGATCCCGATGATCAGGGTGTATATCAGGTTGTTCATTTTCCTCTCCTTGCTTTGCTTGCTACGGTTGATGGTGATAGCGTACAACTTCAAGTCAACTTGAGGTCAAGGCGTGTTATGGATATTTCAGAAGTGGCGCGTTGCACTGGCGTTCCAGCCTCAACACTGCGTTATTACGAGGAAAAGGGACTGATTCGTTCGGTAGGCCGACAGGGGTTGCGGCGGGTGTTTGATTCGGGTGTGTTGGAGCGACTGGCGTTGATCGCATTGGGACGCACTGCCGGGCTGTCGCTAGACGAAATAGCGGGCATGTTTGCGCAAGATGGAAAACCTGCAATTGACCGGCAGCTATTGGCAAACAAGGCGGATGAACTGGACCGTACGATTCGCAAGTTGAGCACGATGCGGGATGGTCTGCGGCATGCGGCAACCTGTTCGGCGCCAAGCCATATGGAATGCCCCAAATTTCGCCGTTTGATGGGATTTGCGGCATTGAGTGTCAGCAACGAAAAACGGAAGACCGCCGCTTCTGGTGGAAAAGCCAAGGGAGATACGCGAAAGCAGCGTCGGCGTTAGTGACGCATGAATTGGGATGGAGCGTACGCTCTTCGCCGCAATCAGACATTTCTGCGGCGTTCAACGTCGAGACAAGCCATGAGCATTGTTCAAGTTACGGATGGTATAAAGACTTTCGAAATAATCTACCCATCCAAAAACGCAACCACCGCCGCAACCACCTCACCCGGCTTTTCCTCATGCGGCAAAACCCGCGCCCTCGCTATTTCCACGAACCCCCAAAAATTCTTGAACTGCTCCACCATACCGTGCGCCAGCTCAACCGGAAAAACAGGATCATTCACACCCCACACCAACAACACCGGCTGCGAAATCTCACCATGCCTGACCTTCATCGAATCCACCACTTTCCAGTCGATGCCTGACAAGTAATGCGACACCCCCTCAATCCGCTTCGACGATGAAATCAACGGATCAACGAACTGATCGTAAAACTCACCGTCAATCAAATCCAGATTCTCAAACAACCCGCCAAACCCCATGCCGGAACGACGCAGCCAACGTGACCGCAGCAGCTGGCGAAACCCCCAGTTTGACCCAGGCAATTTGGTCAATACCTGATATTCACGAATCCAGGGCGGGCGGTGGCCCGGAATTTCCGTGTCGATCAAAACCAGTTTGAGCAAGCGGGTTGAATCCATTTCAGCCAGGCAACGGGCAACTGTTGCACCGGTATCGTGTGCCAAGACACAGTACTGTGTAATGCCTAGGCTATCGACCAGCTGCTTCATGCGCCGGGCGTGCGCCAGAAAATGAAAATCGGTTTGTTTATCCCAATGGGTTTCACCCAGCCCTGCCAGATCAGGCACGATGCAGGTGTAGTGACGTGACAGTTCAGGAATGACATGGCGCCAGGTAAATCCATGCAAGGGGAAGCCATGTATCAGCAATAAAGCAGGCCCCTGCCCGAATTTCCGAAATGCCACATTCGCATCTGCCGTGAGAACGTAATGCAAATCAGCAGCCAGATAGCTTTCACCATTCTGGTACAAGCACGAAGTCGCGCTCAATGCTGTATCTGATGAGGATGTCATGCGGTTGCTCCAGATCCATTCGCGGGTGATCTCATTGTTTCTGGAACACAGCCATGCAGCAATTACCTTGGAAGTAATAGTTGTTGTGGATGGCCAGGCTTTCCTAATGTTTTTCCCGCGTCGAGTCCTGCACTGAAACCGTTCTCAAAAAATCAGCGATCCCGCCCGTGCTTTTGATTTCGGAATCATTCTGGTAGCTGATGTCCGGCAGCTGGCTCCAGGCAGCCTTCAGTTTGAGAATCTGCCTCCAGTCCTCTGCCTCTACGACAACAAAGTCAGCGCTGAAGTGGCGATCTGATCGTTGTATGCCGCCTTCCATACCCTTTTTGAATTGCCCGATGGTGGTGTCAATCACATACAACTCAGGTTGATCCGTGAATTTCACGACGGTGGCCGTATGCACGCCGGCTTCTGTGTTGCTGGTTCTGAAACAGGGGAAGCAGCCTGCCGTTGGTTCCTCCTTGAAGGGAATTGTGGCCCAGGCCAGCTGGATGCTGGTTGCATCTATTTTGAAGTCTGCTGCGCAATGCCTTAAATGGTCGGCCACTCTTGGTGCCATTTCAGAACAGCAATTCTGATCCGAAATAAATTGCCTGAGACTTGATCTAAGACGGTTCTCTCTTTCCTTATCGATCGGCATTGCTGCGCCTCCGTTTTTTATTGGTTATATACGCAAAGCTTATATACAAAGTTTTCCGGACTTGGCCAGGCTACTGCTTGCGCAAACATCAGCCCAAGTCAGGAAAGTAATAAAGTGCCGGCTTAATGAACAATCCTTCATGACCGGAATGAGACAAAACGGTGCAGCCCCTCATTCTTGCCGGTTGAAATACGTACGGTCCTGGGCGTCCTTGACAGAAGCCATACCCGGGACCTTAATGGAGCGGCAGATGGAACGGTGGCGCGGCGTGAATTGCGTTTGCGCGCACCGCAGTCAAGGGCGGGACGACAGGGGGTTTCGGGATGCGCACATCGCTACGATATTTTGTCTTTTTGCTTACAGTGATTTTGTTGCCCACGTTAACGGGGTGTGGCGGGTCCGTGCAAAGCGAGGGTTCTGTTGCGCTGCTGGACGACGCGGGTACTCCCCATTCTTTTGCGGGGGCGACGGCCACACTGTTTCGCCTGAATTCTGCGGTAGTGACGCCCGGCCAAATTCCAACACCGATCGGCACTGGCACAGTGGAGGACGATGGAACATCAGTGACGGTGAAGGCGCGCAAATCCGCTATCCGCAATGCGCGTTTATATCTGGTTGAAATCCGCTGCCCGGCCAATGTGCCGGACGATGCTTGCGTGGTGAATACACCACTGCATGCAGTGCTGAGCGGCGCGCAGTTCAGAGCCGGCAACTGGCAGGCAACGGTGCTGACCGAAACGGCCTACCAGAATGCAACTTATGCGGTAGCGGTGAGTTACGCGGCCACGGAAATTCGTCAGGCACTGGATAACGCGGCAGCCGCGCTGCTGGCAGCACCGGCGCCAGGCACCGCGGCAGATTATACAGACCTGCTGGCGTGGAATCCGGCCGACACGACGGCGGTGAAGCGCCCTGGTCAATTGGCGGATTTCGTCGCAGCGCTGGTGGCAGGCATTAGCCACAACACCGCGCAGGTAGAGGCGCAGCAGTTGACCAACCTTTTGGTGGGTGCGTTGGCGTTGGACAGTTACGTCCAGGACGTGGCGCTAGCAGGCGAGCGTGCCTATCTGGTGGGGTCCACCAATGATTTACCCGGTGTGCTGCACGTGGTTGACATCAGTGATCCGTCACATCCGCTATTGACGGCAACGCTGGGCGATTTGGGCAAGGCCGCCGCGTTGCAGCTGGCCGGTGACTACGCCTATGTGGTTGACGGTGGAAACTACTGGAACGATTACACTGCCACACTGCGGATCATCAGTCTGGCCAATCCGGATCAGCCGGTACCGGTGGCGAGCTTCACGACTGCCGGCAGAGCCACCGATGTGGCGATTGCGGGCGATTACGCTTTCATTTCTCAACGTGGCGTTTACACGGGCAATCCCGGTTTCGCCGGTTTGCAGATCGTCAATATCAGCGATCCGCAGGCACCCGCGCTTGTGGGCAGCCTGGCGATTGCGTCAGGCCTGGTTCATCTGGCGGTGTCCGGCAATCGCGTTTACGCGACAGGGGATGGTGGACTGTATGCCATCGACATCAGCAATCCGGCGGCACCGACACTGGCCGGCAGTCTGGCGTTCGATAACGCCCTGAATGCCATTGCCGTCGTTGGCCAATACGCTTACACGGAAGGTGCGGGCGTGCTGCGTATCATCGACATCGACAATCCTTCCCTGCCGGTGGTCGGCAGCCTGGCTGGCACGGGCGGCGACGATATCAATCTGGTAGGCAATCGGCTGTATATCGGCAGTGACGTCATCGACATCAGCACGCCGTTTGCGCCGCAACGGATTGGACGTTTGGCGGCGGGCGCGTATTCGCGGTTCGTTCTGCCCAACGGCCTGGCTTACGCCGCTGCTGTCACCCACTTGAATATTTATGATACCAACGCTGTCGACCGGCCACCGCTGCTGGCGGGCAGCGCGGCGGTGAATCTCGAAGCGCTCACTGGCCTGCCTGGCAATACCGTGGCAGCGGACGGATTCGCCTTTGCACCGAACATCACGTCAGGCATCGAAGTGTTCGATCTGGGCGATCCGCTGGCGCCGCATTTTGTTGGCACCGATCGCAACAGTACTTACATCGGCGAATTAACACTGGATGGCCCGTATGCGTATGGCGGCGACGTTGAGTCCGGCTCACTCAGGGTTATCGATATCAGCAATCCGGCGACGCTGGATTATGGCTATCCGGTGCTGGGATCAGTCCAGTTCAGCGATAGTGAACACTTCGTTCCGAATTCCATCGTGGTGGTTGGCCAGTATGCCTACGTCGCCTACAACGAGACCGTCGAAGATCCCGATACAGGCGAATATATCAGTACCGGTGGCATGTACGTCGTCGATATACAGACGCCGTCCGATCCGCAGATAGTGGCGCACTATATCGCCTCGACCGCTGCCACGGCCATGGCACTGAGTGGTGATTTTGCGTATCTGATGGTGGGCAACGACAGTCTGGATGTCATCGACATCAGCAATCCGCAGGCGCCTTCAGTCGTTACTTCCACGCTGCTGCCGGGGCCAATATATTTCCTGGCAGTGTCCGACGACGTGCTGTACGCGCCGGCGGGAAGCCAGGGCCTGCATATTGTTTCTGTCACCAATCCCGCGGCGCCGACATTGCTGGCAACGCTGGATACACCCGGAAATGCGCGCGGCCTGGAAGTGTCCGAGGATGTTGCCTACCTGTCTGACGGCAGCTACGGCGTGCAGGTGGTGGGCGTCGGCAATCCGGCAGCGCCTGTGCTGATCGGTGCCGCCAACACCATGGGTTCTACCGACGGCGTGTTTCTGTATGACGAATATCTGTATGCCAATACCAGTTACGGTTTTGAAATTCTCAGGAAGATACCGGTGATCACACCGACACCGTGACATCAGGGAGAACGGATATGCACATCAGAAAAATGATATGGCTGCTGGTCGGTATTACCTTGCTGGCCGGTTGCAAATTGCAGACACAGGGCAGCATTGATCTGCGTGACAGTGCGGGTGAACCCTATTCCTTTGCCGGTGCGGCTGTAACGCTGTTCCCGCTGAATGCAGTCGCCGTGATGCCGGGTCAGTCCAGGGTTGTGTTGGCCACCGGCACGGTGGCGCAGGATGGCGGCGCAGTGACGTTGACCGCAAACCGCAATGTTGTGCGGGACAGCCGGCTGTACGCGGTGGAATTCACCTGCCCGCCCAATGTGCCGGACGACGGCTGCGACGTGGCCACGCCCGTGCACGTCGTGCTGACGCAAACCGATTTGAAAGCCGGCGGCTGGCGCGCCACTGCGCTGACGGAAGCGGCGTTCCATGCTGTTTCCTATGGTGCGGCGGCAAGATTCAGCGCGGCGGACATGCAGCAGGTTCTGGACGAGACAGCGCAGGCATTGCTCGCGCTTCCCTATCAGGATTTGCTGTCGTGGAATCCGGACGATACCACCGCACTGCGGCGGCCGGACCAGCTGGCGCCGTTCAGCACTGCGTTGGCGGAAGGCATCGCCAATAACGATCTTAAACAGCGGGTGCAACAATGGCTCAGCCCGAGCGTGACCGCCTGGAAACCGTCAGCGCTGGAGTTCATCAGGGATCTGGTGATCACCGACCCTTATGTATTTCTGCTGCGGGTGGGTGGCAGTGACAATGCCAGTGGCCTGAATATTCTCGATGTACAGAATCCGCAATCCCCCGTGCTGGTGAGTACGCTGGGTTTCAGTCGCCTGGAAATCGGCAATGAACTGGAACGGCAGGGCGATTTTATTTATGTGGTGACGGACGACCGCAGTTCCAGCCGTGGCACCTTGCGTATCGTCAATGTCAGCGATCCGCTGCATCCGGTGCTGGTCGGCAGTTTGCCGATGGAGGGCGATGCGCTGTCGCTGGCGGTTGATGGCGATTACGCCTACGTGGTGGAAAGTTATTTTGGTTTTCCCGGCGGCTTCAACGGTGTGCGGGTGGTGGACATCCGCAATCCGCAGTTGCCGGCGTTGGTGGCGAGTCTGGAGATGCCCGCCAATCAGGGGAAACTGGTGAAGTCGGGCTCGCATCTTTTCGTCAGCGGTTATGGCGGGTTGAGTATCGTGGATGTCAGCAATCCGTTGACGCCGGTGCAGGCGGGCGAGTTGCTGCGACAGTATGGCGGCGCCCTTGCCGTTGCCGGTGACAACGTTTTTCTGCGCCATGACGACGCCAGCCTGGATGTGGTGGATGTCAGCAACGTGGCAGCGCCAATTCTGCTGACCACGCTAAATATGGACTGGGCAAACAGTGATTCAACCTTCGGCCCTATCGAATCCATTCTGATCGAGGGTAACGATGCCTATATCGCCTTTGGTGGACTGGGCCTGCACCGCGTCGATATCAGCGATCCGGCAGCGCCGCACTGGGCGGGATCACTGGATAATCCTGACGGTGTCAATTCCGCCGTGGCGCTGTTAAACGGGCTGGCGTTTGTCGCCACCGGCACCGCAGGTTTGCGCATTCTGGATGCGAATGCCCTGCACCGAAATCCTGTGCTGGCGGGCAGCCTGGACCTGCCGGGTCGCCTCACGGCCCAGACTGTCGCGAACCGGTTGGCTGCATATTCCCCCATTCTGGGATTCGGCATCAGCATCATTGATCTGTGGCACCCGCGCGCACCGGAACTGACAACCACCTACGAAGGGTGGACACAGCAGGTATCGCTCGCCGGTCGTTATGCCTATCTTGCGGACTTCACCGCTTTTCACGTGCTGGATATTTTCAATCCCTGGGCGCCGGTTGCGCTGCCGGGCGTGATCAACATGGATGAGCGCGGGTTCCGCTACCTGATTGCGCTGGATGTGGCGGGTGATTATGCCTATGTCACGGGTGCAGCCGAGGGAGGCAATGATGCCGGCCGGCTGGCGGTGATCGATATCCGCGATCCGCAGCTGCCGATATTGTCGGGGCAGTTGAACCTGCCCGGCATTCCAGGCGAAGTCGTGGTGCAAGATGATCGGGCTTACGTGGTGGTGGCGGATACAAAACTGCAAGTGGTGGATCTTCAGAATCCGCTGCAACCGCTGTTGGCGGGCAGCCTGGACCTGCCGTGCACGGCCAATTTCCTGGCGGCCGCAGATGATCATGTATATGTGGCGTGCGGTGATGACGGCGTGCAGATACTGGATGTGAGTGATCCCACCACGCCCACACTGGCGGCGACGGTGGATACCGCAGGCTCTGCCAGCGCCATCACCCTGGACGGCCAGCTTGCCTACGTAGCGGACGCTGTCGGCGGCATTGTGATGATGGACGTTACAAATCCCGCAGCCCCAGTAGTGATTGGCAATGCGGCCGTGCGCGGCAGCGCGCGCGGTGCATTCGTGCAGAACGGGCTGCTGTATGTTTCCACCAGCGCGGGTCTGGATGTGTTGAAGAAGCCGCGTGTGGCAGCTCCTTCAAACTGATGGAGAGTTAATGGTGGATGGTCTGATTACAAAGCGCTGCCGGAAAACACGCGGGCTGGATGCAGAGAATTGACGTCATCTGCACTCCAGCCGGTTTGATCAGAACACTTCGAACAGGCCCGCTGCACCCATGCCGCCGCCGATGCACATGGTGACGACCACGTATTTCACCTTGCGCCGTTTTCCTTCCAGCAGCGCGTGACCCACCATGCGGGCGCCGCTCATGCCGAACGGGTGGCCGATGGCAATGGCACCACCATTGACGTTGAGTGTTTCATTGTCGATACCCAGCTGGTCGCGGCAATAAATCACCTGCGACGCAAACGCTTCATTCAATTCCCACAGACCGATGTCATCCACTTTCAGACCGTGACGCTTGAGCAGTTTCGGCACTGCGAACACCGGGCCGATGCCCATTTCGTCCGCTTTGCAGCCAGCCACCGCCATGCCGCGATAAGCACCCAGCGGATTCAATCCCAGTTGCGATGCCAGCTTGCCATCCATCACTACCGACGCGGACGCACCATCCGACAATTGCGACGCATTGCCGGCGGTGATGAACTGGCCCTGTTTCACCCACTTGCCATCTTTCCACACCGGCTCGAGCGCCTGCAGGCTGGCCAGCGTGGTGTCGGCGCGGTTGCATTCGTCCTGGCTGAGGGTGACGGTCTGGTAGGTGGTCTCGTTGGTTTCTTTGTTGACGATGGCCTTCTGCACCGTCATTGGCACGATTTCACCTTCGAAGATTCCGGCTTTTTGCGCGGCTGCGGTGCGCAGTTGGCTCAACAGGGAATATTCATCCTGCGCGGCGCGGGAAATGTTGTAGCGCTGCGCCACGATCTCCGCCGTTTCGATCATCGGAATGTACGCGGTGGGATCGATATCGGTGACGGTTTTCGACACGCTGCGGTAGGTGTTCTTGAATTTGTTCTGGGTCAGCGAAATGGATTCGACGCCACCGGCGACGGCGATGTCGTATTCGTTACACATTATGCTTTTAGCGGCGGTGGCAATTGCCATCAGGCCGGAGGAGCACTGGCGCTCGATCGCCATGCCGGCGACGGATTCGGGCAGTCCGCCCGCCACGGCGCACAGGCGGCCGAGATTGTAGGCTTGCGTGCCCTGCTGTGCGGCAGCACCGAAAATACAGTCGTCGATGCGGGCAGGATCGATGCCGGCACTGGCGACTGCAGCTCGCACTGCGTGTCCACCCAGGGCGGGCGCTTCGGTGTCGTTGAATGCGCCACGGAACGATTTGCCCAGCGCGGTGCGGGCGGTGGAGACGATGACGGCTTCTTTCATGTGCTTTCCCCTTGAACGGAATTTTTTGCGCCGGAATATAGTGTCCGCTTTGGACAAAACAGTCGGGCTCGGATATTCATTTTGGATAGTAGCGGGAAATCGTATCAACCACGCAGGCCGGTTTGTCGCTGCCTTCGATTTCCACGGTGACTCGAATGGTGGCCTGCACGCCGCCTTTCACCTGCTCCACCGCGACCAGATCACCCACCCCTCGCACGCGGGAATTCACTTTGACCGGCGATGGAAAACGCAATTTGTCGGCGCCGTAATTGACGCCCATGCTGATGCCCTGCACATCGACGATCTGCGGCAGAAACATGTTCACCAGTGACAGGGTGAGATAGCCGTGGGCGATGGTGGTGCCGAAGCTACCGGTCTTGGCTTTTTCCGGATCGACGTGAATCCACTGGTGATCACCGGTGGCATCGGCAAACAGGTTGATGCGGTCCTGGTCGATGGTGACCCAGTCACTCGCGCCCAGGCGCTTGCCTACGGATGCTTCCAGATCCAGCGGTGATTTGAATACGGTCGTCATGCTGAATCCCCTTACGCGCGCTGGCTGGAGCAGGAAATGATTTCGCCGGTGAGATAGCTGGAATAATCCGACGCCAGAAACACCATGATGTTCGCCACTTCCCACACTTCGGCACCGCGGCCATAGGCTTCACGGCCTTCCAGTTCTGCCAGCAGTTCTGCCGGCGCGGATTTCTTCAGCATGGGATGCACGGCCAGCGACGGCGACACCGCGTTGATGCGCACGCCGAATTCAGCGGCTTCCAGTGCCGCGCAGCGGGTCAGCGCCATCACGCCAGCCTTGGCAGCAGCATAGTGAGACTGTTCCTTCTGCGCACGCCAGCCCAGTACCGAGGCATTATTCACGATCACGCCGCCATTGCCGCGCGCCTTCATGATTTTCAGCATGTAGCGGGTCATACGCATGGTGCCGTTGAGCGTCACATCGATGACTTTATTCCACTCGCTGTCTTCCATGTCGATCAACGCCTTGGTGGTGCCCAGGCCGGCGTTGTTGATCAGCACATCGACGCCCTGCAATTTGTCTTCGGCAAAGTTGATCAGCGTCTGCACGTCGTCCTCGACCGCCACGTTGCCGATCTGGCCGTACACCTTGTCAAAACCGGTTTCTTCTTTCAGCTTCTGTATTGACTGTTCCAGCCGGCCGGCGTGGATGTCACTGATCACAATGCCGCGGCAACCTTCCTCGATACATTTTTTCGCCGCCGCGAAACCGATGCCGGCACCGGCAGCAGCAGTAATCAGCACGGATTTGCCTTTCAGCAGGCCATGGCCGGGCACGTAGGTGGGATTGTGGATATCCATAGTGAACCCTCGTAATGTGTGTCGGAGCACTTGGTCTGGTAGTACCAGACCAAGCCCTCCTCTATATCTATCCGCGCGGCTCTTTGGGCATGCCCAGGCCGCGTTCAGCAATGATGTTGCGTTGAATCTGGTTGGTGCCGCCGTAGATGGTGTCGGAGCGGGTGAACAAATACAGCGCCTGCAACCGGTTCAGTTGATAGGGCTCTGCTTCCAGGATCTGGCTTTCCGGACCCATCACATCCATCGCCAGTTCGCCCAGATCGCGGTGCCAGGTGGCCCAGAACAGTTTGTAGATCAGCGCTTCCTTCTGCAGCGAGCCGTCACTGCCAGACTGGCCGGACAGCATGCGCAACGAGTTGTAGCGCATGATCTTCAGTTCGGCATGGGCCTTCGCGATGCGCTGACGCAGTACGGGATTTTTATCGGCACCATTCTGCTTGGCAACGGCGATGATCTCGTTCAGTTCGTTCTGGAACTGCATCTGCTGGCCGAGGGTGGAAACACCGCGCTCGAAACCCAGCAGACCCATCGCCACTTTCCAGCCATCACCGGGCTTGCCGACGATATCATCGGCAGCGCACTCCGCGTCGTCGAAAAACACTTCGTTGAATTCGCAGGTGCCGGTGATCTGCTGGATCGGCCGCACGGTGATGCCGGGCTGATCCATTTTCAGCAGGAAGAAACCGAGCCCCTTGTGGGCGCTGGATTCCGGATCGGTGCGCGCGATGACAAAAATGTAATCCGCTTCATGGGCCAGCGACGTCCACACTTTCTGGCCGTTCAGCAGCCATTTGTTTTTCTGTGCATCGAAGCGCGCTCGGGTTTTCACGTTGGCCAGATCGGAACCAGCACCGGGTTCGGAATAACCCTGACACCAGAGTTCCGTGCCCGCCACAATGCCCGGCAGATATTTCTGCTTCTGCGCGTCGGTACCAAACGCAATGATGGTAGGCCCTGCCAGACCTTCGCCGATATGGCCGACACGACCCGGCCCACCAGCACGGGCATATTCCTCGAAGAAAATAACCTGCTGCTCGATGCTGCAGCCACGGCCGCCATACTGCTTCGGCCAGCCGACGCAGGTCCAGCCGCCTTGGGCCAGCTTGCGTTCCCACTGCTGGCGCTCTGCCTGGAACATGTGTTCGTCACCAGGGCCACCGCGAAATTTCAGTTGGGCGAATTCACCGGTGAGATTGGCCTGCAGCCAGCCGGCCACTTCCTGGCGGAATGCTTCATCCTGCGCACTGAAACTCAATTTCATGCTGCTGCTCCGTTCCGGTTATCCAGCACAATCTGCGCCAGCCGTTCACGGTGCCATGCACCATTGCCCAGGTAGTGTTCGCTGGCCTTGGCGCGCTTGAAATGCAGATGCACATCGTATTCCCAGGTAAAGCCGACGCCGCCATACATCTGCAGAGCATCGCCGGCATTTTTGAAATAGGTGTCGGAACAATAGGATTTGGCGATGCTGGCAGCTTCGGGTAATTCCGCTGCCAGCGGTGCCGGTCTGCCCTGCGCAGCCTCCAGTGCTTCCTGCGCAACGCAGGCTGCGTAATACACGCCGGACCGCGCCACTTCCACCCGCGTCATCATGTCCGCCGCCTTGTGCTTGATGGCCTGGAAGCTGGCGATGCTGCGGCCGAACTGCACCCGCTCCTTGGTATAGGCCACGGCCATGTCGAGCACGGTCTGGGCACCGCCCAGTTGCTCCGCCGCCAATGCCACCGTGGCCAGATTCAGAATCTGTTGCAGTTGTGGGCCCGCTTTGCCTTCAGCGCCCATCAGTGCCGACTCCGGCACGTGCAGATTGTGCAGCACGATGTCCGCCTGCTTGCGTGTCTGGTCCATGGTGGGTTGCTGTTGACGCACAATACCGGCGGTGGACGCTGGCACGATGAACAGGCTGATGCCGTCATTGCCAACAGAAGCCGTCCGGCGCGCGGCGATGATCAACAGTTCGCTGCTGGCGCCGTCCACGACATATTTTAACGTGCCATTCAGGATGAAATGATCGCCATGGTGTTCGTAAACAGCGTCAACCGCTGCTGCATCCCACTGCCCGCCGTGGTGTGCTGAAGCGGCACCTGCAAAGGCCAGCGTTGCCGTCATGCCTGCGTTGATTTTCGGCAGATACTCTGCCTGTTGCGATTCGGTACCTGCCACCAGAAGTGATGTAATACCAAAACAAACCGTGGCATAAAACGGGCTGCACAACAGAAAGCGGCCCATCTGTTCCTGCAACGCCACCAGCTCCACAATGCCCAGCCCCAGACCGCCATGCGCTTCCGGAATCAGCGTGGACTGCCAGCCCAGGTCACGACAGATGCTGCGCCACAAATCGGGATCATAACCGGTGTCGGTGGCCAT
This sequence comes from Gammaproteobacteria bacterium, assembly GCA_013178375.1. Classification (GTDB taxonomy): domain Bacteria; phylum Pseudomonadota; class Gammaproteobacteria; order Pseudomonadales; family Ketobacteraceae; genus Ch67. The sequence goes on from JABLXQ010000007.1 coordinate 49,428, forward strand.
GGCCGCGCGCACCGCCTGACTGGTGGACACTTCCATCAGAAAGGATTCGGCAGAATCGCGAATCATGATCTGTTCATCGGTGAAAGCAAAATGCATAACGCTGTCCGCTGGAATTGCTGAATAAAAAACAGGGAGCCCGGCAAGAAACGGGTAGCGTCCGGGCTCCCCAAAACCGTTGCCTAGCTGCCGTATACCTTCTGCGCCGGCACTTCCTTGCTTAACAGTTCGTCCATGGCCGACGCGATTTCCGCCGGCTCCCAGCGGGCGCCCTTGTCGACGCCTTTGGTGGTGCGCCAGCCGTCGGCGATGGAAATTTTTCCGCCTTCCACTTCAAACACGCGGCCGGTTATGGCGGCGGATTCCTCGCTGCCCAGCCACACCACCAGCGGTGCGACGTTGGCGGGATCATAATGATCAAAACCGCCTTCGGGCTTTTTCATCATGTCGGCAAAAACGTCTTCGGTCATGCCGGTGCGGGCAGCGGGGGCCAGTGCGTTGGCGGTGACGCCGTAGCGCTTCAGTTCAGCGGCCTGGTTCAGCGTGAGCGAGGCAATACCGCCCTTTGCCGCAGCGTAATTCGACTGCCCCACCGAACCGTTGAGGCCGGCACCGGACGAGGTGTTGATGATGCGCGCGTTGACTTTCTTGCCCTGCTTGGTCTGGTCGCGCCAGTACTGCACGGCGTGGCTGGAAATGCAGAAATGGCCTTTCAGGTGGACTGCGATCACTGCGTCCCAGTCGGCTTCGGTCATGGACGCGAACATTTTGTCGCGGCAGATACCGGCGTTATTCACCACCACGTGCAGATCGCCGTAGGTTTGCACGGCCTGTTGTACCGCGTTGAGAGAATCGGCGTAGTCGGTGATGTTGGAAGTGTTCACGATCGCCTCGCCACCGGCAGCCTTGATCGCATCCACGGTGCGCTGGGCGGCATCGCGGTTGATGTCATTCACCACGACCTTGGCGCCTTCCGCTGCGAACGCTTTGGCGTAGGCAGCACCCAGGCCGCCACCGGCGCCGGTGATGATCACAACGCGATTCTGACAGATTCCACTCATGGTCTTTTCCTCGAATTATTTCCGCTTGCTGGCGTTTTGTTTTAACAGCCGCTCAGCTCTTTATAAACGTTCAACTCTTTTATAAACGCTCAGCTCTTTATAAACGTTCGATGATGGTCACATTGGCCTGACCGCCGCCTTCGCACATGGTTTGCAGGCCATAGCGACCGCCGGTGCGTTCCAGTTCGTGCAGCAATGTGGTCATCAGTTTGGTGCCAGTGGCGCCCAGCGGATGGCCCAGTGCAATAGCGCCGCCGTTGACGTTGGTGCGGGCGTGGTCGTAACCAGTTTCTTTCAGCCAGGCCATGACGACAGACGCAAAGGCTTCGTTGATTTCCACCAGATCGATGTCCGCCATAGTCATGCCGCATTTTTTCAGTGCGTACTGAGTCGCATTGATCGGCGCGGTGAGCATCCAGATGGGATCATCCGCGCGCACGGACATGTGGTGAATACGGGCGCGGGGCGTCAGGTTGTAACGCTTCAGTGCGGCTTCGGACACAACCAGCACGGCCGATGCAGCATCGCAGGTTTGCGACGACACGGCGGCGGTGACTTTTTCACAGCCGAACAGGAATTCCAGCTCCGCCATTTTTTCCAGGGTGGAGACGCGCGGGGTTTCGTCCATGCTGACGCCGGCGAGTGGCACGATTTCGCGGTCGAAGCGGCCTTCCTTGATGGCCCGCAACGCGCGGTTGTGGGATTCCAGCGAGTAGATTTCCAGATCCTTGCGCGACAGATTCCACTTGTCAGCAATCATCTGCGCCGAGCGGAATTGTGTGGGTGGCTCGCTGCCGTAGCGTTCAACCCAGCCTTTGGAGCCGGTGAACGGATCGCGAAAACCCAGCGGTTCGGCGCAGGTCATGGCGGAAGAAATCGGAATCTGCGTCATGGTCTGCACGCCACCGGCGACGATGACATCCATGGTGCCGGACATGATGGCCTGCGCGGCGAAATGCACTGCCTGTTGCGAAGAGCCACACTGGCGGTCGATGGTGGTGCCGGGCACTTCCTGGCTCAAACCGGCCGCCAGCCAGCAGGTGCGGGCGATGTCGCCGGCCAGGGGACCGATGGTGTCGACGCAGCCGAAGATGACGTCGTCATATTCGTTGTCGGGGATGCCGTTGCGTTCGACGATGTGTTTGAGAACGTGGGCACCCAGATCGGCCCCGTGCACCTGGGACAATCCGCCCTTGCGGCGGCCAGTGGGGGTTCGGAGTGCGTCTACGATATAGGCTTCGGCCATGACTGAATTCTCTGTGGTGTGTTCTGTGTAATTTCTTTACGCGACTGTAATTTGATTACGCGGCTATAGTTTAATTACGCTACCTGCTCGCCAAACGTTTTGTCTGCACCAATCTTCGCATTCGGATTCATCAGCCATTGATGCAGGCGACTCTTGTGAAATCCGGCGTGGCCCCAGAATTTGTCCAGCGCCCAGGCCCGCTTCATGAAAATGTGCAGATCGCATTCCCAGGTGTAACCCATCGCACCATGGGATTGAATGCTGTTTTTCGCTGCCAGCAACGCTGCTTCTCCCGCTGCAACCTTGGCGTGCGACACGGCGAAGTCCGCATGTACCGGACGCTTGCTGACGGTGTAAGCCGCGCGATACAGTGTGGGCTTGGCGAATTCGATTTTCACTGCGCAGTTGGCCATGTGATGTTTCAGCGCCTGGTTGCTGCCAATGGGTTTGCCGAACTGGTGGCGATCCGACGTATATTTCACCGTCATCTGCACCATGGCTTCCGCCAGGCCGATCAGTTGCGCCGCCGCGCCCAGCGCGCCGCGATTCAAAGTGGCCGCCAGCAAGGCGACACCTTCGGGGCCACTCACCAGACAGGTTTCGTCGTTGGCACTCCACTCCACCGCAAACAGGCGGCGGGAAGGATCGACGCTTGCCTGTGCAACAAGTTTCACCTGATCCCGTGGCACCAGATGAATCTGGTTGCCGGACGGCAGCAGCAGAAAATCCGCAACGTGGGCATCGCACACCAGATTGTTGGCAGCGTGGCCGATCGCTATTTTGCGCTCGCCCGTGGCAATTTTTTCCAGCAGCGATGCACAGCGGGAATCGCGCTGCGCCAGGGTTGCCAGCAGCGGTGTGGCCACCAGCGCGGTTTCCACCAGCGGCTCCGGCAACGCAACCTGACCGCAGGCTTGTGCCAGCAGCACGAAATCCAGTTCGTTCATGCCCAGGCCACCGAATTGCTCCGGCACCAGCATGGCGGTTACACCCAGGTTCACCAGTTGCTGCCAGCGTTCATCACTGCGGCCAGTGTCCAGCTCCCAGGATTTGCGCACGGCGGCGGGCGTCACTTCCTGCTGCAGAAATTCCTGCACGCTCTTGCAGAACAGCAGCTGGTCATCGGTAAAGGTAAAGTCCATGCTGCACTCCTATTTGCGCGGCATGCCCAGCATGCGCTCGGCAATGATGTTGCGTTGGATTTCGTTGGTGCCGGCATAGATGGGACCGGACTGGGCAAACAGGAAACCATCCAGCCAGGTGCCCACATCGCCAGCCGCAGAAGAGTGCGGCAGCAGTTCCGCCCGCGCCGCCAGAATGCTCATGGCGGTTTCGTGCATGTGCTGGTCCAGTTCCGACCAGAAAATCTTGTTCACCGACGATTCCGGCCCGATCTTGCCGCCGCTCATCAGCCGCGATGCGGTTTGATAGGTGGCCAGCGCGTAGGCTTCCGCATCCATGAAGGATTTCACCACGGCGTCTTCAATGCTGAGATCCACGATGTCGTTGCGGTGTTCACGGTACAGGGCCACCAGACGCTTTGCGGTTTCCTGGAAGCGGGCGGGCGATCGCAGCATCAGGCCGCGCTCGAAGCCGGCTGTGGACATGGCGATATTCCAGCCCTGCCCTTCGTTGCCCAGACGGTTGGCGACCGGCACGCGCACGTCATCGAAAAATATCTCGGCGAAACCGGGCAGACCATTCAGTTGCGGAATCGGCCGCACGGTGACGCCCGGCGCATTCAGCGGCACGAAAATAAACGACAGACCGTGGTGTTTGTCGGATGCCGGATCGGTGCGGAAGATGCAGAACACCCAGTCCGCAAACACCGCGCGGGTGGACCAGACTTTCTGGCCGTTGATGACGTACTCATCGCCGTCGCGAATCGCTTTCGAGCGGATTGCCGCCATGTCGCTGCCAGCACCCGGTTCCGACCAGCCCTGCGCCCACATTTCCTCGCCGCTGGCCATTTTGGTGATGAAGCGCGCCTTCTGTTCCGGCGTGCCGTATTCCATCAACGTGGGGCCCAGCAGGAAGATGCCATTCTGGTTGACCCTCAGCGGCGCCTGGGCGCGGTAATATTCTTCTTCAAAAATCAGCCACTCGATCAGATTGCAGCCCCGGCCACCATATTCCTTCGGCCAGGTCACCATGCCCCAGTTGCCCTTGGCCAGGGTCTGTTCCCACTGGCGGTGCTGCTCAAAACCTTCCTTCGTGTCGAAGGATTGCAGGGGCCGGGCGGGAACATGCTGCTCCAGCCAGCTGCGCACTTCCTTGCGAAAGGCGATCTGTTCTGCGGTGTAATTCAGATCCATGATGGAATACCTTTCTGCAATTCAGCTTTTCTTGCCGGAAAATTCGGCGTCGCGTTTTTCCACGAAAGCATCGCGGGCTTCCTGCGAATCCTTTTCGCTGTAGGCCTGCAGGGTGAAGCCCTGTTCCCAGCGGTACTTGTCTTCCAGGTTGCCGTCTTCAATGCCGTTGAGCGCTTCTTTCGCCAGCTTGATCATGGGCGAACTTTTCTCGGCGATTTTGGCGGCGATGGCCAGCGCGGTTTCCCGCAGTTTTTCTTTCGGCACCACGCGCTCCACTGCGCCCAGGCGCCAGGCTTCCTGCGCGTCGATGAATTCGCCGGTGTAGTACATGAAGCGGACTTTCTGCACCGGGAACATGCGCTGCAGGTGCGCGCCGCCACCCATGGCACCGCGATCCACTTCCGGCACGCCGAAACGCGCGCACTCGGATGCAATGATGATGTCCGCCGCGCCGGAAATGCCGATGCCGCCGCCCAGCACAAAGCCGTGCAGCGCCACGATCACGGGCTTGGGATTACGATGGATGGATTTGAAGGTATCGTAGTTGCCCTTGTTCACCGCGACGATTTTCGAGCTATCCGCCGCCAGTTCCTTGATGTCGACACCGGCGCAGAAACCCTTGCCTTCGGCACGGATGACGATCACGCGTGCATTATCGTCGGCGCCCAGTTCGTCCAGCTTCGCCGAGATCGCCGCCCATTCCTTGCTGTTGAACGCGTTGACGGGCGGTTTGCAGAACACCAGCTCGGCAATACCGTTGCTGATCGTGGTTTCAAAGGCCATGCAGGTGACTCCCGGTTTTCCAAAGCATCGTTATTTTTTTACCGGCGGTTCCGCTCAGGGAATGCCTACCAGCGAATTTTTCTTTTGTGTCATACCATTGCCCACGGGCGCCACGAAACGATCGGCCAGCTGCATCAGCGTGGCACGGGCCTCGCTCACAATGGCATCCATCAGTTCCGCACCGGTGGGCAAATCAGTAATGGCGCCGGCGATCTGGCCGCTGGGCAAAATGCCCTGGTCCGGATGACCCTTCACCATGGCTTCCTGGATCATCATAGGCGCGTTGGCGGCCATCAAGGTTTGCGCCAGTGTCATGCCGTTGGACTGCTTCATCTTCCAGCCGTTGACCAGCATGGAAATCAGCGAGCCGCCGGTGATGCGGGTAAAAGCGAGGCCATTTTTGATGGCGAAGAACAGCATGCCCAGTGACGAGGTCTGTTCCAGCGTCTGCAGATAGACGTTGTTGATCATGCGCTGCGGCATGCCGTCGAGTTTGGTGCTGACAATGATCTGCTCCACACCCGTTTTGAGATATTGCTGCTTGGTGGCTGCCGGCACCGGTGATTCCTGCGTCAGCAGAAAGCGCGTGCCCATGGCGATGCCTTCGGCGCCCAGCGCCAGCGCCGCCACCAGCCCCTTGCCATCCTTGAAACCGCCGGCAGCCACCACCGGTACTTTCAGCGCGGCCACCACCTGCGGCAACAGAATGTTGGTGGACACCGAGCCGGTATGACCACCACCTTCGCCACCCTGCACCACCACCGCATCGGCACCCATTTCCACCGCTTTCTGCGCGTGCTTCAGTGCGCCCACGGTTGGAATGCAGACGATGCCGGCGTCTTTCAATTTTTTGATCATCTCTTTTGCCGGGGAACGGCTGTAACTCACAGCCTTCACCCGGTGCTTGATGCAGATATCGATAATCTCGCCCGCACCCGGCGTGTACATATGAAAGTTCACGCCGAACGGCTTGCCGGTTTTCGCCTTGATCTGCAGGATGCCGGCTTCCACTTCCGCCGGTGTCATCACCGCGCCCGCCAGAAAACCAAAACCACCCGCGTTGCAGGTGGCCGCCACCAGATTGGCATCCGCCACCCAGCCCATCGCCGTCTGAATCACCGGGTATTCACAGCCCAGCAACTCGGTAAGGCGGGTTTTCAACGGTGCGGGTGTCATCATCAGGCTCGCTTGTTCTTGTTGTGGTGGAGTTGACTGTATCTCTGGGTTTCGGAATCGGCGTTGCGGATTCAGCGTTTCAGAATCACCGACGAACCGTGGCCGAACAGACCCTGATTCGCTGTAATGCCCACTTTGGCATTGGCCACCTGGCGTTCGCCCGCCTGCCCGCGCAATTGCCAGGTCAGCTCGCACACCTGTGCCAGCGCCTGCGCCGGTACTGCTTCACCAAAGCAGGCCAGACCGCCGGACGGATTTACCGGAATGCGGCCGCCAATGGTCGTGGCGCCACTACGCACCAGTTGCGCCGCCGTACCGCGTTCGCACAGCTGCAGGTCTTCCATCCAGTCCAGTTCCAGCGCGGTGGACAGGTCATACACTTCCGCCACACTCACATCGTTCGGGCTGATGCCCGCTTCTTCATACGCCTTTTTCGGCAGCGCGGCGCGAAAGCTGTGGGCCTGCACGGCCGCGGCGGAATCGGTGGCGATATCCGGCATTTCAATGACGGCGGAAGCAAAGGTCGGCGTGACGGTGGAAATTGCCGCGATTTTCACAGCATCGCCACGGCCGATTTTTTTCGCATATTCCAGGCTGGACACAATCAGCGCCGCACCGCCATCCGACGTGGCGCAGATATCCATCAGCCGCAGCGGATCGGCCACCATGTTCGACGCCGCCACTTCTTCGGCGGAAAACATCTTGCGGTAGCGGGCGTTGGGATTGGTGAAACCGTGACGCGCGTTTTTCACTTTAACCAGCGCGAAATCGTCCTGGGTGTCGCCGTACATTTCCATCCGGCGGCGGGCATACAATGCAAAGTAGGTGGGATTGGTGATGCCGATGCGGAAACGCACCCAGTCCGGATCATCCGGGCGCTCGCCTTTCTGCGGTGCCAGAAAACCTTTCGGTGTGGTATCGGCGCCGATCACCAGCGCCACATCGCACGCACCCGACAGAATCTTGGTACGCGCCGCGGCCAGTGCCTGTGAACCGGACGCACAGGCGGCGTAACTGGTATTCACTTCCGCGCCTTGCCAGCCCAGTGCCTGCGCGAAGGTGGCGCCGGCCACATAACCCGGGTAACCACACCGCATGGTGGCGGCACCGGACACAAAACCGATATCGGTCCAGTTCACGCCGGCGTCTTTCAGTGCATCGCGGGCGGCTTTCACGCCGTACTGCACGAAGTTCTTGCCCCACTTGCCCCAGGGATGCATGCCCACGCCGAGAATTGCAATGTCACCGGACATCAGTTTGCTCCTCCGGTCACAACCGGCTGCCATTTCCACACGGTTTTCACTGTGGTCTCGTCTTCATTCAGCGTTGCAACCACCAGTTCCATTTCCATGCCGGCTTTCAGGTCCGACACATTGACGCCTTCCACCACCTGGCCCAGCACGATCATTTTTTCCTTGTCTAGCTCCACCGCGGCGATGGTGTAGGGCACGAACGGCTTGGCCGCAACAAACGGCTCCGGCGGTTCATAGCAGGCGTTGGTGAACGACCACACCTTGCCGGTGCGGCTCAGCGGTACTTCCTCAAACTTCTCGCTGTCGCAGGCGGGATTTTTGCAGTAGGTGGAGAGGCGCGGAAAATAATAGGTGCCGCAACCGCAGCAGCGCGTGCCCAGCAGAAAAGCTTTGCCGTCCTGCTCGGTGAACCAGCCTTCCAGCACGGGAACCTGTGGTTTGGTCGACATTGATTTATCCCCTGTTGCCCGGCGGATTGTCTTTCAGCTGCTTGGCGCGCCAGTTCTGCGGATCAAGCTGCGCGACGATGGCAAGCTGCTCCATGGTCGGCGCGGTGGTGACGGGCACATTGGACGGCACATGAATTTCAAAACCCGTGTTTTCCAGCACCTGCTCCACGCTAACGCCCGGATGCACGCTCAGCAGTTGCAGCATGTGGCGCGGACCCTTCCAGTCCATCACACACAGATCAGTAATCACCAGGCGGATATCGATATCATCCAGCGCGTAGCCTTTCGGCAGCCGCTGCGGGTTGTAGCCGATGGAGCACACCACATCGCACTCGCCTTCCACAAATACGCGCTTGCTGTGGGCCGGCACGAAAAACGAGTTGGCGTGGCTGATGGAATTGCCCGGAAAACCACGCACGCCCAGCATCTGCGATTTGGGTTTGTCGTAGCTGCCACCGAGGGCGGAAATATTGGTCTGGCCGTAACGGTCGATCTGCGACGGGCCTACAATTGCGTGCCGCTTGCCGCTCCACACGTTGTCGAAAATGCGCGAAAAGCCCATCCAGCTTTCCTGCTTCTGCCCTTCGTGCGAGCTGCGGCCGCTGATGGGATTCGGTTCCGAAAGAATGAAGGCTTCGGAATCCGTCATCATCAGATCCGGATTGAACGTTTTCATCGCCAGACTGGCGGCCAGGCGCGGCAACACGCCGATGCCGGTGGCCAGTACTTCGCCGTCATGACGCAGTGCTTCGGCGCCTGCCACGATCATCAGTTCTGCCAGACTGTACTGGGTTGCTGCTTGACTCATTGATATTTCCCCATTGCTCAGACTGGCACGGATCAGTAAACCGGAAGCGCCAGGGCGCGGATTTTTTCCAGACCGCCCACCGCCATCTGGTATTCGGATTCGCTTTTGCCGGCGATGTATTTTTCGAAATAGCGGCTGAAGCCGCCATCCTTCACCGATGCGTTGTATTCGTTGAAATGCGCAGTGTCGTAACCGTACAGCGGATTGCACGAGGACGGATGGGCGCCACCCGGAGCAGGCACCACCAGCTGGGTCTGCGACCGTTCCCAATGCACATAGCGGGCTTCATCGCCGGCATGAAAATACGCAGTGGGCACCAGTTCGTCGCAACTCACGATGGTGTTCTTCGCGGCACGGGCAAACCAGTCGTCCATGTACAGATCGGGGCCCTTGATCTGGCACACACCACGCTCGTCGGCGCGGTCCGCATGAATCAGCGCCACGTCCAGATTGAGCGCAGGCATCGCCACCCATTCTTTGTCGTCGTAAGGGCTGCCGATGACTTTCAGATCTTTATTAACCTTGATGACATCTGTGCCCAGACCAATCCGGGTGGGGATAAAAGGCACGCCCCAGGCCGCAGCGCGCAGGCCCAGCAACATCATGCCCTCGTCGATTTCCATCGTTTCGACAGTGCCGTTCTGGCGCGCCTCGCGGAAATAAGGTTCCAGCGGAATGAAATCCAGCGACACGAACGCGAACACCACTTTCTTCACCTTGCCGGCCGCGCACAGCATGCCCACATCGGCGCCGCCATAGGCCACCACGGTGAGATCTTTCACATCGGAACGCAGCAGCTCGCGCACCAGCGCCATCGGTTTGCGCCGGGGGCCCCAGCCGCCAATGCCGACGGTCATGCCGCTTTCGATCTGCGCCACCGCTTCCTGTGCCGTTCGCACTTTATTCATCGGATTCTCTCTGTAGTTCGTATCCTGGGTTCCGCTCTGAGGTTCAGCTCGGTGATTCCGGCCTGTGATTCCAACCAGGGCCATCGCAGCCGAAACTGTCCAAAAAACAACGGTAATTTCCCAATCTTCCCGGTCATTATGGGGGGTTCAAGCAGGGGGAATAATCGTCCAAGTGGACTAGGACGCCCGCGCCACCGTTCCGCTACCTTTTGCCTGGTCGACAACAAGAAGAAACAGGTGCAGGCTGCATGAAAAACCCGTCCCACGAACGCGCCCAGGACACTGGCCCCGTCGCCACCATCCCGCAGCTGGTGCAGCGGGCCGCGCGCCTGTTCGGCCCCCAGACGTTTCTGGAAGAGGACGGCACCCGAATCAGCTTTGGCGATTTCGCGCAGCAGGCCCGCCAGGTGGCTGCCGCCCTGCTGGCCCGGGGCATCCAGACCGGTGATCGCGTGGCGATCTGGGCTCCCAACATCAGCGAGTGGGTGATTGCCGCCATCGGCGCCCAGTGTGCCGGCGCAGTACTGGTCACCCTGAACACCCGCTACAAGGGCAGCGAGGCGGCCTACATCCTGCGCCAGAGCCGTGCCCGTCTACTGTTCAGCATCGACCGCTTTCTCAACTGCGATTACCCCGCCATGCTGCAGGGCGAGGCGCTGCCGGATCTGCAGGGCCTCATCGTGTTCCGCGCCGCGCCCGACACTGCACACGACCACACCCGCTGGGAAGATTTCCTGGAACAGGCCACCGCCACCGCGCCCGCCCTGGTTCAGCAACGCATGGACGCCGTCGCCGGCAGCGACCTGTCCGACATCCTGTTTACGTCCGGTACCACCGGCAACCCCAAAGGCGTGATGACGAGTCACGAGCAGAATCTTCGCGCCTTTACCTCATTCGCCGACATCCTGGGCCTGTGCAGCGGTGATCGCTATCTGGTGATCAATCCGTTTTTTCACAGCTTCGGCTACAAGGCCGGGATTCTGACGTGCCTGATCAAGGGCGTGACACTGCTACCCCACGCCGTGTTCGACGCCAGCGACATCCTTGCGCGAATCGCCCGTGACCGCATCAGCGTGCTTCCGGGGCCGCCGACCTTATTCCAGTCACTGCTGGCACACCCGGCACTGGACCAGCACGATCTTTCCACGCTGAAACGCGCCACCACCGGCGCCGCCGTGATTCCGGTGGAAATGATTCACCAGATGAAAAAACGGCTAGGATTTGAAGCCGTGATCACGGCCTACGGTCTCACCGAAAGCTGCGGCCTGGTCACCATGTGCCGCGCCGGCGACAGCGCCGAGATCATCGCCACCACGTCAGGTCGCGCCATTCCGGACGTGGAACTGCGCTGCGTGGATTCCAACAACAACGAAGTCCCCCGGGGCGAACCGGGCGAAATTGTTTTTCGCGGTTTCAATGTCATGCAAGGCTATTTTGAAAATGCCGCAGCGTCTGCCGAGGTAGTTGATCGCGACGGCTGGCTGCATACCGGCGACATCGGCGTGATGGATGCTGAAGGCAACCTGAAAATCACCGACCGCCTTAAAGACATGTTCATCACCGGTGGCTTCAACTGCTATCCGGCGGAAATCGAAAAAATCATCGCGGGCCACAGCGCCATTGCCATGAATGCCGTGATCGGCATACCGGACGAGCGCATGGGCGAAGTGGCGATGGCCTTCGTAGTGAAAAAGCCCGGCGCCACGCTGGATGAAGCCGGCCTGATCGCCTGGTGCCGCGACCAGATGGCGAATTTCAAGGTACCGCGCAAGGTGCGCTTCGTGGATGCGCTGCCGCTGAATGCATCCGGCAAAGTCGTCAAGGCAGACCTGCGCAAACTGGCGCAATAGAAAACGATTTATTCCATAGCGGGATACACACTCCAACAAAAAGGAATGTTCAGATGAAAATTCACAGCCTCGGCTACATTGGCGTCAACTGCACCGACCCCGCCCGCTGGTCCGACTACGGCACCAAAGTGCTGGGCATGGAAGATGTGTCGGCGCAACTGCGCGCCCCCGGCGACAGCAGCGTGTTCCTGAAAATGGACGACCGCCCCTTCCGCATCATCGTCAGCCAATCCGGCCAGGACAATTTCGGCTTCAGCGGCTGGGAAATTGCCGGCCCCGTTGCCTTTGCCGAAGCAGTACAGACACTGGAAAAACACGGCGTGAACTTCGAACGTGCCGGTGCCGACGTACTGGCGGCGCGCCGCGTGCAGGAGCTGGTGAGCTTTGCCGATCCGGATGGCAACCGCCACGAAATCTACTGGGGTCCGGTTTCCGATTTTCGCCAGTTCGCCTCGCCCGTTGGTATCAAGCAGTTCATCACCGGCGACCAGGGCTTTGGCCATGTGGTACTGCCCACGCCGGCGTTCGACAAATGCCTGCCGTTCTACCGCGACGTGATGGGCTTTGGCCTGTCTGACCTGATGAAAGTGCGCTTCACACCCGACCCCGCCGAACCGGAAAAACGCCTGTATTTCATGCATTGCAACGAACGTCACCACAGCCTGGCGATTTTCGAATGTCCGATGCCGTCCGGCTGCGTGCACGTGATGGTGGAAGTGGACCGCGTGGATGAAGTCGGCCGCGCCATGGACCGCATGCGCGCCAACAACGTGAAGCTGATGGGCACCCTGGGCCGCCATGCGAATGATCATATGGTGAGTTTCTACATGGCAACGCCATCGGGCTTTTTCATCGAGTACGGCGCGGAAGGCCGCACCGTTGCCGACTGGTCGCGCTACTCCCCGTTCCAGAGCACGGTGAACAGTTTCTGGGGACATGATTTCAGCGTGGGACACCAATAACCCAAACGGACTAGGCCGTTTGAGGTATGAATTCCCACACTGGCTTTGCGAAGATCACGGTCATGGAAAGGTAACGAAAAAACGGGTCTCAACATGACAAAAACACAAATGGATTCAAGGGCATTTCGCACCGCGCTGGGCCAGTTTGCCACCGGCGTCACCGTCATCACTGCCCTGGACGCGGCCGGCAACCGGGTGGGCATGACCGCCAACAGTTTCAGCTCGGTATCGCTCGACCCCATGCTGGTGCTGTGGAGCATCGCCCGCACCTCCAAATCCTATGACGTGTTCATGCAGGCCCCGCACTTCGCCATCCATGTACTGAACGCCGGCCAGAAAGCCCTGTCATCCCAATTCGCCTCCACCTGCGACGACCGCTTTCAGGGCATCGAAACCCGCACCGGCGAAGGCGGCATTCCCCTGCTGACCGATTACAGCGCGCTGTTCCAGTGTGCCACCGAAGCGCGTTACGACGGCGGCGATCACGTCATCATCATCGGCCGCGTACTGGATTTTGACAGCACCACCAAACCACCCCTGATTTTCCACGCAGGCCGTTACGCCGATATCGAATTGCCCGTTGCAGTCTGACCAGCCATAACAAGAACCGATAACGCACATTACCATCAGCGAGAACATGACCATGACAGCCCACGAAAAGGATCTGCAGAACGAACTGTCCCCCGCCGCGTTGGTGCAACGGGCACGCGATATGGTGCCCTACCTGCAGGAAACCGCAGCCCGCGCCGAAGCGGAGCGCCGCATTCCGGTGGAAACCGTGCAGAAAATGAAGGACGCCGGTTTCTTCCGCGTACTGCAGCCCAAGCGCTGGGGCGGCTACCAGATGGACCCGCAAGTGTTCTTCGATATTCAATTGACGCTGGCGGAAGGCTGCATGTCCACCGCCTGGATTTACGGCGTGATCGCGGTGCACAACTGGCAGATCGCATTGTTCGATCTGAAAGCGCAGGAAGACATCTGGCGCGACGACACCAACGTGTTGATTGCATCGTCCTATATGCCGGTGGGCAAAGTGGTGTCGGTGGAAGGCGGTTTCAAATTCAGCGGACGCTGGGCGTTCTCCAGCGGCTGCGATCACTGCGACTGGGTGTTCCTCGGCGGCGTGGTGCCTCCCACTGCAGAAAATCCCGCACCGGACTACCGCACCTTCCTGGTACCGCGCAGCGATTTCAAGGTGCTCGACACCTGGCACACCTTCGGCCTGCGCGGCACCGGCAGTAACGACATCGTGGTGGACGATGTGTTCGTGCCGGAGTACCGCACCCACAGTTCGCTGGACGGCTTCCGTGGCACCAATCCCGGCATCGATTCCAAAACCGTGCCGCTGTATAAAATTCCGTTTGGCCAGCTGTTCCCGCGCGCCGTGTCCGGTTCCACCATCGGCGCCACCCAGGGTGCAATCAATGCGTACCGCGATGTGGCATCGAAGCGGATCGGCACCAACACCGGCGCCAAGACTGCCGAAGATCCCCATGCACAAATGGCGGTGGCCCGCGCCCAGGCGCTGGTGGACCAGCTCAAGCTTCGCCTGAATGTGATTTTCGACCGGCTGATGGACGATGCCCGCCGCGGCGAAGCCACCGACATGACACAACGCATCCAGTACCGCTATGAGTCCGCTGCCGTGCCGGAAGCCTGTCTGGCGGAAGTGCTGGAACTGCAAAAGATGTGCGGCGGCCGTGGCATTTTCACCAGCAGTCCGCTGCAGCGTTTTGTGCTGGATATTCTGGCCGGACGCGCCCACGTGGCGAACAACCCGTACCAGTTCGGCCGTAATTATGGTGGCGTGCAGCTGGGCCTGGAAAGTACCGATTTCTTCCTTTGATCGCGCTCGTGTCCTCGGACACGTTCTTGCCGCAATCCTGCGTACAGCAGCGCAGGGTTGCGGATTTTTTAGCTAACCGGGATTGAATCCATGAATTTATCTCCACCGCGCGTCGTATTGGTAACAGGTGCCAGCCGTGGCGCCGGCAAGGGCATTGCACTGGCGTTCGGCGCACTGGGCGATATCGTGTATGTCACCGGCCGCAGCCAGCGCGAAGGTGATGCGCCGCTGCCCGGCACCGTGTTCGCCACTGCCGAGGCCATTACGCGACGCGGCGGCATCGGCATTGCCGTGGTGTGCGATCACAGCGACGATGCGCAGGTGGAAAAACTGTTCCAGAAAATCATCAGCGAACAGGGCCGCCTCGACATTCTGGTGAACAACGCCACCACACTGCACGACGATCTGGTGCGGCCCGGTCCGTTCTGGGAAAAATCAGCCGACCTGGTGGACATTCTCGACGTGGGCCTGCGCTCCAGTTATCTGGCCAGCTGGCACGCGGCAAAAATCATGGCGACGCAGCAGCGCGGCCTGATCGTCAACACCAGCTCCCCCGGCGCCGCCTGCTACATGCACGGGCCCGCCTACGGCGCGCAGAAAGCCGGCAACGACAAAATGGTGTGGGACATGGCCCACGACCTGCGCCCATTCAACGTGGCCTGCCTGTCGATCTGGATGGGCGTGCTCAATACCGAGCGCCTGCAACTAGCCGCCGCCGCCAATCCGGAACAGTACGCGCCCTTCCTGCAGATGGCGGAATCGCCGGAATTCACCGGCCGCGTGATCGATGCGCTGTACCGCGATCCGAAGCTGATGGAAAAATCCGGCCGTGCGCTGATCGGCGCCGAAGCAGGTTTCGAACTGGGCGTTACCGACATCGATGGCCGCCAGCCCCATTCGCACCGCGAAATGCTGGGCGGCCCCATCGCGTTCAATCCGGCGGTAGTTCAATAAAAAGTCCTCAATAAGAAGTTGTTCAATAAAAAATATCCAGCAACAGAGTCCCATAACAAACAACCCAAGGACGCCAGGAGCAAACCCATGAAGCCACCCGCAAAGCCCGCCAGCCAGTTTCTGCAGCTACCGCACAACAAGATGCGCATTCATTACAGCGAACTGGGTTCAGCGACGGCGTCTCCGGTGATTTTCCTGCAGGGCAGCGGGCCCGGCGCCAGTGGCTGGCTGAACTTCCGCTACAACGCACAGTATTTTGCCGATCAGGGTTTCCGCGTGATCATTCCCGACCTGCCCGGATTCGGCGACAGCGACAAACCGGATCTGGATTACACGCTGGATTATTTCGTGGGTGTGGTGACCGAATTCGCTGATCTGCTCGACCTAGGGCAATTTGCACTGGTGGGCAATTCACTGGGCGGCGCGGTGAGCCTGGGCCTGACACTGGCACAACCGCAACGGGTCACCCATCTGATCCTGATGGGCTGCGGCGGTCTGGAAGACCAGATCACCTATTTCCAGAAAATGCCCGGCATCCAGGCCATGACAAAAGTGCCGCTGGGATCACCGGATTTCACCCCCGCGTATCTGAAACAGGTACTGCAACTGATCGTGCACGATCCGAAACACATCACCGATGAACTGATCACCGAACGCTTCCGCATTCTGCAAACCCAGAATCCCGCCGTGTTCAAGCGCATGGTGATTCCCAACATCACCGCGCGGCTGGGCGAGATCCGGTGCCCAGTGCTCGGCTTCTGGGGCGCGCAGGACCGCTTCTGCCCCATCAGTGGTGCCGAGACATTGGTAACCCATTGCCCGGATGCGCAGGTCATCACCCTGAGCCAGTGTGGCCACTGGGTGATGATCGAACACGCGGATCTGTTCAACCAGCGCTGCGTGGAATTTTTGCGCGGCAAAAAAACACAGGGACAAGCCGCATGAGCCTGAGCCTGCAGCAACGGGAACAACTGGGCAAGGAACTGTACGACGCCCTGCGCAGCGGCAAGACATTGCGCCCGCTCATCGAACGCTTCCCGGAAATTGAAATCGAGGATGCCTACCATATTTCCCACGCCATGCTGCAGCATCGCCTGCAAAACGACGGCGAGACCGTCGTGGGCAAAAAAATCGGCGTCACCTCGAAAGCCGTGCAGGACATGCTGGGCGTGTTCCAGCCGGATTTTGGTTTTCTCACCTCCGCGATGGCAGTGCCGAATGAATCCAGCGTCAAAATCGCCGGCAACCTCATCCAGCCTCGCGCCGAAGCGGAAATTGCCTTTCTGTTGAAGTCCGATCTGCAAGGCCCCGGCGTCACCGAGGCCGATGTACTGAATGCCACCGCCAGCATCATGACCTGTTTTGAAATCGTCGACTCCCGCATCGACAACTGGAAAATCAAAATCCAGGACACCATTGCCGACAACGCGTCCTGTGGCGTGTATGTGCTGGGCAACGAACGTGTCGATCCGCGCGGACTGGATCTGCCGAACCTGACGGTGAACGTATTCAAGAACGGCAAGCCCCTGAGCAGCGGCAAGGGTTCTGCCGTGCAGGGCAATCCATTGACGGCAGTGGCCTGGCTGGCCAACACGCTGGGGGAATTCGGCATTCCGTTCAAGGCCGGCGAAGTGATTCTGTCAGGCTCGCTGGTACCACTGGAACCGGTGGTGGCCGGCGATGAAATGCACGCGGAAATTGATGGGCTCGGCAGCGCTACTGTGCGATTTGTTTAAAAGCCGAATGGCACGAGGCCCGAAGCAGGTGACGTGGTGGTGATTGAAGCCGGACTCTCTGCAGCAGGGATGCTGCAGAGAAGCCTACAGGGAAGTATTCACGGCGTGTCCGGATTCAATCACCACCACGGCGCCTGCCTCGCACAATCGAATTCAAACGAAATAGTGAAGGACATAACCATGACCAAGAAACTACGCGCCGCCATCATCGGCCCCGGCAACATCGGCACCGACCTGCTGATGAAAGCCAAGCGCAGCGGCTGGATCGAACCAGTGTGGATGGTGGGCATCGAAGAATCCGAAGGCATCAAGCGCGCCCGCGATTTCGGCATGAAAGTCTCCACCAGCGGCGTCGACGGCCTGGTGCCCTTCGTGAAAGAAGACAACATCCAGATCGCATTCGACGCCACCTCCGCCTACGTGCACGCCGAAAACTCGCGCAAACTGAATGAACTGGGCGTCATCATGATCGACCTCACGCCCGCCGCCATTGGACCCTTCTGCGTGCCGCCGGTGAACCTCACCGAACTGCTGAAAGAAGGCCGCAAGGAAAACGTCAACATGGTCACCTGCGGTGGTCAGGCCACCATCCCGATGGTGTACGCAGTCAGCCGCATACAACCGGTGGAATACGGTGAAATCGTCGCGACTGTCGCGTCCAAATCCGTCGGCCCCGGCACCCGCAAGAATATCGACGAATTCACCCGCACCACTGCCGGCGCCATCGAAAAAATCGGCGGCGCGAAAAAAGGCAAGGCCATCATCATCGTCAACCCGGCCGAGCCACCGCTGATCATGCGCGACACCGTGCACTGCCTCACCAAAGACAAGCCCGACCAGAAACGCATCACCGATTCCATCCACGCGATGGTGGCCGACGTGCAGAAATACGTACCCGGCTACCGGCTCACCAACGCGCCAGTATTCGATGGCAATCGTGTCTCCATTTCCCTGAACGTGGAAGGCCTGGGGGATTTCCTGCCCAAATATTCCGGCAACCTCGACATCATGACCGCCGCCGCACTGCGCACCGCTGAAATGTATGCGGAAGCCATGTCCACTGGCGCCACCAAGTAACCCATTCCGGAGGCAATGAACATGAACCTGCAAGGCAAAAAAGTCACACTGCACGACATGTGTCTGCGCGACGGGATGCATCCCAAGCGCCACCAGATTTCCATCGACCAGATGATCGACGTCGCCACCGCGCTGGATGACGCCGGCGTGCCGCTGATCGAAGTCACCCACGGCGACGGCCTGGGCGGCGCATCGGTGAACTACGGGTTTCCTGCCGCCAGCGACGAGGAATATCTCGACGCCGTGGTATCGAAACTGAAAAAAGCGAAAGTATCCGCCCTGCTGTTGCCGGGCATCGGTACGGTCGATCACCTGAAAATGGCGGCAGACTGCGGCGTCGGCACCATCCGCGTCGCCACCCACTGCACCGAAGCGGATGTATCGGAACAGCACATCGGCCTGGCGCGCAAGATGGGCCTCGACACCGTCGGCTTCCTGATGATGGCGCACATGATCAGCGCGGAAGATTTACTGAAGCAGGCACTGCTGATGGAATCCTATGGCGCCAATTGCATTTACTGCACCGACTCCGCCGGCTACATGATGCCGCACGATGTCACCGAACGCATTGCGCTGCTGCGCGCCAAACTCAAGCCGGAAACCGAACTGGGTTTTCACGGCCACCACAACCTGGCCCTGGGCGTTGCCAACTCGATGGCCGCAGTTGCGGCCGGTGCCAACCGCATCGATGGTTCCGCTGCCGGTCTGGGCGCTGGCGCCGGCAACACACCGCTGGAAATTTTCGCCGCCGTGATGGATCGCATGGGCGCGGTCACCGGCGTCGACATTTTCAAACTGATGAATGTGGCGGAAGAAAAAATCGTGCCCATGATGGACCAGATCGTGCGCGTGGACCGGGATTCCCTCACCCTGGGTTACGCCGGCGTGTATTCTTCGTTCCTGCTGTTCGCCAAACGGGCCGGTGCCAAATACGGTGTACCGTCCCAGGACATCCTGCTGGAAATGGCACGCCGCAAGGCCATCGGCGGTCAGGAAGACCTGATCGAGGACGTGGCCATGGAACTGGCACGCACCCGCAACGCCTGACCGCAACGTCTGACACCACCCGGCCGGGTCGCCCTGTGCACCCGGCCAGTTCCTGCGCACTGATTCCGCAAAGGGTTTCTGCACTAGTTCGCAGCAGACCGTCTGCCTCGCGTTGTTGTACTGCACCCTTTTGGAGTAGTATTTTCCCTTCAGCACAAAAACCACAAGAACCCCGCGGACCGAGACATATCCATGGCACTGAAGATTGACAATGCCGCGCTGTCGGATTTGCTGGGCGCCCTCTATGGCGCCGCCGCCTCGTCGCAGTCCACCAACAAGCATTTTCTCACCCAGCTGAAAAAACTGCTGAACCTGCAGCATGCCTCGCTGATCGTGCGCCCGCCCACCACCACCGATGCCGGCCTGATCTACACCAGCGGCGACGACGCCGATATTGCCACCAGCGGCACCGAGGAAGGTTCCTACACCAGCCTGTACATCCGCGATCCGCTGATCAACCTGCCCTTGAAGGAAGTCGTGACGCTGGACGAGCACACCCCGCGCGCGCAACTGCTGAACAGCGACTACTACCGCATGTTCCTGGAACCCTTCGGCATCTATTACATCGCCGGCATCGACTGGCAGTACGAAAAAAATTCCCGCATCTCGGTGCGCTTCACCCGGGAAAAATCCCAGGGCGAATTCACCGAGGACGAAAAAGCGTTTCTGCGCCTGCTGATTCCACACCTGGAACAGTCGGTGGCACTGGGTCTGCAACTGCGGCAGCTGGATTCGGAGCGGCAGATCTACGCCGATTCCATTTCCAAACGTTCCATCGGCATTTTCACGCTGGACCGCCACGGCAACATCCTGCAATCCAACACCACGGCGGAGAGCTACCTGAAGGAAGCCGACGGTTTTCACCAGTCGCAGAAAAAGATCAAGCTCAACAACAGCGCGCTGAACGAAACCTTTCACCAGTATCTGCAGCAAACTCTCGAATCGATTCGCAAGCACGAGCGGGCAACCATCAACGCGCTGGCAGTACCACGGGATTCCGGCAAGGCCGCCTATCAGCTGATGATCAAGCCGATGCCGGTGGAAGCCCACAACGAATCGGACATCACGCCCTATATCACGCTGCTGATCCAGGACCCGGAAAAAAACCTGGAAATATCCGTGCGCACGCTGATGAATCTCTACCAACTCACCATGTCGGAAGCCACGATTGCGATTCTGCTGGCGGAAGGTCACACCACCGACGAAGTGGCGACTGAACTGGATATCAAGAAAAATACAGTGCGCGCGCACCTGCGCTCGATGTTCGTGAAGATGGGTGTGACCCAGCAGTCCATGCTGGTGACGCTGGTGCTAACCAGCCTGGCCTCTACGCAATAAAGGCGTCTCCCAAAACGATTTATTTCAGGATACCGCCCGCCGGTAGCCGAATTCCGCTTCCAGATATTGCCGCAACACCGCCCGCGTAACAGGTTTGCTCAAGTGGGACGTCATGCCGGCGGCAAACGCCTTCTGCTTGTATTCATCGAACGCATGGGCCGTGAGCGCCACTACCCGCACTCCGATTTCCACTCCCAGCCGTTGCTCATGTTCGCGAATGCGCAGGGTGGTTTCATACCCGTCCAGTTCCGGCATTTCACAATCCATGAAAATCAGATCGAACGGTTGCGCCGCTGCCTTGAATTTTTCCAGTGCCTCACGGCCATTGCCGGCCATCTCCACATTGCCCACCAGCGGCCGCAGCAATTCGCGGATCACCATCTGGTTCACCGGGTTGTCTTCAGCCACCAGCACCCGCAAGCCTGCGACGGCACCCTCCTGCGCTGCGCTGTCCATTTTGCGCGGCAATTCCGGCGCAACGAAGCTGACGCCCTGCTGCAGGATCTGGTTCAGATTGAACGGCGCCTGATGCGCCAGCAATCCTGCGGCGTTCTGCAACTGCGTCAGCAGCAAGCCCGTCGCTGGCAACTGCGCCCGCACCGCCGCAGGCACTCCCTGCCACAGGCGCCAGGGCAACGCCGCTTGCCGCGCCAGAATCAACAGGCTGTCGCACTCGGCAACATCCTCCGCGTGCAGCGCCGTATCGCTCCCCAGCACCAGACTGTGCAGGCTGTAGCGACGCCGGTCCAGACTGGTTTCAATCCATTCCAGAAAGGGAAAATAATCCGCACACACCAGCAGGCGCTGCCGTGGTTCAACCGGATCTGACTCCGGCCGTGCCACAGCATCCAACCGCTGCAACGGCAACTCAAACCAGAAAGTGCTGCCGCGCCGGGGCACGCTGTCCACGCCCAGATTGCCACCCATGGCTTCCACCAGCTTGCGGCTGATCGCCAGGCCCAGCCCGGTGCCACCGTATTTGCGACTGGTGGACGCATCGGCCTGGGTGAACGGAGTGAACAGACGCTGCGTCTGCTCCGCTGTCATGCCAATGCCGGAATCTTCCACGTCAATGCGGACATGCTGCAGACCCGTCGCCTCGCTACGCACTTTCACCCGCACAAAAATATGCCCGCTGGCGGTGAACTTGATGGCGTTCGTCAGCAGATTGAACAGCACCTGCTTGATGCGGGTGGGATCACCCACCAGCGTATCCGCCAGCAGCGGGTCCACATACCAGGCCATCAGCAGATTTTTCTCGGTGGCATTCGTCGCATTGATGGCCAGCGCATCCTGCAACGTCTGCCGCAGGCTGAACGGAATATTTTCCAGTTCCATCCGGCCCGCTTCGATCTTGGAGAAATCCAGAATGTCGTTGATGATGTTCAGCAGCAGTTTGCCGGAACTCTGCACCGTCGCCACCATTTCACTCTGCCGGCCATCCAGTGGCGTGTCACGCAGCAGTTCCAGCATGCCCAGCACGCCGTTCATGGGCGTGCGGATTTCATGGCTCATCACCGCCAGAAAATCGCTCTTGGCTTTGCTTTCGTAACGGGCCTCGATCGCCCTGGCTTCAGCAGCGATTGCTTTCTGGCTTGATGCCAGCTGTTCCCGTTCCAGCGCCAACTGGCCTTCCTGCAGTCGGTTGATGCGGGTCGCCAGCGCCAGCGACAGCAGAATGGTCTCGATACCCGATCCGATCTGCATGGTGTTTTCAGTGAACCAGTTGTAAGGCAGCACACCGAACTTGCTCAGCGCCATCACCAGGCAGCCGAGCAGAAACACAATCCAGGCCACCAGAAAGTAGCGCGCTTCCTGGCCACCGCTCCGCCAGCGTTGCACGGCCGCGCTGCCCGTTGCCGATACCGTCAGAAAGACCAGCGCGGTGGAAAACGGCATGACCAGATCCGGTGGCATCAGGACACTGGCCAGTATCAGCACCGGCGTCAGCCACACCTGCAGCATCTGCACGGCATAGTGGCGGGGAAAATGTTCGCGGATGCGCAGAATTCCAATGGAAAACAGCGACGAAAAGGCATTCGCCACCGGTGTGAGAATCGCGATCCCAAGTGCATTCCACTCGGGCAGGCCCGGCCACAGGAACTGGAAGGCGGCACCGTGCAGGATCATCTGGAACAGGCCCACACTGGCCACCATGAGCACGTAGTACAGGTATATCGCGTCTCGCACGCCCCAGGCCAGAAACAGGTTGTAGAGCACCATCACAGCGATCAGGCCGTAATACAGGAACTGCCAGCCCAGCCGCTGCTGATCCGTCACCCAGAAGGCGCGTTCCTGCCACAGCGTCAGCGGTACCTGCATGCCATACGAACTCTTGACCCGCAGGTAAAGATCGACCGTGGCATGGGGTTCCAGTGTCAGCGGAAACAGCAGATGGCGGTGGGGAATGACGCGGGTGGCAAAAAGAACGCGGTTGCCTGCCAGGCTGTGCTGCAACTCCGCCCCCGACTGCACCACGTACAGGTCCACCGTATCCAGCAGGGCGTACTCGACTTCCAGCAGACGCTGTAACGGCACGCCGGCCGTGTTCTGCAATTGCAGGTGAAACCAGAAAGGGGAACGGGTAAAGCCCAGGTTGGGCACACTGGCACCGGCCGACTGCCATCCGGCGGCCGTCGCGCGGCTGGCGACAATCTGCTGCAGATCCTGCCCGCCGTCGACATCCTCGCGATAGGTGATTCCCGCCGACAGGCTTTGCTGTTCAATATCGGGCGCCACTGGCACTGGCAGAGCAGCGCTGGCAACGCTGTGCAGCGCCCACCACAACAGCAGCACACCGAGAGTGCGATACCACATCAGGTTCAATCCAGGGAAAACCACCCCGCAACGAAAGCCAATAAAATCAATGACCTGATATTGCCGGCGCAGTTTATAAAATCATCAAGACAGGAATAAGTAAAGCACAAGAACCGTGGCTTCGGGGGATTGCCAGCAAGACCTCAGGGCGGGCAATTATCGACGCAGGAATCAATACGTTGCAGCAGGCGCTCCCAGGCCCGCACCATGCCCTCGCGCTGTTCGCCGGCGAAGGCCGGGCTGAACAGTTCGAACAGGGTCCGGTACATGCCCTTGAAGACATCCAGCGGCAAGCCGATCAGGCGATGGTGCGACGTCATGTCACGAATGGTGTTCATGGCGCTGTCCGGGTCGTCGGCGAACTGCAGCAGGTTGGTGAGGATTTCCTGCATCATGTACTGCTCCCAGCTACTGTCCTCACTGCGAAAGTGATTCAGCGCCGGGAAGCGTTGGTACATATGCGCGAACACCGCAGCGGTGGGATCGCCGAGGGCATCCGCGCTTTGTTCCAGCGACAGCTGGATCAACTGGAAATCATCCATTCAGCGTTTTACCTGATAACCGGATTTTTTCAGCACCCAGGTATTGGGGCCGACACCCTGTTCCCGCAACTTGAATTTCTGCACCTTGTTGGTGGGCGTGTACGGCAGGGTATCGACAAACTCCATGTACTGGGGCACGAAATAATAGGGTGCGTTGTTGTTGATGAACGCGGCAAGCTCCTCGTAAGAGGTAGTCTGCGCGTCCGGTTTCAGCACCACCTGCAGCGCCAGTTCCGATTCGCCCGGCACGTCTTTCGAGGGAATGCCGAACGCCGCCACATCCTTCACCGCCGGATGCTTGCGCACGATCATCTCCACTTCCATCGAGGATATATTGCGGCCGGCGTAACGCAGCGCGTCTTTTTTGCGGTCGACAAACCAGTAGGCTCCGGCGGCGTACTTGCCCATGTCGCCGGTGTGATACCAGCCGTCATGGAACGCTTCGGCGGTGGCGACCGGATCATCGAAATAGCCGTTGAAAATAATGAACGGCTTCAGGGTTTTCAGGCAGATCTCGCCCACTTCACCTTCCGCCACCGGCTGGTTGTTGTCATCCAGCAGCGCAATTTCCATGTCCGGCAGCGGATGGCCCAGGCTGGCGAACGGAATCTTGCCCATGTGGTGGGCGGGTGTGAACACCACCATCACTTCGCTCTGGCCCAGGCCCATCGGCAGCAACTCCACGCCGAAACGCTTGGCGAAAGGTTCGCGCAATTGTTCCGGCATCGGCACCATTTGCGCCACGCGCAGCGGATGGTCGCGATCAGAATCCTGTGCCGGCGCGTTCCACAAAAAAATATGCATCGCACCCAGGGTGAAGGTTTGCGTGGCACCGAAGTGACGCACCCGGTCCCAGAAGGTCGTCACCGAAAAACGTTTTTCGATCACGACCGGAATGCCTTCGTACAGCGCGCGGAAAATCGCGGTGATCCAGGCGCCGGAGTTGTACAGCGGCAGCACGTTGTAAATCACGTCGCCCGGTTGGGAATTGAAATAGATGGAAGCCGCTTCCGCGATGGGGCGAATCCAGCTGTTGTGGCTTTGCAGCACGCCCTTGGATTTGCCGGTGGTGCCCGACGTCCACAGGATCGCGCAGGTGTCGCCGTAATTCATGCCGCTGTAGTCTGGTACGATGGGCGTGTGATCACACAGTGAATCGAAGCTGATGGCACCGGGCAGTTTGATCTCTTCCGGTGAGCCCTTCACCACGGTTTTCACATCCTTCAGCACCGACTGCACTTCGATGATGCGATCCTGCAGCGCTGTTTCGGTGATGAGAACCTTGCAGCGGCTGCGCTCGATGGTTTCGCTCAGCCAGGCGCCCTTGTAATCGGTGTTCAGCGGCACCCACACAGCGCCCAGCTTGTTCACCGCCAGCGCGATCAGCACCGGCTCCCAGCCGTTGTCCAGGTAGAACGCAACCCGGTCGTCCTTCTGCACGCCCAGTTCGCGCAGGCCGGCGGCCATGGCGTTGGCCAGCTGCTCCGCCTCGGCAAAGGTCAGCCGGCGCTCGTCGGTGATCAGGAATTCGGTGGTCCCCGCCTGCTCAGCCTGCAGTGTCAGCAGCTTGGGCAGGATGCGATTCTTGTTGTCGGAAAGATCCAGCTTGTTCACGGGGCTTCCTCTTGATGGAGCTCTTGATGAAACTCTACTAATGGAAAAAGGGCGTTGCGGCATGCCCGGACTATTTATGCACTTATTTTTGCAATATTATCGCATAATGTTAAACTGGCGCAACCGCCATCCTTCCGGCCAGTACAAGAACAAACAGGATCCGCCATGAATCAAAGCCTTGCGACCCAATTGAGCGAATTGCCCGGCACCGGCGTGGAAAGCCCGCTGGTGGTGAACGAGCATAGCACCCAGTGGACTGACAAATTCGATGTGATCGTGGTGGGCCTGGGGGCGGCGGGCGTGTCCGCTGCCATCGAAGCGGCGGACCGGGGCATGCGGGTGGGCGCCATCGACCGCTTCACCGGCGGCGGCACCACGGCCCGCAGCGGCAGCGTGCTGTACGCCGGCGGCGGCACCTCGCTGCAGAAAAAACTGGGCGTGGAGGACAGCGCCGACGCCATGTTCCGCTACCTGCAAACCGAAGTGCAGGCTGCGGTGAAACCGGAAACCCTGCAGAAATTCTGCACCGACAGCCCCGCCAATTTCGACTGGGTCACCGCCAACGGCGTGCGCTACTCCGGCAAGCTGTTCCCCAGCAAAACCAGTTATCCCGTGCACGGCAACAGCCTGTATTTTTCCGGCAATGAAATTGCCTGTGCCGACCTGGCCAAACCGGCCCCGCGCGGCCATCTGGCGGACGGCATCAAACGCTTCACCGCATTCGGCCCTGCCTTTGTTGGCCCGCTGCTGAAAAGCGCGCACAAAAAAGGTGTGATCCCGCTGCTGCAAACGCAAGTGACGCGCCTGCTGGTGAACGATCGCGGCGACGTGGTGGGTGTGGAAGCCAAACAGATTCCAGCCAGTGGTCGCGCCGGATTTCTGCATCGGCTCTATTCCACTCTGGCCAATTACGCGCAGATTTATTACGCGCCGGCGGCCAAAGGGCTGCGCCAGAAAGTGGAACAGCTGGAACGGCAATTCGGCCGCACCGTGCGCTACCGCGCCAAAGGCGGCGTGGTGCTGGCCAACGGCGGCTTCATCCTCAACAAGGACATGACGGAAAAATACCTGCCGAAATACCGCCGCGCCATGCGTCTGGGCACCACCGGCGACACTGGCTCCGGCATCGCGCTGGGCGTGAGTGTGGGTGGCGTGGCGGAGCGGCTGGGCACGGCCACTGCGTGGCGCTTTATCAATCCGCCGGCCGACTGGCCCAAGTCCGCTCTGGTGGACACGCAAGGCCAACGCTACGTGAATGAATCCCTGTACGGCGCCACCATCGGCACCAAAATGATGGAAGACCACAACGGCGAGTGCATCCTGATTCTGGATGACGTGCTGTTCAAAAAGAGCGTCGCCAATTTGAATCTCGACAACGCCCGCTTCGTCACCTGGCTGCAGGCCAAAGGCGCGCTGCGCCTGGCCAAACACGCCGACACGCTGGAAGCACTGGCGCAACGCTGCAAGATCGATCCGGTGCGGCTGCAGCAAACCATCGCCGATTACAACGCCGCCGCGCGCGGAGAAAAACCCGATGCGCTGGGCAAGAAAACCGAAGACATGCACGAACTGAAACAGGCACCCTTCCATGCGATCAATCTGTCGGTGGGCAAGGGCGACATCACTTCCGTGATCACACTGGGCGGTTTGCGCGTGTGCGAGAAAACCGGCGCCGTGCTGAAGGAAACCGGCGCACCGATACGCGGCCTGTTTGCTGCCGGTCGTACCGCGATCGGCGTGGCATCCAACGCGTACATCAGCGGGCTGTCGATTGCCGATGGCGTGTTTTCCGGCCGTCGCGCCGGGCAATACGCCGCACTGTGCGCGGAATTGCCGCAGGAACACAACCAGCCCGCGCACACGGCAACGCCCGGCGCCGCCCAGGCGGCCGGCTGTCCGTTCGCGCACTGACACCCAGGCATTACATTGACCACGGGGCATTTTTCCGCATGAAAACCGCATTCGTCACGGGATCGGCCACCGGCATTGGTGAAGGGCTCGTCAACAAACTGCAGGCAGAAGGCTGGCAGGTATTTGCGGGCTACCACAGCGGCAGCCCGGACAAGGCCAGCTGGAACGGCAAGCCGAATGTCACGGCGGTGAAGTGCGACGTCACCGATCCGCAGGACGTGAAAGCCGCAGCCAGCCTGATCGGCAAGATGACAGGCGGCCAGCTGGATCTGCTGGTCAACAACGCGGGCTTTGCAGGCAATTGCGGCGTCGCCGAAGCGCCCAACATGGACGACTACCGCAAAACCTTCGAAGTGAATTTCTGGGGCCCGCTGCAGGTGGTGCAGGCTTTCATGCCGCAGCTGCGGCAGGCGCGGGGCCGCATCATCAACACCACGTCCGCGTCCGTGTACATGACACTGCCAATGGGTTCCGCCTATCCGGTTTCCAAAACCGCACTGAAGGCATTGACCAATCACCTGCGGATGGAAATGGCGCCGTTCGGCGTGCAGGTGGCCTCGCTGGAACCCGGTGGCGTCGACACGCCGATGGTGGCCTTTGGCGACGACGTGAAAGCCGGCCAGTGGAACGCCATTCCGGAACATCTGCGGGAAGAATACCAGCGCCATTTTGTCGATGGCCCCACAGCGGTGGGCGACAATTTCAAGTTCTTCTCACCACCGGAATTTGCCGAACGGGTGTACCGGCAAATGATCTGCGCACGGCGGATGAAGCTGTCGTATCTGATCGGGCCCGGCGTGGCGCCCCTGCCCTGGCTGCACCGCCTGCTGCCGGCACAACAGGTGCAGAACATCTGGGCGAAGATGTTCGGGCGCAAGGCGTAATGGCATGATCACTATTATGCAATGCTATTGCATAATAGTTGCATAATTTGTTACCATTCATCCAACTGAGAGCCCAACCCGGCGCTTTCCCCACTCCAAGCCAGAACGACGACCACGATGGAAACTCGATACAGCCAGGAACAAACCGCCCTGCGCCTGCAGTTGCGAGACTACTTCAGCGGCCTGATGTCACCCGAAAAGGTGGCGGCCTGCATGGGCAAGGAAGGCGGCCCCGTCTTCCGTGGCCTGGTGGAACAGCTGGGCCGCGACGGCATGCTAACCCTGGGCTGGTCCTCCGAATACGGCGGCAAGAACTACACCGCCGTGGAACAGCTGATCCTGTTCGAGGAAGCCTGGAAAACCCACACCCCGTTCCCGCTGATCACCCTCAACTCGGTATCGCCCTCCATCATGGCGTTCGGCACCGACGAGCAAAAGCAGTTTTTCCTGCCGCAGATCGCCGCCGGCAAATGCATCTTCGCCATCGGCTACTCCGAGCCCGGCTCCGGCACCGATCTGGCATCGCTGAAAACCAAAGCCGAATTCGACGGCGAAAACTGGATCATCAACGGCAGCAAGGTGTGGACCAGCGCCGGTCACGATTGCGATTACATCTGGCTGGCGGCACGCACCAGCAATGACGGCAAGCGGCCGTCCGATGGCATCACCCTGTTCATCGTCGACGCCAAAGATCCCGGCTACACCCACGCACCGATCCACACCGTGGCGGGCGTCGACACCAACGTCACCTATTACACCAACGTGAAAGTGCCGGCCAATCGCGTGGTGGGCAAAGTCAACGGCGGCTGGAAAGCCATTACTTCGCAGCTGAATCACGAACGCATCGTGCTGGCGGCCATGACCGTGATCGCGCGCAAACAATTCGGCTATGTGTTGAAAAGACTGGCGCGGCCCGATGCCAGCGGCAAACGCCGGCTCGACGATCCCACCGTGCAGCAGCAGATTGGCGAACTCTATGCCCGGCTGGAATCCATGGAAGTGCTCAACCTGCGCAACGCCAACAACGTGGACACCCACAAAATCGACGTGGCGCTGGCATCCGGCTCGAAGGTGTTGAACACACTGGAACAGATCCGCGTGCTGCGGGCACTGTGCGAACTGGCGGGCGACGATGCCGCCGTGCAATACGAAAGCGCCGATGCGATTTTCTCCGGCCATCTGGAATACGACTACCGCGCCGCGCAGATCATGACCGTGGGCGGCGGTGTGCTGGAAGTAATGCGGTCGATGACCGCGACCTTTGGCCTGGGCATGCCCAATACGATCGTTTGACACAGCAGGAGTCGACGCGTGAATTTCAATTACAGTGAAGACCAGCTGGCGATCAAGGATGTTGCCGACCGCATGTTCCGCGATCTCTGCGGCGACGAACAGATCCGCGCGTTATTCAAAACCGCGCAACCCTTTCATGCAGAATTGTGGGCACAACTGGCGGGCGCAGGATTGCTGGCGGCCACGCTGCCGGCGGAACTGGGCGGCTCGGACATGGGCCTGCTGGAACTGAGCCTGGTGCTGGAAGCACAGGGGCGCGCAGTGGCGCCAGTGCCGCTGCTGGAATCCGTCGTGGCCTGTGCCATGCCGATCGCCCGCTTCGCGCCGGACGAACTGAAACGCAGCCTGGTTCCGACACTCGCCAGCGGTGAAACCATTCTGGTACCGGTGCGCCCCTATGACGGCTTGCAGGATTTCACTCCGCTCAATGCCACTGCCACCAGCAGCGGCTGGGAGCTGAACGGCAGCAGCAGCCTGTGTCTGTACGCGCCGCTGGCCAACGGTTTTCTGGTGCAGGCCAAACTCAATGGCAGCAGCCACTGGGTGGGCTATTGCGCTGCCAACACAGCGGGCATCCGCATCGTGCAGCAACGCGCCAGCAGTGGCGAGATTGCCGGCCAGATTCATTTCGATCAGGTAAAAATCAGTGCCGCCAACACCCTGGCGATTGCCGATGAAGCGGAAACGCTACTGGAATGGCAGGCACAGCGCGTGTTCGTGGCGATGGCGGCGCAGCAGGTGGGGATTTTGCGCGAAGGCATGCAGCGTGCAGCCAGCTACACCAACGAGCGCACCCAGTTCGGCCGGTCGCTGTCATCGTTCCAGGCGGTGGCGCAACAGGCTGCCGATGGCTACATGGCGGTGGAAGCATTGCAGGGCATTGTCTGGCGCGCGCTGGAAGATATCGACAACGACGCGGACACCGTAGCCCTCTCCTCCCGCGTTGCCAAATTCTGGCTGTGCGAGGCGGGTCATGTGGCGGCGCATGTGTTCCTGCACCTGCACGGCGGCATCGGCCAGGATCTGGATTATCCCTTGCACCGCTTCTTTATCTGGGCGAAGAAAAACGAAGTGATCCTGGGATCGGCGCGGCAGCACAGCGTTGCGCTTGGCAAACAGATCGCGGCGAATCCGGAATTGTTTTACGCCTGAATCTGGCCAGTGCCAGAATAAAAAAAGCCGCACAATGCGGCTTTTTTTATGTCCTCGGATTATATGTGTTCGTATTAACAGTGCGCTGGCTTCAGATTCGCTGATTTCGTGCGCGCTGGCAGCAGCGACGGGCGCTGCGCCAGACTATCAGATCACAAACATTTACTTCGCAATCGGCGTGCCAGTGAATTGCAGTTTGGCCATCGCCACTTTGATGAAACCTTTCAGATTGTTGTTGGCATCCACCGTGGCCGTGTAGGTCAACGTCAGCTTCATGGGCTTGGTGGTTTTGCTTTTCCAGGTGAGGGTTTCGCCGTCGTACTTGCCTTCCTCGATTTCCTGCACGCCGTATTCTGCGCTGTTCATGGTGCCGGTCAGTTTGTCGCCCTGGGATTTCAGGGTCACCACGCTTTTCTGTTCGCCGGTGGGAACCTTCACCACAAAATCCCATGCGCCATCGATGGCGGCTGCTGTATTGGCTGTCATGTTGTCCTCCGTAGATTCTTGTTATGAAAAATTCAGCTTACACCGTATACCAGAGCTACTATACACGCCCGGACAGTGCGAATCCATCGCCGCAACAGCAAAATTCCCGCGTTGAATTGCACTGATCCGAAGCGGATTTGGTAGCGGTATTTCAGGAACAAATAGCGTCAGGCATAACGGTTTCAACCCTGCGCCGATCCCGGCCCCTGCATGCGTTTGCGCAGCCGGCGCAGGCCCCACCAGACCACGGCGATACTGCAGGGCACGGCGATGCCGGTGAGCAGCGCCGGATGCTCCAGCCAGCCCTGGTCTTTCAGGAATTCCCCCAGGTATTTCACCAGTCCCACCATGTAATAACTGATGGCCGCTACCGACAATCCTTCCACCGCCTGCTGCAATTGCAGCTGCAGTTTGCTGCGCTTGTTCATCGACTGCAGCAGATCCTGGTTCTGCGCTTCCAGCGTGAGATTGACGCGGGTGCGCAGCAGTTCGCTGGCACGGTCAATCCGCTGCGACAGGTCATCCAGTTGCCCGCTCACCGACTGGCAAGTGCGGTAAGCCGGTGTCAGGCGGCGACGCAGAAATTCACTGATGGTCTGCATGCCACCCACTTCCTGTTCGCGCAGATCCTTCAGGCGGCTGATCACCAGATCGTAATAGGCGCGCGCAGCAGAAAAACGGTAATTGCTGTCGGAAATCATCTGCTCGATGCGCGCGGCCAGTGTCGACAGTTGCTGCAGCAGACGGCGTTCGTCGTCGAGCCCGCGAATCGCATTGATCTGCTGGTTGATGATCGCCAGTTGCTGCGCCATGTCGCTCACCTGCGGCGCGATGGCACGGGCCAGCGGAAACGCGGTGAGCAACATCATGCGGTAGGTTTCCACTTCCAGCAAAGCGCGCACCAGACGGCCGGACTGGCAGGGATTCAGATCGCGATTGAAAATCAGGATGCGGCCGAAGCCATCGTTGTGAATACGATAGGACGTCCACAACCGCGCCTGCTGATCTCCAACCCAGGAACTGATCAGGCGATGGCCCTCGAAATGCCGGCGCTGCTCGTCAGCGGTTTGCAGTTCCAGCGACGCGGTGAGGATATCAATGTGTTGCGCATGAATGACCTGCCCGGGAATGCCGCCCAGCCAGCCGGCCGGGAGCAGTGTCAACGCGTTGCAAGTGAAAGGAGCGGCGGAGAGATCACGCACGATGAAGGTGTAAGTGGAAAACTCGTTGTGGCGTTCCCAGCGCAGTTCAAAACCACCGAAATCCTGGTAGTAGCAGGACGAACCCGCCATCGGCGGCACCACGGCAAAACGCTGGCACAGCTGGCCGATATGACGGTATTCCGCGTCGGCATGTCCATCTGCCTGAACATCACCCTGCAACACGGCGAACTGCGATACACGGCTGCCGGTTTCCAGCACCGGAAACGGTCGCGTGTGCAATTCGTTGAACAGCTTTTCCCGTTCCGGGTGAAACCGCAGTTGTGCAATGTCCTGGCGCGAGGGTGCGGTGGCCGCACGCAGCGGTGCCAGCGTATCGGATTCGATCATGGGGAAAACCTCGAATAGCCTTGAACGGCGGAGTGTACCTGAACCCGGTGCGGGAGCGGTGACTGCGAGGTCGGCGGTGTTGCTGGTTGCACTATAAGACGAGCATTGTGCAGCAAGGAGGATCGCGACCGCTGCCCGTTGAGTTACCGGCGCAGCGGTCGGAAAGTGGATATATCAGTCGTGAAAAACGGTAGAGGCGTCCAATTCCGCGCGGCCCAGGCGGGCGTTGTTGATTGGATCAGCCGTGTCTTCATAGCCGAAGGACATGCCGAACAACAGTTTGTTGGCGGGATCGACATTGAGCACTTCACGCACCAGATCGGCATGGAAACCCAGCGAGGTTTGCGGGCAACTGGCCAGGCCGAATGCGGTCATTCCCAGCATCAGTGATTGGGCGTACATGCCCACGTCTGCCGCTTCGCGAATGCCGAACGGTTCCGGCAAAAACAGGAACGCCACGTGAGGCGCATTGAAGAAACGGTAGTTGCGCAAAAAAACTTCCAGCCGCTTCTGCTTTTCCTCGCGGGCGATGCCGACGGCGTTGTACATCTGCACTGCCGCGTCGTACTGGCGTTCCTTGTAAACACCGTCGTATTTGCCGCTGTAAGGATAATCCAGGGTCATCTTTCCCAGCATGGCATTTTCGTACATGCGCTGGCGCAGGATCTCCAGTTTTTCACCGCTCACCACATGGGTCAGCCAGGGCTGGGTGTTGCAGTTGGACGGTGTGCGCTGGGCCAGGGTGAAAATGGTGCGAATGGTATCGGCCGGCACCGGCTTGGACAGAAAGCCGCGCACCGAGCGGCGGCGATTGATGATGTCCGTGAAGCTCGCGGACAGGGTGGCGGTGTCGATTGGACTGGTCATGCAAACTTCCCTCTGAAAGCGCCGCGATCAGGTCAGGGCGCGAAAATGATAAACACCCTCCGTCAGCGTGCGCTCGACCCTTCCCAGGGCCATCAGCCGATGCAGGTGTGCCACGCATTCTCCCACCGCCAGAAAATTCTGGAAAGCATCCAGTTTGCGATCGAACAGCTTTTCGGTGAGGACCTGGGCGGTGGCGGGTTGCTGGCAGAGGGTATGAATCTGGTCCATGCGCTGCTGGTGATGATGCACCACTTGCGCCGCCCGCACATGCACGCCGTTGAACGGCAGCTGGTGGGCCGGCAACACGGTGGCGTCGTCGGGCACGATTGCCGTCAGTTTGTCGTGGGCATCGAGCCAGTCCGCCAGCGGATCGGCTTCCGGCGCGATGGGTGACACGCTGACGTTCGAGGTGATTTTCGGCAGCAGCTGGTCGCCCGAGATATACAGGTTGCGCTCGCGGCAATACAGCGACAGATGCTCCGGTGCGTGGCCGCGGGTGGTGATGGCCTGCCATTCGAAATCGCCGATGCGGATGCGCTGGCCGTCCGTGATGCGGTGATAGCTGGCGGGCATTTCCGAGACCATGTGATTGTAATCGTCGTTCGCATAAAGCGATTGCTGGCTGTCGAGGGACATGCCGGCCCGCGCGAAATACTGGTCCACTTCCCAGAAGGGTTGGCTGCGACGCGGCGCGTTGAAGGCGAGAGAATGGAAATATTCGCTTTCCGACATGTGCAGGGGAATGCGGAAGCGATCGCACAACCAGCCCGCCAGACCGACGTGATCGGGATGATGGTGGGTGACGATGACGCGCGTCAGCGGCGCGCCGTGCAATTCGGCTTCGATCACGTCGAGCCATTGCTGGCGCGCGGCGGCGCCGTTCATGCCGGTGTCCAGTACGCACCAGCCGTCACCGTCCCGCAGCAGGTAGCAATTGATATGGCCCAGCGAGATGGGTAACGGTGAACGCAGCCATTTCACGTCCGGCGTGATACTGACGGCGTTGCCGGTGCCCGGCGGATCGGTGAACGGATAGTGGAGGCCCATCCGTTACAGCCGCTTGGCGACTTCGCCGTACATGACCTCGGTGGCACCGCCTCCGATGGGCAATACGCGCGCGTCGCGGTACATGCGTTCGATCACGCATTCCTGCATGAAGCCCATGCCACCGTGCAGTTGCACGCAGTCGTACATGACTTCATTGGCAATTTCGCAGGCGTTGGCCTTGAGCATGGAGACTTCCTTGATGCAATCAACGCCCTGTGCGTCGAGCCAGGCAACATAGTGCAGGTAGTTGCGAGCCAGTGCAATCTTGGTCTGCAGGCGGGCCAGTTTGTCGCGGATGATGTCTTTCTCGAACAGCGGCGCGCCAAAGGCCTTGCGGGTTTTGACGTGTTCGAGGGTGATATCCAGTGCTTTCTGCGCTTCGCCGACGCCCATCGCAGCCAGCATGATGCGTTCGTGCTGGAAGTTTTTCATGACGGCGTAAAAGCCTTTGTTAAGCTCGCCGAGCATGTTGGCCTGGGGTACACGCACGTCGTCGAAAAACAGTTCGGCGGTGTCGGAGCTGCGCCAGCCGTGTTTTTTCAGGGCGCGTCCGACTTTGAATCCAGGGGCGCCTTTTTCGACGATGAACATGGAGATGCCGCGGGAGCCTTTGGCGGTGGGGTCAGTTTTGGCGGCGACGAAATAGAGGTCGCCGTAGACGCCGTTAGTGATGAAGATTTTGCTGCCATTGATGACCCAGTCGTTGCCGTCCTGCACGGCGCGGGTGCGGATGCCGGCGACGTCGGAGCCGGCGCCCGGTTCGGTGACACAAATGGCGGTGATTTTTTTGCCGGCGATGATGTCGGGCAGGTATTTTTGTTTTTGCTCCGGCGAGCCGGCGTTGGCCAAGTGGGGCGAGGCCATGTTGGTGTGCACCAGCGCGGTGATGTTGACGCCGGCGAAGGTGGAGCGGGACAGTTCTTCTGCCAGGACGACGGCGCCGCGCACGTCCATGCCGCTGCCGCCATATTGTTCTTCGTGGGTGAGGCCGAGGAAGCCCAGTTCGCCCATTTTGCGCAGAATTTCACGGGGAACGCAGCCGTCTTCTTCCCAAGCTTCGCCGTTGGGGACGATTTCGTTTTCCACGAAGCGGCGGATCTGTTCGCGCAGTAGGTTGTGGTCTTCGGTGAAATAGGGGTTCAACATTTTTTTTTGCCTCGTGAATTTTTATTGCGCCGGTTCAATCTCAATCAGCAAACTGCCGTCTTCCACCTTGTCTCCGGCGGCGACCAATACCTGTTTGACGGTACCGCTGACCGGGCACGGCATGTTGTGAATCAGCTTCAT
This sequence comes from Gammaproteobacteria bacterium, assembly GCA_013178375.1. Taxonomy (GTDB): domain Bacteria; phylum Pseudomonadota; class Gammaproteobacteria; order Pseudomonadales; family Ketobacteraceae; genus Ch67. Next base: position 85,684 of record JABLXQ010000007.1, read on the forward strand.
CGCTTCCATCACCACCGCGGTGGCACCCTCTTCCACCACGTCGCCGACTTGCACCAGCACATCCGTGATCAGGCCTGGCATGCGCGCGCGGATGACATTACCCGCATTCTTGGTGGCCGCTGCCTGACCCAGCATGGCGTCTTCCAGTCCGATAAACCGGTAGGAACGACGCAGGCGCGGCGAGCTGATCGATACCTGCTTTTCGGTAATGGCGATGTCGAGCGAGCGGCGGGTGCCGTCCAGTTCCACCTGCCACTGCGCGTCAGCGAGGGTGGCTGCGGGGCGATACAGGTGAATGGAAAAATGCGCTGATGTGGAAGGGGAATCCTTCGCGGCCGGTTCGATTACCTGCACTTCGTATTTGCCTTGCCGGCCAACGACGCGGATTTCGCGCAAGCCATTGTTGGTTTGCAGCCACAGCCGCGCTACGGCTGGTGTACCGGCACTGGCCGTCAAACGCCAGCCGCCCAGTTTCTGCCAGGGTGTGCCCGCCATGGCCGCATCGGTGCGATGTTCCTGCTCCAGCGCGAATGCACAGGCCGCGATGGCGGTGTGCATCTGCTCGCCCCAGGGCTGCCAGCCCTGCGGAAATTCCTTGCCGATATATTGCGTGGTCAATTCCTGAAGGAACGCGGGGCGCGTGATCAGGCTGGTAAGAAATTCCTGATTCGTTTTCACGCCGCCGATGGCGAAATTGTTCAGACCGTGCAGCAAGCGTTGCGATGCCAGTCCGCGCGTGTCGCCAAAGGCGATGACTTTCGCCAGCATGGAATCGTAGAACGGCGTAATTTCGGAACCCTGCTGCACGCCACTGTCGATGCGCAATCCTTCCGCCACCGGTTCGCGGTACAGCTGAATGGTGCCGATTTCCGGCAGGTAATTGTTGGCGGGGTCTTCCGCGTTCACCCGGGCTTCGATGGCATGGCCAACGGTTTTCAGATCGGACTGTGCGAACGCCAGTGCTTCGCCATTGGCGACGCGGACCTGCCATTCCACCAGATCGATGCCGGTGACCAGTTCGGTGGTGGGATGTTCCACCTGCAGGCGGGTGTTCATTTCCAGGAAATAGGCCTGCTGGCTGTCGGCGTCGAAAATGAATTCGACGGTGCCGGCGCCGCGATAGCCCAGATGCCGGCCCAGACGCACGGCGCAATCGAACAGGCTCTGACGCACCTTCATATCCAGATGGCTGACCGGCGCTTCCTCGATGACCTTTTGATAATTGCGCTGGATCGAGCATTCGCGGTCGAACAGGTGCACCACATTGCCGTGGGTGTCGCCCAGCAGTTGCACTTCGATATGACGCGGCCTCACCAGGTATTTTTCCAGCAGCACACGGTCATCGCCGAAGGCGTTCAACGCTTCCTGCCGCGCCAGGGTCAGTGCTTCGCGGAATTCAGAGGACTGCCGCACGATGCGCATGCCCTTGCCACCGCCGCCGGCGCTGGCCTTGATCAGCACGGGAAAGCCGATGCGCTCCGCTTCCTTCTGCAGGCGATCGACATCCTGGGTTTCGCCGTTGTAGCCCGGCACCGTGGGAATCTCCAGGCCCTGCGCGATTTCCTTGGCTTCGATCTTCGAACCCATGGCGGCGATGCTTTCCAGCGTCGGGCCGACAAAAATAATGCCGTTCTGGTTGCACAGGGAAATCAGTTGCGTGCTTTCCGACAGAAAACCATAACCGGGATGGATCGCGTCGGCTTTCACTTTCAGCGCGGCGTCGATGATGGCTTTCGCGTTCAGGTAGCTTTCGCCCACGGCCGAACCGCCGATATGGCAAGCCAGATCCGCCTGCTGTACGTGACGGGCACGACGATCCGCATCGGAAAATACCGCCACTGATTCGATCCCGAGTTTCTTGCAGCTGCGAATCACGCGGCAGGCAATTTCGCCCCGGTTGGCGATCAGCAGGCGCTTGATGCCGCCGGTTGCATTGGTAGCGCTCATGGCTGCCTCCAGCTCGGCACATCCTTGTTGAAGAAGCAGCGGATGCCTTCCTGCCCTTCCGCCGATTCCCAGGTGTCGGCCAGCAGGTTGGCGGTGTAGATCAGGTTGGTGTCGGTGTCATGACTGTCGACGTAGAAAATCAGTTTCTTGGTGGCAGCGATGGCGCCGGGGCCGCACTGCAGCACATAGGCGATTTCCGTTTCCACCGCGGCATCCAGATCAGCCGCCGGCACCACTTCATCCACCAGTCCCACTTCCTTCGCTTTGGCCGCCGTGAGCGGACGCGCATTCAGAAAGGTGCGACGGGCGTTGGCGCGGCCCATCTTGCCCACCACGAAGGTGGAAATGTTCGCTGGCGTCAGGCCCAGACGCACTTCGGTCAGTGCCATGTTGGCGGTATCCGCCGCGATGGCGATATCACACACCGACACGAGGCCGGTGCCGCCCCCGTAAGCCTGACCATTGATGCGGCCGATCAGCGGCTTCGACAGTTCATTCAGGGTGCGCAGCATTTTTGCCAGTTTGGCGCTGTCAGCGACGCGTTCAGCGCGGCTTGAATTCAGAATGCCCTGCATCCATTTGAGGTCACCGCCGGCACAGAAAGATTCGCCGGTACCGGTGAGAATCACACAGCGCACGTTCGGATCGGCATCCAGCAGCACGGCGGCTTCGGTCACTTCGCGAATCAGTTCGTCGTTCATCGCGTTGTGGCGCTCGGGGCGGTTCAGCAGCAACGTGGCCACACCACGTGCGTCCACGGAAACCTTGATCGTATTGAAACTCGAATAGCTACTCATCATTCAATTCCTTCAACAGCAAAACCGGTCACATGCGGTAAACGTAAGAACGGCCTTCTTCCGGAGGCAATGTAGCCGCCACCGCCAGACACAGCCCGATCACATCGCGGGTCTGTTCCGGTTCGATGATGCCGTCATCCCACAGGCGCGAGGTGGCGTAATAGGCGCCGCTCTTCTCGGCGTACATGGCACGGGTTTCGCGATCCAGTTTGTCCAGCGATTCCTGCGTCGGCGGTTTGCTGATGCTGGTACGCGCCAGCTCCATCACCACGTTGGTGCCGATGTCGGCGCTCATGGTGGCCACCACAGAATTGGGCCAGGCGAACATCAGGTTGGGGCGGAAGCCACGGCCACACATGCCGTAGTTGCCGGCGCCGTAAGACCCGCCGATCACCACGCTGAAGCGCGGCACTTTCGCGCACGACATGGCATATACCAGCTTGGCGGAATGTTTGGAAATGCCGCCCTGCTCCGCCGCCTTGCCCACCATGAAGCCCGGTACGTTGTGCAGGAACAGCAGCGGAATATTGCGCTGCTCGCACAGTTCGATGAAATGGGCGCCTTTCACCGAAGCGTCGGAAAACAGCGGGCCGTTGTTGCCCAGAATGCCCACCGGGTAGCCCTGGATATGCGCAGTACCGCAGATCAGGCTGGTGCCCCACTGGGGTTTGAATTCCTGGAAGTCGCTGGCGTCGATAAGGCGTGCAATCACTTCGCGCACATCATAGGGCTGCGCAAAATCCTTGCTGACGATGCCTTTAATTTCCTCGGCGGCATAGGCCGGTTCCTGCACCGGCTGGGTGCGCTGGAAATTGCCCTGCCTGCGGTTCAGCTTCGACACGATGTCGCGCATCCGCGCCAGTGCTTCCTGCTCGGTTTCCGCAATGTAATCCGACACGCCGGACACGGTGGTATGCATCTCCGCGCCACCCAGTTCTTCGGGGCTGATGTCTTCGTTGATCGCCACTTTCACGATGGAAGGGCCACCCAGGTGAATCGTCGCGTTACCGCGCACCATCACCACTTCGTCCGACAGCGCGGGAATATACGCCGCGCCCGCCGTACTGACGCCGAACACTGCCGCCAGCTGCGGCAAACCCTGCGCCGACAGATTGCACTGGCGGTAAAAAATATTGCCGAAGTGATCGCGATCGGGAAACACGCGGTCCCACTCGTGCAGGTAGGCGCCACCGCAATCCACCAGATAAATGCACGGCAGCTGATGCTTCTCGGCAATCTCCTGGGCGCGAATGTGCTTCTTCACCGTTTCAGGATAATAAGCGCCACCTTTCACCGTGGAATCGTTGGCTACGATTACGCAGAACTGGCCGTGGATCACGCCAATCCCGGTGACCACGCCCGCGCTGTGCACCTTGCCACCGTACTGCTCATAGGCCGCGAGAGTGGAAAATTCCAGAAATGGCGTGCAGGGGTCCACAAGCAGATCAATCCGCTCGCGGGGCAACAGCTTGCCGCGCTTGCGATGACGTTCGATCAGATGGTCGCGCCCGCCGTTGATGGCGTCCTCGATGCGGGTGCGCAGCTGCGCACCCAGCTCGGAGTGATAGGCGAAGTTAAGTTTGTAACTGTCGCTGTTTTTGTTCACGGTGGAAGTGATTTTGCTCATTGCGGCTTCCTGTTATTTCTTGCGACCTATTTACTTCTTGCGGCCCATGCCGGCCCAGTAGGGATCGCGGATCAGCTTGCGGCTCAACTTGCCCACCGGTGTGCGCGGCAGGGATTCGGTGCGGATTTCCACCTTGATCGGCTTTTTGTAGGAACCCAGTTCCTTCGCGCACAGGTCAATCAGTTCCTGCTCGCTCACCGTGGTCGGATCGCTCACGGTCACAATCGCATAAGGCGATTCACCGAAGCGCTCGCTGGGCACACCGAACGCCACGACTTCTTTCACCGCCGGATGCGATGCCAGCACGTTTTCCAGTTCGGTGGGCCAGATGTTGTAACCGCCGGAAAGGATCATGTCGTCCTTGCGATCGCACATGTACAGGTAACCGTTTTCATCCAGATAGCCGACGTCGCCGGTGTGCACGAAACCGCGAATGATGGTCTTGGCGGTGGATTCCGGATTCTGCCAGTAGCCCGGCATTTGACCGTCAACACGGAAGCAGATTTCGCCTTCGGTGCGGAACGGCACCGGCTCGTGGGTTTCCATGTCGCGGATTTCCAGTTCACAGAACGGATGCACCTTGCCCAGGGAACGCAACGGCTGCGAACCGGGCACATCCGCCAGCCACTCGCTGGCCATGGTGACCGACACCGGCACACCTTCCGACTGGCCATACAGCTGGCAGATCGCATTGCCCCACACCTCATAGGCGCGGCGCACATCGGTTTCGGTAATGGGCGCGGCGCCGATCAGGATCACTTTCATCGCCGACCAGTCCATATCCTTCACGCCGGGCACGGCCATGATATCGCGCACCATGGTGGGCGCCACGAACACATAACCCACGCGCTCTTTCACCATCTGCTGCGTCACCGCTTCAGGCTGGTATTTTTCCACCACCAGATTCACACCGCCCATCAGCCACACCGGCACAAACTGGTAACCGGACGCGTGGGAAATCGGCGCGATGTGCATGCACACATCACCGGGCGACACCGGCGGCATGGTGAAAAACCAGTTGCGACCGATGTCGAGCCAGGCTTTGTGCGTGAAGGAAACCCCTTTGGGTTTGCCGGTGGTGCCGCCGGTGTGACGGATGACATACAGATCGTCGTCGTTAACGGCGACATTGGGATCGGTGGCGGCAAAGCTCGCCAGCCATTGTTCGTAGCCGTTGGTCTGCCGCACGATGATGTGTTGCAGGCCGGCAATTTCATTGTTCATGCCTTCCAGCTGGTCGGCGTATTTTTCTGCCACCACCACGGCCTTGCACTGGGTCTGTTCCAGCATCGCCATGTGGCTGGACCGGGCGTTGCGCGCATACAGCGGCACCCGCACCATATTCGCAATTGCCGCGCCCAGGAAAAAATCCACCGCTTCCAGCGTGTTGTCTTCCAGCGAGCCGACACGATCACCCGGTTTGAGGCCCAGCGACAGCAACAGGTTCGCCATGCGCAAACCGCGCTCCCAGGCTTCGCTGTAAGTCAGGCGGTGATCGCCGGCGATAATGGCAATGCGATCCCGGTGGAATGTGGCGGAGCGGCGCATCATGTCACGAATATTCATGCTCAAATCCTCTTACTTGTTTTTATCGTTTACTGCGGCGATTCCTTCGGCAGCCGGAGTTGTATAACCGGCTGTTACTGCGATTTTTCTCACTCAATTGGTTTCGTGAAACGGCGCCCGAGGCTGTGGCGGCGCACCATCCACATAGGCCGGATACAGCGCCTGAAACTCACCCGGCCGTGGCTGCACCACAAGCTGCCGCGCCTGCATATGCGGCGTCTGCACCGCCTCGTGCAGCTCCAGCACCTGATTGAAACAGCAATCCACATTGCCGAAACGTTCATTGCACTGGTGCAGTGTCAGCGCTGCAAAAAATTCCACCAGTTCCTGCTGCAGATCAGTCTGCGGCAGTGGATCATCCATGCGTGCGATCCAGTCAACACGGCCAGCGGCGTGACAGAACGCCTGCCAGAATTTCGGCTCCACCGCACCTAGCGCCACGGAAAAACCATCGGCGGTGCGGTAGGTGCGATACCGTGCCGCACCCCCATTCAACAAATCTTCCGCGCGGGGAATGCCACGGCCTTTCAAACCCAGTTCCGCCAGCGAAAACTGCATCAGTGGCATCACCGAATCTGCCAGCGCCACTTCCACATGGCAGCCATTCCCACTGCGCTCGCGCTCCAGCAGTGCGCCCAGAATCGTGCTCAACCCGAACAAGGATGCCGCGCAATCCGCCAGCGGCGGCCAGGGTGCCACGGTCTGCTCCACCGTGCCGGTGCCCGCCAGCACACCATTCATTGCCAGATAATTCAGATCGTGGCCCACGTCATGGCGCAGCGGACTTTGATCGCCGTAACCATTGAGAGAACAGATCACCAGACGCGGAAATTCCTGGCGCAGAAAATCAATACCGATGCCGAGTTTTTCCAGCACACCGGGGCGGAAGGATTCAATCAGCACATCGGCGTCGCTCAGTAGTTCCAGCAATTGCGCACGCTGCTCCACGTTTTTCAGATCCAGTTTCACACCGGTTTTGCCGGCGTTCACCGCATCGAAATACACCGACGTGCCCTGCGCGCCCACCGGCCCGATAAAGCGCATTTCCTCGCCCTGGGGTGGCTCCACCTTGATCACGCGGGCGCCCATGTCCACCATAAGCAGCGACGCCAGTGGGCCGGGCAAGTGGCGGCTCAGGTCCACCACTTTTGTTCCCTGCAGAAATCCGCTGATCCGGCTCATGTGGCTAACATCTCGCTAACATCTCACTGAAACGAACGCAAAAAATCAGGTGAAGGTCACATCCAGGCCCAGTTCCTTCGCGATGATCATCGACTGGATCTGGCTGGAGCCGTCACCGATGCGGGTGATGCGCGTGTCACGCAGGTAACGCGACACCGGGCAATCGTTCATGAAGCCCCAGCCGCCGTGCACCTGCAGCGCCAGATCCGCCACTTCGGAGGACACTTCGCAGCAGTAGTATTTCGCCATCGCCAGTTCCAGAATGCTGGCGGTGCCGGCATCGGCTTTGATGGCCGCCTGACGGGCCAGCAAGCGGGAGGTTTCCACTTTCACCGCCATGTCGGCGATCATTTTCTGGATCAGCTGCAAACCGCCCAGCGAGCGGCCGAATGCCTGCCGGTCTTTTGCGTAGGCGATGGAATGGTCCAGACACGCCTGCGACAGCCCCAGCGCACACGCCGACAAAAAGCAGCGCGCGGATTGATAGGTTTTGTGCACGATGTAACGTCCATCGCCTTCCTTGCCCACGATCATGTCGTCGCCCACCACCGCTCCATCCAGGAAAATCGGATGGGTGTCGGACGAACGCCAGCCCAGCTTGTCATAGGCTTTGCCGATGGTGACGCCGGGTGTGCCAGCGGGCACCAGGAACAGGGTCATACTGGTTTTTTCTGACTCTTTCGGGCTGGTGATGGCACACACCAGATTGTAGGAAGTGATGTCGGCGCCGCTGTTGGTGATAAAGGCTTTTTCACCGCTGATGGACCATTTATCGCCACCCACTTTTTCAGCGCGGGATTTGAAACCGGCCGTCCAGGAACCGGCCTGCGGTTCGGTGCCGGCGATGGAGCCAATGGCTTTGCCCGCCACGATATCGGGCAGGTATTTTTCCTTCAGCAGCGGGCTGCCGAAGGATTGCAGCGTCAGGCCGGTGGCCACCGCCACCATGGTGGTCAGCGCCAGGGTCTGGTCCGCGCGGGCCAGTTCCTCGATCGCCAGCGACATGTCCAGAATGCCCAGCCCCAGGCCGCCGTGCTCTTCCTTGAACGGAATCGACGCAATGCCGATTTCGCGGTTCATTTTCAGGTACAGCTCGGTGGGGAATTCCGCCGCCTGATCCAATTGATAGGCAATCGGTGCCACCTCCGCCTGGGCCCACTCGCGCACGGTAGCCTGCAGGTTTTTCTGGTCCTGGGTCAGTTCAAAGCTCATGAAAGTCATCCGCTTTTTGTTGTATTGACGATGGGAATCTAGCAGCCCGGCGCCAGGTGCCGCAGGTCAATTCGAGTGAACTGCCACGCCCGGCGGGCAAACCAGTGGTTGGATCGATTATGAGAGGGGAAAGCGGGAGCACCCATCGTCCAAGTGGACTAGCAGGCAGGCATTGACGGGGGCTTTGGCCGGAGCTTTGAGGGAACGGCGTGCCCGGCGCAAAACAGTCGCCAGGCACGCCGCTTAGGCAGGTTTCAGTTCAACGCACTGTTAGTTCAACGCACTGAGGGGCACAATCGGCAGCACGATGCTGGACGGATAGTCCGGGCTGTTGTGGATGCTGGTCACTCCATCCTTGGCCAGTTCCTGGCGCGGCAGGTTCAGCATGCCCTGGGCGTCGTTGCTGGGGGCAATCGACACCCGCAACTTGTGGCCCTTGCGAATGATCGCGCTGGTGGGGAAGATTTCCACCTGCATCTTGAACACCTCGCCTGGCACCACTGGCTCCACCGCGTCCTCGGTCAGGTAGTGATACGGCTGGATCATTTCGCCATTCATGAAACGCGAGCGGCTTTCATCCACCTTGCGCGCCGACGCCAGCAGCAGACCATTGGTCAGCGGCTGCACCGTGCGGCCATTCGCCGTTACCTCATCCACCCGCACCGACAGCACCGCTTCATGCGCCGTGGTGCTGATCCAGATATCCGCCTGCAGCGGGCCGTTGATGTAGTAATCCTCCTCCATCAGCGCGGTTTCATAATTCAGCGCATCGGCTTCCAGTTCACGGTTGTCGCGGTAGCATTTGTTGAAGCTGGCTACGCCGGCAATACCCAGCGTCCACTGATGGTAACTGGCGGAACATTTGGTGCCGTCGTTGGGTTCCACATTGAAAATCAGCAGGCTGCCATCTTCCGACTTGCCGTATTCGATGGTGGCGAACGGCGCCACGTCCATGGTGTTGACCGCTTCCTCTTCGATCGGCGCGTCCTGGGTCAGCGACATGTCGCCGTGCAGGTACCAGCGCTCCGGCGCGGCCTCGGGATGTGGCCAGTCGGTGGTGGTGGAAAATCCGTTCAGCAGATGGTCGGCATTATTCTTCACGTACTGCGTGACCGGCGGAATCGCCTCGACACCCGAATCAATTCCCATCAGATGGTGATCAAACCACTGCAGCAGCAGGAACGGCATGGGGCCCAGTTTGTTCACACCCAGAAAACCCTGCACGAAATGACCGACGTGATCGCCGTTGTAAATCATCAGGCGGGCATCCACGTTGTTCTGTTTCAGCTTCTCGTACAGCAAGGGTTCGTCGCGCTGGAAGATGTCGTTCAGGGCGCCGAAGATCAGGGTGGGCGCCTTGATTTTGTCGATATTTTCAATCGGGGAACGGGTGCGCCAGAACGGACTGTCATAGGTCACTTCAGGATCGCCGTTCAGGGCTTTTTCGATGATGGGCAGATAATAGTTGTCGATCTGCTCGTTGTGTTCGCGGGTGGCCGCCGTAATCAGGTTGGCATGATTCATGGCCTGCAGCACCGCCAGGAAATTCTGCTGCGTGGTCACCTGGGTCAGCGTCAGCCAGTGGCTCATGAACACGCCGTTGATCATGCCGCCGGTGCCTACTGTGCCCCGCTGCGCATCGCCCATCGGCACGCTGGCGAAAATCGCCTGCACATCATCCGGGCGGCGCTGGGCAGTGAACAGCGCCGAGATCGCCATGTAGGACGCACCCGCCACCCCCAGCTTGCCGTTGAACCAGGGCTGCTGCTTCACCCAGTCCACCGCGTCGCCATAGGCTTTCTGCTCATCATCGCCCAGCATTTCCCAGCCACCCTGGGACACCCCGGTACCCAGCGTGTCCACCGCCACTACCGCGTAACCCCGTTTCACCATGAAGGGATCCGGCGCGCCCAGCAGAGCACCGCCGGTCATCGGCACGGCGCCAATCAGATGCATGTTGTAGGCGGTCTGCACCAGGATCGTGGGGAACGGGCCGTCGGCCGGCTTGCGCCGTTCGTTCGCCGGCAACGTCACCCGCACACCCACCCAGCGACCATCGGCAGTGGGCAGGAACTGCAACGGCAGTGTGACCATGTAGCGATAGTCCAGCGGGCGCATGTAGGCACCGGCGGGGGGTTCGGGGGAATCGGTCTCGTCCCCGACGATGGGATCGTCCGCATCTTCAGCTGGGTTGTCGGGTGTGTCGCTGGTGGCGGACTGCTGGGAACGGGAGGCGCTGTCATCGCCGGAACCGGAGGAAGACCCTCCGCCACAGGCGGTCAGCATCAGGGCGGTAAACAGAATTAACCACGGGTATTTGGCCACGAAAATCCCTCTTTTGAATTGTTATTGTTATGGCGTTGATCCTGGCTTGGTCGACACGTTAAACAGTTTGTTTATAGTGCGTCAACTCTAATCTGGTGCGGGGGTACTACCTCTGAGGAAGGGGTGCAACGGTTTTAAGCGGACAGAAACCTGCGGGAAATCAGGCATTAACGGCCTGAAAAAGCCTGATTTTGCAGGTAAGGGTATTGATCAGACCGCTGCCAAGACAGCCCGGTGCCGCGCCAGGATCGCCAGGTAGGGATCGAAACCATCGAAGGCCTGCCGGTACAGCAGCCAGGCCTCGTCCGGGTCCTTGATGCGCATGGTTTCAAACTCATTGAGCAGGCGGTGCAGCAGCTTGAACACGGTGTCCATGTTCATCACCAGCCAGCAGTCGTTGTCGATCCACTTGTCGATCAGTTCGTCCAGCCGGGTGAAAGTGCGTTTGAGCAGGGGGAAGCCGGTCTGCAGTTCACGGCAGGTTTTCAGAATCTGGTACTGCTGGAAAGCCTGTTCGGTGAATAGCCGGGGCCGGCTGGCCTCCTTCAGGTACACCGCCTTGTAGTGGGTGTGGCAGGCGGTGAAATCGCGGTTGAAATCCGCTGCGTCGCGCAAGGCGGCGAAGGGTTGCAGCAGATCCGTCACCACATCATAGGCACCGGCAATGCTGACCAGCAGTGGATCGAACTGGGCCAGAAAATCCCGGCTGCCGATCTGGCTGCGCACCAGCGTGCCGATGGCCGCCAGTTCGGTGGCGGTAACGCTGATACTGGCCAGCTCCTTGGTGATGGTGAATTCGATGCCCATGGTGCGCGCCTCAGGTCAGGTCCGTCACCTCGGCCACGCAGGCGTTGTCTTTCACCTGATGCAACGCGTTGTCGAACAGCATCTTGTTGTTGAACAGCTGGCTCTTCACGATGATGCGGCCGTGGCTGTTGCGCACCACGAAAAAGGTTTCGCCCGTCGGAGTCCGGCTGGCGGCAATCTGCGTGCTCATCAGCGTGCCCACCCGCACTTCCTTGATCGCCTCCTCGGCGTCGGTCTTGCTGTCGTACTGGCCACTGAGCAGCAGCACGGCGCCGGTGCCGTCCAGCAGATGAAAACAGAACTGGTTATCGTCATCGCGCTTGAGTTCGAAGGTTGCAGGCATGTGAGATTCCCCGGTGACTGATGTGCGGAAAAAACATTTCCGTAACGCCAAGCAAGGCGCACGCCAGAGGCAAACCACTGAAATGACAAGGGCGTCGCAGGATTTAGAGGGGGAAATTGTCGCAACCGTCACTGACAGGGCGGCGCGATTGTCGGAATCATAACGCGAGAAAATGGAAGGGGAAGCCGGTCTGGCAGGCGATGCCAGGCCGGCGTCAAATCTCAGAAGTGAAACCGTCCCTCCACTCCCAGCAGATCCACTTCCTGATCGTCGAAAAACACCCGCTTCAGATGCAGGGCCGCTTCCAGATTGTCGGTAAGACGATAAGCGCAGGCCACGCCCAGCAGCAGGTCGGTGCCGTCATCAAGATCCGGTTCCACGTCGGCACCGGTCAGATCGATTTCACCTTCCCAGATGAACAATCCCACTTCACCTGACAGAGTCACGCGCGGCATCACTTCCCACAGGAAACGGTTGGCCAGGGTCCAGCCGTGGCCGGTGACGGGATAGTGTTCCGACATCGCCGCCTCCAGGTTGCTGGCGGTGCCGGTGGCGTCCAGGTCGACCTGGGTTTCGCCCAAATCCAGATACCCCAGTTCCACTGCGCTCCAGTCCAGGTAGCGGTAGCCGGTGGCGATCTGCCAGGCGGTGCGGGATTCCTCATATTCGTTCAGGTTCACCGTCACCCCATCGCCGGCAGTACCCTGCTCGAAATCACCCGCACCCTGGCTGCCCTTGGCCTGGTAGAACGACACGCTGATGTAGCTGCGCTCCAATATCTGCTGTTGCAGATCCTCGGTGCCGGCAGCATGGCCGGGTTGCGTGGGCAGCAGGGTGAATGCTGTGGTAGCCAGCAGGGCGGCTCCCAGCGATGCAACTTTCGCTGTCACCTTGCCGCGCCGGCTTGCCACCAGGCCCGCCAGCATCAGCAGCGCAACTACACCCAGTGAACCGCCGCCACCTTTGCCCTTGCTCTTGATGCCGGGGAAGGTCTGCTCGACATCGTCATCCACCAGCGCCTGCACGGCCACACCACCCGGATCTTCGATCGCGGCATTGGCCACGCCGTCACCGTCGTTGGGGCCGCCGTCCTGCAGGGTGAGCTGCACACAGAAGTCGCCCACGTTCAGGCCCGGTTGCCAGCTGGTGTCGCCCGGCGGCGGACAGTAGCCCGGATTGCCCGGTGAGGAATGAATCGCGTTGTTGGCGTTTTCCACAAAGGTGCGCCAGCTGCCATTCAGATACTTGCGATACACCGCCTGCTGCGGAATCGGGTTGGCCTGCGGCAATACCACGCGCACGCTCTGGCCGACCGTGGGCAGGTCGTGCACTTCGAAGTCGAAGATGCCGCCGTTGAATGCAAACGCCGCATCGGTTTCCAGATCGTCCTGCTCAGCGAAATCTTCCGACTCCAGCCGCACACCACCGGTGCTGCCGAGCAGGGCGAACTGGCCCAGGCGGCAACGCACACCTGGATCGCATTCCAACAGATAGGATTCGGTCTGGTCACCCACTTCCGGCAACACGTTGGGCGCGGTGATGTTGTCCTGGTAATCCGGGATGCCATCGTCGTCGCTATCGGCGGTGCCTTCGGTTTCATCGTCAACGCCATCGCCATCGGTGTCTTCCTGATCCGACAGGTCCGGCAACGCGGCCACCACCAGGAAGTACAGGGTGGCGGTGTCGGTGGCACCTTCGTTGTCGGTGACGGTGACCTGCGCCAGGTAACGGCCTTCGCTCAAAGCGCTCGGATTGAATACCAGGGTTTCATCAGTCAGGTCGCCATCATTGTCCACCAGGGTGTTGTCGCTGGCGCTCCAGTCCAGTTCCAGGCTGTCGCCGGTGTTCGGATCGGTGGCAGTGGCAGTCAGGGTGACCGGGCCGCCGTCGCTGGTGACCTGGATGGTGTTCACGCCGTTCTGGCTCAGTTGCAGTGCAACGTCCGGTGCCACGTTCTGCTCGGTGATGGTGATGACATGGCTGGTTTTGGCGCCGCCGTTGATGTCGAAGATGTCATCCTCGTCATAACCGTTGGCCAGGTCCTCATCGTTGCTGGTCTGGTCATCCAGTCGCACGATCAGCAGTTCATCCGCCTCGGTGGCAACATCGCTGGTCAATTGCACGGTGACCACCGCGTCGGTCTGGCCGACACCATCGGTTTCGGTGAACACCACGCTGCCGCTCACCAGATCATGATCCGTGTCATCGGCGGTGCTGGCGTCATCGATCACGAACGGCACTTCCAGCGGATAGAACGGCGACCGGCCATTGAGGATCACGCGGAACTGCACGCTGGCACCTTCCACACTGATCTGGTCCTTGTTCACTGACACCAGCGGCCGCACGTTGACGGTCTGGGTGGCGGTGCCGACGTTGCCTTTCGCATCCACGGCTTCGTAAGTCACCAGGTTGGCGCCCGGTGCCAGCAGCACGCTGCCGTTCAGCACGCCCACCACTTCAGTGCCGCAGCAGGCGCTGCCGTCCACGTTGTCGCTGGTGATGGCGCCCAGTGCGGTGGCGATTTCATTGCTGGTGGCATCGTCCGCCAGGCCCAGCAACTGCTGCAATGGAACCGGTGTGTACAACGCCACCGCATCGATCACCAGGTCGTCCGGCGCGGATACCACCGGCGCGGTGACATCGTAATAATCGCTGTCATCGTTCGGCTCTGTGCCGTCCAGGGATTCCTGCAGGTTGCTGATGGTGTCGCCGTCCAGATCTTCGGCTGCATCGCTGTCGTCCAGCGGATTGAAGCCGTAGGTCTGTTCGTAGGTGTCGCTCATGCCATCGTTGTCATCGTCGGTGTCGACGGTGTTGTCGGTGCCGTCGGTGTCGTTGTCGCCCAGCACGCTGATGCTGAAGGCGGTCAGCGGCGTGCTGTCGGTGCCATCACTGACACTGAGTTCGATGTCGGCGTAATCACCGGCGTCGCCCACTGCTGGCGTGCCACTCAGTTCACCGGTGTCGGCATCCAGGATCAGCCAGGCCGGCAGATTGGTGGCCGTGACGGTGACGCTGACATTGTCCACATCGGTGATGACCGGCACGAAGCTGTAGGCTTCGCCTTCCAGCAGTTCGGTGGTCGGGCTGCCACTGACAACCGGTGCGTCGTTCACGGCCTGCACATTGATCGACACGGTGGCGGTGTTGGAAACACCGGCCTGATTGTCGCTCACGCTGTAGGTGAAGCTGTCGCTGCCGTTGGTGTCGGCGGCGGGCGTGTAGGTGACGGTGCCGTCGCCGTTGTCGGTCAGGCTGCCGGTGGCTGCTGCGCTGACGATGCTGATGCTGGCGGTGTCGAGCGTGCCGTCCACATCTGAATCGTTGTCGAGCAGATCGATAATCACAGCAGTGTCCTCATCGGTCTGCGCGCTGTCATCGTTCGCCAGCGGTTCGTCATTCACCGACTGCACGGTGATGGCGACGGTGGCAGCGGCGGACCAGATGCCCAGATTGTCCTGAACACGGTAAGTGAGGCTGTCGCTGCCGTTGAAGTCGTCGCCCGGCGTGTAGGTGATGACACCGGCGCCACTGACGCTGGTGGTGCCGTTCACCGGCGCGGTGACGATCTCCACGCTGGCGGCTGCCAGGGTGCCGTCCACATCGCTGTCGTTACCCAGCGCGTTGATGTCATGCGGTGTGTCTTCCTGCAGGCTGACGGTGTCGTTCGCCGCCACCGGCGCATCGTTCACGCTGGCGATGGTGATCGACACTGTACCGGTTGCGGAGGTTGCATCCTCGTTGTCCTGCACCACGTAGGTGAAGCTGTCGCTGCCGAAATAATCCGCGGTGGGCGTGAAGGTGGCTTCACCGGTGGTGACGTTGATGCTCACGGTGCCATGCGCCGGCTGTGCCATCACGGTGACGGCAGTGGCATCCACGGTGCCATCCACATCGGTGTCGTTGTCCACCAGATCGATGGTTACAGCGGTATCTTCATCGGTGCTGGCGGAATCGTTCGCTGCCGTGGGCGCATCATTCACGCCACTGACGTTGACGATCACCGTTGCCACGTTGGAATCGGCGCTGTTCTGGTCCTGGATCTGGTAAGTGAAACTGTCACTGCCGAAGAAGTCGCTATCCGGTGTGTACAGCACTTCGCCATTGCTGATTGCTGCGGTGCCGTTGGTGGGTTGCGACACCAGCGTAATGGTATCGGCGTCGGCGGCATCACCGGTGTCGACATCAGTATCGTTGGCGGCCACATCGATGCTGATGGGCTGATCCTCCGGTGTGCTTTCCACATCGGCCACTGCAACCGGGTTGTCGTTCACCGCCGTAATGGTGAGGGAAACGGTGGCAGCACTGGACGTGCCACCGTGCGTGTCGCCCACGGTGTAGGTGAAGCTGTCGCTGCCGTTATAGTTCGCGGTGGGCGTGAAGGTGATGACGCCGGTACCGGTGTTGACGCTGGTGGTACCGTGCGCCGGTTGCGCAACAACGGTGACACTGGCGGGGTTCAGGCTGCTGTCCACATCGCTGTCGTTGGCCAGCACACTGACCGACACCGCGTTGTCTTCAGCAGTGGTTTCGCTGTCGGCCGCCGCAGTGGGCACATTGTTGGTCACGGTAAAGTTCAGCGTGGTTTCATCGCTGAAGCCGGCAAAACCATTACCCAGTGCATCTTCCACCAGCCCCGCATCCACATTCACATAATAGGTATGACCGGGGATGAAATTGGCAGACGGATTCACGGTGACACCGGCGCCACTGATGCTGGCAGAACCGATGGCGACGCTTTCGTGCAGGCTGTCGTCGGCGGCATCGTAAATGCTGATGTTGCCCGCGCCCGCGCTGACGTTTTCATTGAAAGTCAGCAGCAGATTGGTGTTGTACTGCACAGTGGTGGCGTTGTCGGCCGGCGTGGAGCTGCTGAAGACCGGGCCGCTGCCGTCAAACACAGTGCTGTACTGAATGGCGACGGTGTTGTTGTTGCCTGCTGCATCCTGCGCCACATTTGCTGCGACATTCAGGGTGACGGCGCCATCGGCCGTGGGTGTCACGGTGACGATGAAGTCGCCGTCGTTGTTATCGATCAGATTGCTCAGCGACGCGTTGCCGGCAACGATGTCACCCAGCACAAAGCCCGTCATGATTTCGCTGAAACTGACCGTCGCCTGGAACGCGGCGTTGGTGGGATTGGTGGCGCCGCTGCTGATGGCCACCGTGGGAGCCGTGCCATCCAGCGTCGCGGTGTCGGTGACGGCCGCTGACGCATTGCCGGCGGTGTCGGTGAGCACCACCGACAAAGTCAGGGTGCCGTCGTTCAATCCGCCCACGTTGATATTGCTGATCTGCGCGCCTGCGCTGCCCACCGTGCCGCTGCCGGTGACATTGGTACCGCCGCCGCTGCTGCTGATGGTGTAGCTGTAGGTGGCGCCCACTTCCGCGCTGGCAAACGTGAAGCTGGCTGTGCTGGCTTCGGTGTCGTTGAAGGTGCTGTCATCGAAGCTGACGCTGTGGCCGCTGGCTCCGGTGGTATCCAGCGTCGCGGTGTTGGTCACCGCACTGGCAACGTTACCCGCCGCGTCGGTGACGATCACCGACAGCGTCAGTGTGCCATCGCCCAGTCCGCTCACATTGATGTTGCTGATCTGCTGGCTGACGCTGGCGAGCGTGCCACTGCCAGTGACGTTGGTGCCGCCACCGCTGCTGCTGATGGTGTAACTGTAAGTCGCACCCACTTCCGCGCCGGCGAAAGTGAACGCAATGGCACTGGCTTCGCTGGCACTGATCGCGCTGTCATTGAAACCGACGCTGTGGCCAGTCAAGGCAGTCTTGTCCAGCGTCGCGGTATCGGTCACTGCGGTGGCGGCGTTGCCAGAAGTGTCGGTCAGAATCACCGAAATCGTCAGCGTGCCATCATTCAGTCCGCTCACGTCGATGCCGCTGAGCTGGTCGGTTGCGGTGGCGATGGTGCCACTGCCGATGACGTTGGTACCACCACCGCTGCTGCTGATGGTGTAACTGTAAGTGGCGCCCACTTCCGCGCTGGCAAAGGTGACGCTGATGGCGTTGTCTTCGCTGCCACTGATCAGGCTGTCATCGAAACCGATGCTGTGGCCACTGGGGCCGGTAGCATCCAGTGTGCTGGTGTCGGTTACCGCGCTGGCGGCATTGCCGGCGGCATCGGTCAGAATCACCGAAATCGTCAGCGTGCCGTCATTCAGTCCGCTCACGTCGATGCCGCTGAGCTGGTCGGTTGCGGTGGCGATGGTGCCACTGCCGATGACGTTGGTACCACCACCGCTGCTGCTGATCGTGTAACTGTAAGTGGCGCCCACTTCCGCGCCGGCAAAGGTGACGCTGATGGCGTTGTCTTCGCTGCCACTGATCAGGCTGTCATCGAAACCGATGCTGTGACCGCTGGGGCCGGCGGCATCCAATGTGGCTGTGTCGGTAGCCGCCGACGCCGCGTTGCCCGCAGCATCGGTCAATACCACCGACAGGGTGAGCGTGCCGTCGCCCAGTCCGCTCACATTGATGTTGCTGATCTGCTGGCTGGCGCTGGCAATCGTGCCGCTGCCGGTGACGTTGGTGCCGCCACCGCTGCTGCTGATGGTGTAACTGTATGTCGCGCCCACTTCCGCGCTGGCGAAAGTGAAACTGGTGGAGCCGGCTTCACTGGCATTGATGGCGCTGTCATCCAGATTGACGCTGTGGCCGCTGGCGGCCGCAGTGTCGATCACAATGGCCAGACCCGATGAAGCGGACGACGTGTTGTTCGACGCATCCGTTGCAGTTGCCGTAATGGTGTGAGCGCCGGCGCTCAATGCTCCGCCCGGTGTGAAACTCCAGTTGCCGGAACCATCGGCTGTGGTGGAACCCAAACTGCCCGACACGCTCGACGTCAGCGCCACGGTGGCATTGGCTTCTGCCGTGCCAGTGAACGTGGGCGTGGTGTCGGACGTGATGTTGTCGGTGCTGGAACTGCCGGAATCGGTGCCCGCTGTCATGTCCGGTGTGCTGGGCGCGCTCGGCGCAACAGCATCCACCAGCACCGATGTCAGGCTGCCGATGGAGTTCAGCGTAAGCGTGAGGTTGTTGCTGGCGGCGTCCCGCAGCGTGCCGCCGTTGAGATCCACACTGGCACCCAGTGCAACGCCGTCGCCATCGAAGTCACCAGCCTGCACGGTATAGCTGAATACCAGTGCTGTAGTGCCACTGCCCGATACGTACGTCGCATAACGCGTGGTGGAACCGATGGTGAGTGTCAGGCGCGGTGTGCCGCCACCGGTATTCACCGTGATGTTCTCACCGGTGTTGACGGTAAAGGACAGGCTTTCCCCCGGCACGTAGGTATCGTTCGCCGGCACACTCACGGAACTGACCGTGGGCGCCACATTATCCACCACCGTAATGGTGAAGGCTTCCGCATAAGAAGCGGTGCCGTCGCTGGTCTGCACGCGCACGGAATAAGTGCCCGCTGCCAGCGCTGCGGAATTGTTCGCGCGCAAGGTGCTGCCACTGATATTGAAGCTGGCGTTGTTGGTATCGCCGGTGCCGGCCACCAGCGAATAGGTATGAGTGTCGCCCACATCCGCATCGGTGGTGCTCAGTGTGCCCACGGTGGCGTTGGTGCCGGCGCTCTGGTTCACGCTGCTGGCGGTCAATGCGATATCGGTGGGCGCACTGTTGGCCGCTGCGGCAGTGATGTAACCGGCGATGGTGGTGGTGTGGTAATGAATAGTGTAGTTGGTGGAATTTTCCGACACGATCAGGGCGCGGTCGGCCACATCGCTGATGGCAAAGCGGTCGTTCAGATAACCCGTCAGACTGAAATCAAAACCATCCACCCAGTCGCTGCCGTCATAGGATGTCAGGAAATAGGTGGTGCCGCTGCGGCTGGCAAAATAATAGGTGGAATCGATACGTTCGATGTCCAGCGTGTCAACGCTGGCGTAATTGGCGTTGGTGATTTCCTGCTGCACCCAGCTGCCGGATGCATTGGTGCGGTAATAGGAACGATGGTCCGTTCTGTTGTTGTAGGCGTAATGAATATTGCCGTCGTCATCCATCACTGCACCGGCCAGGGCGTAAATTTTTCCGTCGCCCTTGCCGTCCAGCACCAGTGTCTTGGCGACAAAGTTGTCGGTGGACGATGCGATATAGTAATTGTCGGTGCCAATATTCTGGTCGTCCTCGCGGCGGTACAGCACAGTAGCCGTTCCAGCGCTGTCGGCCAGCACGTAGGAATCGAACAGCTCGTCGGTGCCACCAGCGGTGCTCGCGATAGTCGTCATCGCCCAGGAGCCCGATTTGTTGGTGGCGTAACGAATCGTATAGCCGGCAGCAGCACCCTGGAAGGTCGTGTGCACATAGCCGTTGGGATCGAGCGACAGATCCGCGTCGAAAATCGTGTAGCCGGTTTCACCGATGTTGGTGTAGGTCCAGCTGGTGCCGTTGTACACGGCATAGAAGGGATCGTAGTCCACCGCCCAGTTGGTGGTGCCGGCGGAAAATATCACGTGGATATTGCCCGAGGCATCCACTTCGTAATCGACACTGTCCTGATTGCCCCAGCCGCCATTGGTGCGGCCCGGTACCGACGACGGCGTCAGCGTGGTGTAAAGCGTGAAGCCGGCGCCATTCCACTTCAGAAAGCGGATATTGCTGCCATCGGCCCGCGCCAGATAGAAATCGCCATTGGAAGCCGAGCGCACTTTCGGGAACTGCCAGCTGGCGGTGTCGGCAAT
The DNA here is from genome assembly GCA_013178375.1 of Gammaproteobacteria bacterium. GTDB lineage: Bacteria > Pseudomonadota > Gammaproteobacteria > Pseudomonadales > Ketobacteraceae > Ch67. The sequence goes on from JABLXQ010000007.1 coordinate 106,186, forward strand.
CATGCCGGTTTCATAGGCCGGATTCACCTGCTTCGGCGTGGTGGTGACTTCCATGCTGGCGTCACGACCCACAACGTACACCATGTAGGATGCGCTGGAACTCAGTCCGGTAAACAACAGCGTGCCACTGGGATTCATCGCCTGCGATATGGTTTGCACGGCCGCCGCGCCGGAACCATCGGTTCCCGCAATTACCTGCGCGCTGCTGGGCGCCGGCTGCGTGGTCAGCAACAACACTGCATACACCGTGCTGTTCTCGCTCATGGTCAGGCTGACATCGAAACTGGTGGCCGTCTTGTTGATGACGGACGAATTCAACACCGCCGGCTTGGTGGAAGCAGCATGCCAGGTGCCTGCGTAACTGGCACATTTGGCCGTGTTCAGGCTGGTCCAGGTGTTGGTGTAGTAGGTGCCCCAGCTGATATGGCAATGCCCGAACGGACTTTCACTGGCAAAGCGTTTGCGCCCGATCAACTCACCGGACAATTGCGCCGTGCTGTCCATCTGCTTCTGCAACAATCCATTCTCGCGCAGGAACGCCAGCGCACTGCTGTCCACCGTTGGCTTGACTGACTTCTGCAGGCCACTGCTGCGCCCGAACGCCGAGAACGCGCTACGCTTGACGCCATCGGCTTTTTTCGCCGCTGCATCCTGCGCCGTCACGTGCACCACACTGGCCCGGTTACCACTCCGTCGGCTGCTGGTATGGCTGCTGTTACGCGCGGTAGCCGCCATGCCCGACGCAGCCAGCAAGGGCAGCGCCATAACCACGGCTTTGGACAGACTGAATTTTTTCTCGCTGGATTTGGCGTCAGACATAGTGATCACTCAACAAATCAGGCTTGCAGTTCAGGGTGACAAAAATGATTGCGCATCCGGGGATGCGTAGGTTCAATGACTTCTGGAAAATGACAATCCGGAATCACCGCCACGTCATAGATCTGATCGACGTTGCCAGTGAACTGGATGTGGCCGACCTCGCTGCCGGTTTGCAGGTTGAACAGCCAGATACCGGAAAAGGTTTCACTGTATTTTTCCGCCAGCGGCGCCGCCCGAGTCACATCGGCCTGCCGCACTTTCGACAGACCCACCAGCAGGATCGGGCCGTAAAACGCCATGCCACGAGTAAAGCCCGGCACGTCGGCGAGAATGTCCAGCTTGTGCGTCAGCGGATCGAAACGGCAGATCTGGCCGTGGCCGGAATTACAAAAATACACCTTGCCGTCATGCCAGCGCGGCGAATGCGGCATGGCCAGGCCGTCCAGCAGGATTTCATTCGTGGCCACATCCATCAGCGTGCCGTCGAACTCGGCGTGCTTGCGCCACATGCCGGTCTGGTTGAATTTGGAAAAGGTGGTGACGTATGCAGGCTTGCCATCTTTCAGCGCCATGCCGTTCAGATGGCAGCGGTCTTCCGGCACCAGTTCGGAAATGAAATGCGGTTTCCAGCGCGGCACGAAACTGTAGTCGGGCTCCAGCGTGCACAGGCAGGAAAAACTGGAATTCACCGCCCACAGACCTTCGTCGCCCCAGTCGATATCGTGAATGTTGATCATGCCAGTGTGGTGCGTGGAACGCGCGATAAAACAGGCATCCACCCGCGCATCCACCGGCGCATACAGGCTGTCCTCGTAAGCGCGGATCTGGCGTTGCTGTTCGGTTTCTTCCGCGTCGCTGACCACAACGGCTTCAACGGCAGCGTCACCAGTTTCCTTTGGCTTGATGCGCGGCGCCGTAACGTCTTCTTCGATCCGCTGCAGTGGCTGCTTGATTTTGTCCAGCAGGCCATCCTCGCGCGCGAAGTGATGCACCTGGGTGAATACCCCCAGCGTCAATCCGCGATCGGTGGCTGACAAACCCATGGGGCGGGGAAAACTTTTGAAATTCACATCCAGCGCATCGCCATCGCTGCGCACCAGCATCAGCCGCCCGGCCTGATATGACGTGAACGCCAGCGCAATATTCAATTGCTTCAGCACCGCCGGCAGGTTGGCGGAATAGGTACAGCCAAAATCCAGATGTTCATAGTCCTGCATTCAACTCTCCAGACAGGGCTGCGGGTGCGGCGGCGGTGGCAACCGGTGCCAGCGCTGGCGTGATCACTTTCAGTTGCGTCAGCAGTTCATCAAGATCGCGCTCGGGATCAGCGCTGATCAGCAACGCAGCCAGCCCCGACACAATGGCCGACGCCAGTGACGTACCGCCCAACCGCGCATAACCACCGTGAATGGCGGTGCTTTCGACGCTGCCGCCAAACGCAGTGAGATCCACGCTGGCGCCAAAATTACTGCTGGGCAGGCGCTGCCCGCTGGCATCGCCCGCCGCCACCACGATCGCATCGGCAATCGCCGCTTCGCTGCTGCCCTCGGCAATCGCGCGGCCTTCATTGCCCGCCGCAAACACCACCGCAATGCCTTTGCCGTTGCGGCCGTATTGCGCCAGTTCCTGCACCACATCCGCCACCGGCTGCAGCAGCAGGTCGGTAGTCCAGCCGCAATTGATCACGTCGGCGCCGGCCAGCGCCGCCAGATGAAAGGAAAGCAAGGTATTCGACGTCCAGGTATCCGGCTGACGGATCGCAATCAGCTCCGCTTCCGGCGCCACGCCATTCAGCCCGCTGCCGTCATGGGCGGCAAATAGCACGCCGGCCACCCGCGTGCCATGATTGTCGCGGCGCGCCAGCGGCTGCGCCTGCAATTGACGGGTTTCAGCATCGTAGGAAAACGCCAGGCTGACATGAGCCAGTTCCGTGTGGGCAAGATCAAAACCATCATCGATGATCGCAATCTTCACGCCCCGGCCCTTGCTGCGTTGCCACAGCGACGTCAACGCCGGCAACCGATATTCCGAAGAAGTGGCACGCGCGGCGGGCGTATCGGCACGGTTCGCCAGTTGCAGGATATCCGGCTGCACCAGACCAATTCCCGGCTGCCGCGACACCGCCTGCATCACCGCCTGCAAATCCGCGCCTGCCTGCACATCCATAACAAAATACTGGCTACGCTGACTGGAAAACAGCAACACGGCCCGCGTGAAGGCAGGATGCAGGTACAGCAGATCGTCACGCTTCAGCGCCGGCAACGCCTGCACGATCAACCGGTTGGAGATCTGTACGCGCTGCCCGCTACCGGCCACCACATACCTGCCCTGCTCCGGCACCAGATGAATGTCCCGCGCAAAATTACTGAAAGTCAGCTCGCCAGCAAACAGCGACGACGAAAGACCCAGCAGCAAAAGGGCAATCAAGCCGGAGATCCGCATCTTGTATTCAATACCTGGATTTAAAAGCCAAATGAAAAAGCAAAAGGGTCCGCCGTTGAACGACTGGATTACGAAGGCATCCCTGCTACATGCATCCCCGTCACAGACATCCTTGCTACAGACATCTTAGCTACCAGCAGTCTGTGACCGCGTTCATAAAGCCAAGCAGTGGGCCGGAACCTTTTCAAGGTGACCGCAACAAACGATATAGATACAGCAGGAATGCAATGTTTTTGGAATAGTGCGGCGTCATTCCGGCGCCTGAATGCGCCGGATGACAAGCGAGACAATGGCAAAAACGCCATATTGTTGACAGGCAATAACATCAGGACGAACTGAAAAGAACAGATCTGGATTCGTTGGGCTCACTCCCCCCCAGCATCCTGCCGCAACGTCGACTCCAGCTTCTTCGTCGCCGTAATATCCACCAGCGTGATCACCACACCATCTATCATGTTATCCAGCCGGCGGTACGGCATGATCCGCACCGAGAACCAGCGGTCGTCACTGGTGGGAATCTCTTTTTCTGAAAACGCCAGCGTGCGCAGGGTATCCAGCGCGTCGTCATGCAGCGAGGGATACTGCAAACTGGTGGTGAGGTCACTCAGCGGGCGCCCCACATCGCTTTCCCGCAGGCTGATGATTTTGGCGGCACGGTCAGTATAGCGGCGCACGTTCAGCTTCTGATCCAGGAACAGAATCGCGATCTCGGTGCTGTTGAGCACGTTCTGCATGTCGCTCTGGGCCAGCGCCAGATCGTCCAGCTTGGTCTGCAGTTCGCTGTTGATGGTTTGTAATTCCTCGTTCATCGACTGCATTTCCTCGCGCGAGGTGGTCAGCTCCTCGTTGGTGGACTGCAGCTCTTCGTTGGCGGATTGCAATTCCTCGTTCGACGACTGCAATTCCTCGCGCGATGCCCGCGCTTCCTCGCGCAGCGCCTGGATCTCGTCGCGGTACTGCTGCAACTCCGCCGCATGATGAATTTCTGCCGCGCCTTTTTTGCGCCGGCCACGGCCCGATGCCACCGGCGCCACGTCGCGGAACACCACCATCGTCATGCCCTGCAACGCCGTGGGCTCGCGAAACAGCTGCACCGTGACATCCACCATCTGCACGCCACCCGCATTCGGCACCTGCAAGCCGTGCAACTGCAACGGCTCCTGCTGCGTGGCCACCTGCTTCAATGCATGGAACAGCGGCGCGCGCAAACCTTCGCGGGCCATGGCGTGAAAATTCCAGTTCGCCTTGCCGGCGGCGGGCTCCAGGTATTTGCCGGTGCGGCCGCTGATATAAACGATGTCGCCTTCGCCGTTGAGCACGACGGCGGCCGGCGCATACACCTGCAGCAACACCTGATCGGCCGCTGCCTGCAGATTGCTGATGGCCGGGTTGGAAACGTTGGGCGGTGACACTGAGATCTCCTTGGGCAAGCGGGACAGAGGCGGAAACGACTGCAGCAGGAAATCGCTACCACCGCGGGAAACATCGTTCTGGCGCTGATAGAACCGCAGTTTCGACTGCAGCGGTGTAAACAGATGATGCAGGCGCCCGACAGTTTCCGAGCTGCCCAGTAACAACAGGCCCCCGGGGCGCAGGCTGTAATGAAACAACGGCAGCAGCCGGCGCTGCAACGTCGAATCAAAATAAATCAGCAGATTACGACAGACAATCAGATCCAGCCGGGTGAACGGCGGATCGAGCACCACGTCATGCTGCGCGAACAGCACCATGTCGCGAATACTCTGATTCACCTGGTAATGGGATTCGTGGGCAGTAAAATATCGCGCCAACCGTTCCGGCGATACATTCGCCGCGATCGACAGCGGATATTTGCCGCGCCGTGCCGTGGCAATCGCATCCGGGCTCAGGTCGGATGCAAAAATCTGCACGCTGACATCATGGGGCTGGGGCAGCTGCTGCAACGCCTCGCTCAGCACGATGGCCAGAGAATAGGCTTCCTCGCCGGTGGAACAACCCACGCTCCACACGCGCAGCTTGTGTTCTTCTCCCCGCCGTTGCAGCAGATCCGGCAGCGCCACGTCGGTCAGATAGTCCCACACCAGCGGATCGCGAAAAAAATTGGTCACCCCGATCAGCAGTTCCTTGAACAGCAGATCGATTTCCTGCGCATTCTTCTCGAGAAAATCCGCATACTGCGCCAACGCAGGAATGCCGTGAATGGCCATGCGCCGCTCGATGCGACGATGCAAGGTGCTGGGTTTGTAAAGGGAAAAATCGTGCCGGGTGCGACGCTGCAACAGTGTGACAATCTGCTGCAGTGGCTCGGACGGCTCCACATCGGCAACGTCATACTCAACCGCACTGGAGAGATCGGGCACCTGCGCAATGTACGACAGAATCCGCGCCGGCAATTCCTCCACTGGCGCCACAATGTCGACACAACCGGCATCGATGGCGCTTTTGGGCATCGAATCAAACTGCGCCGACTCCGGCGTCTGCACCACCGTCAGCCCGCCCACTGCCTTGATCGCCTGCAGTCCCAACGTGCCGTCAGACCCCATGCCCGACAACACCACCGCAATCGCCCGCTCGCTCTGCGCGCTGGCCAGCGATGAAAACAGCACATTGATTGGCAGTCGCAGCCCGCGCGGCTCTGCCGGTCCCACCAGTTTCAGCAGGCCGTTCACCACCGTCAGTTCCGCATTGGAGGGAATCACATACACACAATTGGGCTGCACGCGCATGTCCTGCTGCGCCTCTTGCACCGGCATGGCGGTGACGCGCTGCAGCAATTCCGGCAACAGTGCTTTCTGGGTGGGATCAAGATGCTGAACGACAATAAAGGCCATCCCGCTATCGGGCGGCGTGTTTTCCAGAAAGGCATCCAGCGCCGCCAACCCACCGGCCGACGCGCCAATACCTACAATACGTGTCGCTACCGGCACGCGCAGCTCCACGCTCAATCGTACTCGGACACCGCCAGCAAAAACGCGTCGCCCCCCGGCGCAACATTGGCGGCAATCCGCAACAGGCGCGTTGCACCGTCCGGATGACTGTCATCGCTACCGAACTGCACCACGCAGGAAGCGCCCTGCACGCCGGCACTTACATGCTCCAGCAATTCCGCCAGCGTCAGCCGGCTTTCCAGCGCCAGAAACCGCTCCAGACGGCAACCACCCACATCATCCTGCGCCATCCCCAGCATGGCGGCGCCGGCCCGGTTGCCCTCCTGAATGCGGCCATCACGGCCCACAACGAAATAACCCACCGGCGCGGCATCATACAGCGCCTTGTAGTGCGCCAGATCCTCGGCAAACTCCCGCGCGTTGGCTTCCAGTTGCTCCTGCTGCAGATCCAGTTCCACCTGGTGAGTCTGCAACTCATGCAGCAACTTCAACCCGTCACCGGCACTGACCGGATCTTTAGCCAGCCGGTACAACAGCGCCAGCGCACCCTCACTCAAGGTCCAGCCCTGCGTCGGCGGCGCCGTGCCCTGCTGCAGCTTGACCTCCGCATCAAAGCGCAACTGCGCCTGCTTGCTTCGTTCCATCGTAATATCCGACATAAAAGCCTCTGACCCCGTCCGTTGTGGTACACCCTTCCAACCTGTCGAGCCGTCGGCGAATGAGTGGTGGGCTATCTGCACGAAATACACCCAGACACGCCCGATTGATTGATAGTTATCCGCCAGTATAGACAGGTCGACCCACCCGCGTCCCCACCCAGATCACGACTACCGCGCCACCAGGAAAATGACATTGCAATCGGTCGTTCATTGCTCAAAAAAGAGTCGATTGATTGAGGTTGGGAGAAGTGCAATTCAGCTGGAGAGGGGAAAACTAGCCACATCTGAACAAAAATCACTCATTGCAGGGTAAAAATTGTGTCTATTTCAGCCAAACGCCGTGGGGTGAGGCAGGTGGTTACTATTTGAAGAGCGGATTTCGAGCGGCGGAGGGCATCCACTGCGAACGGCCCCTCACGCTGCCCGCTTACGCAGACTTCGCCGTCTTCGCGCGATGGCCTGTCAGCATCTTGGGGTGCGAGGGATTGGGCAGCGGGGCTCGCGCGGAGGGAGTGGCTACACTGGAGGGGGATGATTTGGTATACAGGATTGAGGCTGTGCGGGGCAGCACCTGCGGCGTGTACTGTGAGGGCCGGGGAAATTTTGAACGGAAGATTTGCGTCAGGATGGGATGGTCAGGATGGGGTGGTCGGAGGGCAGAAGGCGACCCAAAATGGGTTTTGGGCAAAGAACTGAGGAACAGGGGCCTTCCGCGAAAATTGGCACATGCGCGAGTTCGAGCCAACAGCAACCCATCTAAGAAGAATAGAATTTCCGAATTGTTTCTCGACGCCACGTTCGCTATTCAAGATTAATACGTCAGCTAACCTATTAGCTGAGACTTAAAACATCGACAAATCAGAAATACTGTTTATCTACAAATCGTTGCATTGCAGACACTACAATTGCTTCCAAACAAAACATAATGGCTTGCAGATTTCATGAGTAATAATTTCCACAAAAATAGTTTTGATGACGCAACCCAACTCAAACTAGAAGTTTACCGCAGATATATAAAATCGTGGCTACCCGTATTCATTTCAAGAAAACCGGATAGAAATTGGAATGGAAAAATAAATATATTTGACTTTTTTTGTGGCCCGGGAATGGACAACGAAGGAAATGACGGAAGCCCGCTGATTGCGGTTCGATCTTGCTTAGAATATGAAAAGTTGCTCACAAAAAATGGAAGCACCATAAGTTTATATTTTAATGACGACAAGCCATCCAAAATAGAGAAGCTGAATTCTGTATTAGAAGAGCTGAACATCCCTTCCTCTATAGCTTATGAAACCAGCAGCGAAGCTTTCGGCCATGCTTTTGTGAGAAAGATGAAGCACATTTCAGGCTCTGCAAACCTTCTTTTCATCGATCAGTGCGGAATAAAAGAAGTCACCCCAAAGGTGTTTCATACACTAATTGGCCTGAAGGGAACTGATTTTCTATTTTTCATAGCATCTTCATTCTTGGGAAGATTTAAAGATTCGCCTGAATTCAAGAAATACCTCGATGTTTGCAACCATCTCGATGGCAGCACTGAGCATCACGATTCCCACCGAGCCATTGCAGACATGTACCGGGACATGATTCCTGCAGGCACCGAATACTACATAGCTCCATTTACCTTGAAAAAGAAAAGAAACATCTACGGTCTAATATTTGGCACTGGAAATTTGTTAGGAATACTTAAATTCTTGCAAGTATGCTGGGAAATAGACCCAGAACGGGGCGAAGCCAATTTTGACATTGATGGAGACCAATTGCCGAACAATTCAGGAGATAATTTTGATCTCTTCAAAAGCAACACCACAGCTAGCAAAGTTGAGGTATTCCAGAAAAACTTAGAAAACTCATTAAGAATGGGAAACTTCATCACTGATCGTGCTGTATTCATACACGCACTAGAAAATGGTTTCATTCCAGTCAAACATGCAAAACCTGTGATAATGAAATTAATCAAAGAATGCGTGTTGATTTGCGATGCCCTGCCCAGGCTTTCAAAGGCTTGCATAAAAGAGCCGAGAAATATCAGGCTATGCTAAGCGTGGGAATCATATCCCATGTTCGACCTTCCAAGTGCCTGCCATTATGTCTTTTTAGCCTGCGTTTGCCATCTTGCCCCCAGCTTCCCCACTGCTTAAAGAAAAAATCCACCCCCGAAGAAAGACATTGATCCCGAACCCTAAGCGCCCAGAGCTCTTCCATTTGACGCGCCTTAAAGCCAGACTCACCGCCTACAATTACCCATTGAATTCCTTTTAGACTGAGCTTACCTAGATCTTCGAGCAAGGGCTCAATGGATAGAAATCGTGTCTTTGCTTTAATTTTCTTTAAGTATTGAATTCTCGGCTTTCCATACTTCTTATCTTCCACTGAAACGCCTATCCAAGCATTTACCGGCACCTCACGAGTAAGAAAATACTCATACATTCTTTCTGCACGCTTGGTAAGAATTTGATAGGTATGTTGTGGTGTGGCTTCAATAACAGCCATGATTTCATCAATGAATGCAAATGGTACGGCATCTTGAAAAAGGTCACTCATTGAATTGACGAAATAGACAGTTGGCTTTCTACGATGTAGCGGTTGGCTGAGTCTTTCAGGAAGTAGGCGGATTGTACTAAAGCCACTCTCATATCCAGGAGCTCCCATGGCCATAAGACGCTTAGCTAGTACTTCTGCATAGCAATGCTTACAGCCGGGAGAAACCTTGATACATCCAGTGACCGGGTTCCAAGTCTGCTCGGTCCACTCAATCTTGCTATTGGTTGCCATATTAAATCTCTGAGCTGTATTTGCATACAGTATAATGTTGCTCGTTATATTAGCAACGCCATTTTAATGGAAACCCAGAGATGTATCATGTTGTTTCATTGAGCACCCATTAAACCTAACCAATAGACAGAGCACTTTAAAGGGCGGATGAAAACAAATCTGGCTCGAGAGAATTCAAATTGCGCACATAATATTTATGTCTATTTCTGTTCGAATTTGGGGCTAGAATACGATTACCTGAGCGTCTAGCGAAATCTGAAAAAGCAAACTCCGCACTGAACATACCTGAACTTCGCCCACATAACTGCGCTATTCGCCGGACCAAAATCTCCCTATTTCCCACTCATCCGATAAACCTTGTATTCTGCCCGCCGCGAACCACTTTCATTCCCGGCATATTCCTCCATAACGCTTTCGACGTGGGCAATTCTTATTGCATGTGTGGCGCCATACAGATCGGCAACTTCGCAATCAACGCCGATGGCCTCTTCCCGTGTGGCACTTTCCACAGCGTCTTCTATGGTCAGCAGGAAGATCGTACCGGCAGGCACCACCAGCTTCTTTTGATGTGTGATGTACAGAAGCCGGATATCGTCCGGCAGTGCGGTCAGTGCTGCGCGGTCATAGATGGCATCGATGATTCCGATGTCGTCCGCTGTCAGCGCGAAGTAGTCGCCGCATAAAATGGTGATCCGGCCGCTTTTCCAGTGCGTGAAATTTCCGGTTCTGTGCTTTGTGACGGGCAGTGCGTTGTCATCAAAAAATGCCTTTACGGCGACCGGGCTGAGTTCAACGCCGATGACCTGATGTCCCTGCTCTGCCAGCCAGACCATATCGAGGCTTTTGCCACACAGAGGAACGAAGATGCGACTTCCAGCCGGCAGGCTGAGGCCGGGCCAGAAGCGCGTGAGCAGTGGATTCACTTCCAGTTGGTGAAAATCCTGTTGCCTGTTTCGCCAGCATTGCAGCCAGAGATGGTTGTCCCTGCCGGCGTTCAAGCGCGCATCAACTTTTTAACCTTCTCGGCTTGATTACCATGGTCGACACGCTTCTCTCCGTTTTCCCTGCACAAAGCCGCACAACGCAGCCTGGTTGCATTGTTATGGAAGCAAGAACGCGGCCGTGTTGAGTAAAAGATTCCCTGTCATTAAATCAGTGGCTTACCGTTTCCGGTTGCAGCGACAAAGACGACAATGTTGGAAAGGTGCCACAATTCCATCGATTGGCGCGGGCTTGATCGCCATCACCCATACAGCTTCCGCGTAGTGCCAGACACCACTTTTACCGCCCACTTGCGCGGCAGCAACCGGCACAGTAACGCCGCCGCCATGCCGTTACTGGCACCCGCGACCCGCGTCGGCCCCTTGCCCAATCCGGCCAGGGCGCCCTTTACCACTTCCGGCATTTCCATCACCTTCACCAGTGACGCGCGCTCCAGGTGGGGGCGGGAATTCACAAAGCCCGGTGTGCGGGTGGAACCCACCAGATAGCCCAGCACATCCACGCCGGTGCCCCGCATTTCCTCCCACAAACCTTCGGCGAAAATCAGGTTCCAGGATTTGGTAGCGGCATAGTTGGCCACATAGGCGGTGCCCTGCAGGGCCGAAAGGGAAGACACGAACAGCAGGCCGCCCTTGCCCCGCCGAATCAGCCGGGGCGCGAAATGATGGGTCAGCATCAGCGGCGCACGCACATTCACATCCACGACACTCAGCTGGTCCTGCAACGGCCGCCCGGTGAACAGCCCAAGCGCACTGATTCCCGCATTGTTGATCACCAGGCCGATGTCGAGATCCTCAATCACCGGGTCCAGCTGCGTCATGAATGCCGGTTGTGCCAGATCCAGCTGCACCGTGCGAATTTCGACGCCCGCCTGAACCCGCAATTCCGTGGCAATCGCCTCCAGGCCAGCGCCATCCAGATCCACCAGCACTATATTCAAGCCCTGTTTTGCCAGCTGCCGGGCGAATTCCGCGCCCAGGCCATTGCCGGCGCCGGTTACCAGCGCCCAGGGTCCATACCGATCCCCAAAATCAGTCATTACGAATTACCTGTCGGATTAGATATAAAGGGTTTGATAATATTGCCCACCACCCCTGCCAACGACGTGACAACCCCATGGGCCCGATTCTCACGCTCAACGTACATGAAACCCTGCGCGCCGCAACAGGCAGCATCGAGTGCTCGCTGGATCTGGGCAAAACCACCTCGCAGGTCGAGGTCAGCGCCGATGGCTGGCGTTACGAAGGCCAGCTTTATCCGTTCATGGCCAAATGCAAGGATCGCACGATCTACTACTGGGATGGCGAATCCTTCGAACCGGTCTCGCGCTACAGCGGCGCTCTGATCAAGCTGGTGCCAACGGAATGGGGTCCGCCCACGTTCGAAATCGACGGCATCAAGATGCTGCCCAGCGCGCAGCTGTCACCTTACGACGACGCGCGCAGAAAGGTCGACCTGATTCAGCCAGAAGGTAAAACCATTCTCGACACCTGCGGCGGGTTGGGCTATTTCGCCGCCTGGTGTCTGCAACGCAACGCCCGCCAGATCATGTCCTTCGAGAAAAATCCCGACGTGATCTGGATACGCAGCCACAATCCCTGGTCGCCCGAGGCAGACGCACATTACCAGCTGGTGCAGGGCGACAGTTCGCAGCAGATTTCCCAGCTGCCCGCCGCATCATTCGACGCAATTCTGCATGACCCGCCCCGTTTCGGCATAGCCGGTGAGCTGTACTCGCAGGTTTTCTACCATCAGCTGGCGCGGGTTCTGAAGCGCAAAGGCAGGCTTTTTCACTATACGGGAACGCCCAACAAGCTCACGAGCGGGCGCGACGTTCCCAATGAAGTGGCCAAACGCCTGCGGGAAGCGGGGTTTACCACCGAGATCATCGGTGATGGAGTACTGGCCATAAAAAAATAGTCATCCGCATCCAATAACAACAACTGAAAATGGGGAATGCAAAATGATCGAGTGGAAGAAAACGCTGCTGATCCTGGTGGCCGGCACCAGTACCAGCGCCTGTGATCTGTTGAAGGACCGGCCGGTGGGTTTGGGTTATTCCGCCAAGTATATCTGCTCGTATGTATTCAATAGCGGGATTGACGAACAGGTGGTGATCGACCAGTTTGTTGCGCCCAAGGTCAAACCGCTGCCACTGGTCTGGGGAATTGATGTGGACCATGACAGGCAGCAGGTTCGCGTCTGGGATGTGATATTCGGGCAGCGCTTTGCGGCCCAGGCGTTCTACACACCAGGCAAAGGCTGCACCCTGCTGGTGGATCAGTCACGCGAGGACGTGGCGGCAATTCCGTTCACGCCCGCCGCATCGCCGCAGCTTGATCCGGCCCAGCCCTGGCCTTATGGCGGTGGTGGAAAACCTGCCGCGCCGGTCGAAGGCGTTGACTATCCCCGTGTTGAAAACGCAGTGGTGGCGGCTTTTGCTGAAGTGCATGCGGTCCCCGTCAATACCACATCGGTGCTGGTGGCGTACCGTGGCCAGCTGATTGCGGAGCAGTACGGCAAGGGTGCGAACGTCAATACCCCGCTGCTGGGCTGGTCCATGACCAAAACCATCACGGGCATGCTGGCGGGCATTCTGGTTGACCAGGGCCGGATGGAAATGGATGCGCCGGCACCGATTGCGCGCTGGCAAGGCACGGACAGGGAATCGATTACCACCCGCAATCTTCTCAACATGGCCGCCGGCCTGAAGGTCAATGAAGACTACGCGCGTCTTTCCGACGTGACGCAGATGCTGTATCTGGAATCAGACCAGTATGACTACGCCCTGAAGCAGCCGGTCGTGCATGCGCCGGGTGAAATGTTCCAGTATTCCACTGCGGAAGCGAATCGCCTGGCGGCAGCGGTGCAGGAAGCGGCGGGCGGCACACAGCAGGCCATGTACGACTTCTATCAGGCCGCGTTGTTTCACCGCATTGATATCACCAGTGCCTTTATCGAATTTGATGCCACCGGCAATTTTGTCGGCGGTGCCTATGGTTTCATGACGGCGCGGGACTGGGCCCGTCTGGGTGAACTGTATTTGCAGCGGGGCGAGTGGAACGGCGAGCAGGTACTGTCATCCGGCTTCGTGGATTTTGTCACCCAGCCCTCCCCTGCCAGCCCGCTTTATGGCGGCATGATCTGGCTCAATACCGATGGCAATGCCTGGCCCAATATTCCCGGCGACGCCTATTTTTTCGCGGGCCACCAGGGGCAGCATATTGTGGTGGTGCCGTCAAAAGATCTGGTGGTGGTACGCACCGGTGTGACGGAAGGTCGCGAGCTGGTCAGGGATGGCATCATGGCGCCGCTGCTGGCAGAGGTTATTGCATCGCTGCCGGAATGAGTGGTCAGCGAATACCAGGCTATGACAACGTTGGGCCCGGTGCTTTGCTCGCCAGCAATGCATTCACCTGGTCCACCGACATGGGGCGGTAATACAGGTAGCCCTGCGCGATATCGCAGCCATTGTCTCTCAGCTTGCGCTCCTGCTCCGGCGTTTCCACGCCCTCGGCCACCACTTCCAGATTGAGCTTGTGGGCCATGGCAATAATGGCCTGGACAATGGCGGTATCGTTCTCGTCGGTGACCAGATCGTTGACGAAACTCTTGTCGATTTTCAGTTTGGTGATGGGCAGCAGCTTGAGTGAACTCAGGCAGGAGTAACCAGTTCCAAAATCATCGATGGTAATCTGCACGCCCATGGCCTTGAGCTGCTGCAACACGCCGATGCAGTTTTCCTCATGCTGCAGTGTGCTTTCGGTTATTTCAATTTCACAGGTGCCGGGATCAATCTGACAGGCGTCATAGACCTCCTTCACGATCTCGATGAAATTGCTTTTATGAATCTGCAACGCCGAGACATTCACCGCCAGTCGCGCTTTGGGAATACCGGCCTCCCGCCACCGCGCCAGTTGCGCACAGCTTTCGCGCAGCACCCAGGTGCCGATATCAACGATCATGCCGCAGTCTTCAGCGATGGGAATGATTTCCGACGCAGCCAACAGGCCCCGCGTTGGATGCTGCCAGCGCAACAGCACTTCCATGGTGGTTATCTCACCGGTCAGCAACGATATCTGGGGCTGGTAATAAAGCCGCAATTCACCGGCCTGGAAGCCGCGATGCAGGTCATGATTCAGCGCCAGGTAGCGTTGCGCCTTTTCCATCATGGCCGGGGTAAAAAATTCGCAGTTGTTGCGACCGATTGCCTTGGCCGCATACATCGCGGTATCAGCGGCACGAACCAGGTCTTCGCCATACTGGCCATTTTCTGGAAACATGCTGATGCCAATGCTGCAGGACACCTCCACCATGTGGGCGTCCAGCTGCAGCGGTTGGCTGACCGCTCTGAGCAGCTTCTGGGCCACCAGCGCAACACTCTGCACGCTTTCCACCGGATCCAGCACAATCAGGAATTCGTCACCGCCTAGCCGGCCAATGGTGTCATCGGCACGCAGGCAGTCGATTATGCGCTCCGATATGGCTTTCAGCAGCTTGTCGCCGATACTGTGGCCCAGTGAATCATTGATCCATTTGAAGTTGTCCAGATCGATAAAGAACACGGCCACCCGCTCCGAGTGGCGCTTGCCGCGCAGCAACGCCTGATTCAACCGTTCGAAAGTCAGCAGCCGGTTGGGCAGGTCAGTCAACGGATCGTGGTGGGCAAGGTAGTGCAGCTTCTGTTCTGCACTGCGCACTGCGGTAAGGTCGGTCAGCACCAGGATGAAATGGGTCTTCTTGTCGTGGTTATCATAAACGGTGACGATACTGACCAGCGTGGGAATCGCTACACCGTTCTTGCAGGTAATCTTGATTTCGCCGCGCCACTGGCCGCCTTGGTTCAGCACATTTTGCAACGTGACGGGCTGATCCCGCCGCAGGACATCGCGACTCAGCAGGAAAGGCTTTTCACCCACCATGTCATCGGCAGCATAGCCGGTGATCAGTGAAAAACTGCTGTTGCAGGTGAGCACACGTCCCTGCGCATCCAGTATCAGGATTCCGTCCTGCGTGGCATCGAACACCATCGAGGCCTGGTGCAGGCTTTTCTCTGCCTGCTTGCGCTCGGTTACGTTCTGGATGACGCCAATCATGTGCAACTTGTGGTTGGGCTGTTGCAACATCTTGCCCTGCAAACGCAACCAGCGCAGGGTGTCATCCAGACTCTTGCTGCGAAACTCCACATCGATGGTAGCGTTCTGCTCGATGCTGGCATCGATGGCGGCATTGATGGCAGGCTGGTCCTCATCGAACACCAGATTCATGAACTGCTCGCGATCACCAAAGAACGTGCTCTCGGGGTAGCCGAAGATGATGTCGGCCTGGCCGGCATACAGCATCTGTGGATTGCTGTTCTGCCCGGTCAGCTCCCACTCACCCATGCCCGCGGCTTCCATGGCGAGGCGCAGGCGTTGTTCATTCCCGCTGAGCATCAATTCATACTGACGACGCTCCAGAGCCATCTGAATGGTCGCGTGCAGTTCGCGCTCGGAAAAGGGTTTCAGCAAATAGCCATACGGCTTGGTGTTGCGGGCGCGGCGCAGGGTGTTTTCTTCAGAATATGCCGTAAGGTAGATGACCGGGGTTTGATGCTTTTTCATCAGAATTTCGGCGGCATCAATACCATCGGTATCCCCTTCGATGTGGATATCCATCAGCACGATGTCGGGGTGCGAGCTTTCGACCGCGCTTAACGCCTGCTGGGCCGATACCGCCATGGCCGGAACCTCGTAGCCCAGCTTGATCAGGCGTTGCTGCAGATTGAGTGCAACGATTCTCTCATCTTCAACAACAACAATTTTTGTACTCATGGGATGAAGTCCTTGCTACTAATCCTGCTGAGAGAAACACAACTCGAACCGGGTTGGATCGGCCCGCTTTATCTTGAGCGTCGCACCCAGCTGGTCGGCTAGCAGATGCACCAGCTGCAAACCCAGGGTGTCGGTTTTTTTCAGGTCCACGTCCGGCGCAATTCCGACGCCATCATCGCTCACCGACAACCGTACAATGTCTTCCGTCTGATGCGCCAGCTCAACATGGATGGTACCGCCGCGTGCGCCGGGAAACGCATGCTTGAGCGCATTGGAAATCAGTTCGTTGATGATCAGTCCGCAGGGAATCGCCTGATTGATCGAGAGCAACACGTCGTCCACCGTAAATTCATAACGGATCAGGCTATGGTCGACGCTGTAGGATTCCAGCAGCGTGGGAATCAGCGCCTCCAGCACATTGCCCAGATTGACCCGGGCAAAATCATTGGAAAGGTACAGGGACTGGTGAATGAGCGCCATCGAGCGAATCCGGTTCTGGCTATCGCGCAGCATTTCCAGCGCCACCGGATCGGAAACGCGCGATGATTGCAGATCCAGCAGGCTGTGCACGATTTGCAGATTGTTCTTCACGCGGTGGTGGATTTCACCCAGCAGGATATTTTTCTCTTCGAGCGCAGCCTGGATTTTCTGTTCCTTCTGCTTGCGATCGGAAATATCCACGATGGCCGACAGCACCTTGGTGCCTTCATCGGTTTCAATCGGATTCAGGCCGATTTCCACCGGAAATTCACTGCCATCCTTGCGCCGTGCATACAGATCGCGGCCGGCACCCATGGGGCGCGACTGGGGCTGGGAAAAAAAAGCCTCGCGCAAGTGGGGATGATGCTGACTCAGGCGCAACGGCAACAGCAGCTCGACCTGCTGGCCCAGCAATTCCGCACGGGTGTAACCGAATATGCGTTCCGCCTGGGTGTTCACCATTTCGATGACACCTTGCATGTTGATCATCACCATCGCGCTGGGTGATGACTCCACTACCTGACGAAAACGTTGCTCGGCAGCATGATGCAGGGATATATCACGGGTGACCTTGGCAAAACCACGCAGCGTTCCGCTTTCGTCGACAATCGGCGTAATGACGACATGGGCCATAAAGCGGACTGCATCACGACCGAGACGCCAGCCCTGGACTTCGCAGCGCCCTTCGCGCATCGCACAGGACAATTCCTTCTCCGGCATCCCCTTGGCGATATCTTCTGGCGTGTAAAAAATCGAAAAATGTTTTCCCAGCACTTCGGCGGCGGTGTAACCCTTGATGCGCTGGGAGCCTGCATTCCAGCTGGCAATTCGGCCTTCGGCGTCGAGCATGAATATCGCGTAGTCTCGTACGCTTTCCACCAGTAACCGGAACTGCTGTTCACTTTCGCGTAACGCCCGTTGCAGCGAGGGCACATCCTGTACTTGGCTCATGCTCATCCCTTGGCCCGATCAATCCAATAAACTATAAATATAGTCGATTGTGATCTGGCAGCGCGGGCCCAGGGCGCAGGTTTGTTCGTTTCCCGATAAAACCGGAAATATTTCACAAAAATACACTTACTGGATGTGCGCGTACTCGCAATACATCCGCAAACTATAGGGTTATCAAGTCGCGGGTGTTATATCACGAATTTTCTGGTGCAGAGGAACGCAAGCGGATGAAAAAACTGGCCCTTGGCAAAGCTTTTACATTACTGGAATCCGGACCCGTGGTACTGGTGACCACCCATGATGGCAAGCACAACAATGTAATGACGATCTCGTGGACGATGGTGCTGGATTTCACGGCACAGTTCGCCATCACCACGGGCAGCTGGAATCACTCCTACGCCGCGCTGCGCAAAACCAGGGAGTGCGTCATCGCAATTCCCACCGTGGACATGCTGGATACTGTCGTTGGCATTGGCACCTGTTCCGGCGCAGACACGGACAAATTTTCCCGCTTCAGGCTGACCCCGGTGAAAGGCAGGACCGTGAAGGCGCCCTTGATCAAGGAATGTGTGGCCAACATTGAATGCAAGGTTGTCGAAATCATCAGGAAGCACAACATCGTCGTGCTGCAGGGAATGGCGGCCTACGTTGATGTTTCCCGCAAAGAGAAACGAACGCTGCACGCGGTTGGCGATGGCACGTTCATTGTGGATGGCCGCAAGCTGGACCGGAAGAAAATGATGGCAGCCAAAATCCCGCCCGGCATCTAGCGGTTTGATGCCGGCGGGATCTGGCGTTAAACATTTTTGCAAACAGGCGGACCATCAATCGCAGATATATTTCACGCAATCCGTTTCCGGAATCGCATCCGACGACCGGATCAATACGGACTCCTGCTTGCTGACCACATGGCCGCTGCCGTCGCGCACGGTGACCTTCACTGTCTTCGACACTTGCTGCCCACCCGTTACTGTAATCGGCCAGCGGATCTTGGTGGATTGCGCGTTGGGCTGGGCAATGATGCCTCCCGGTGCTTCCCAGGTGTAGGTCAGGAAGCTGTCCAGATCGCGGGGCGTGGCATAGAACTGGCCCTCGGGCTGCTCATTGGGATCGGCATACAGAATGCCGGGGCCCGCCAGGCCATTGATGCTGACAGACATGTTGCGCCACGCCAGGGCATAACGTCCCAGCACGGTGACACCGCCCTGCACCTGCAGCACCGGAAAATCCAGTACCAGTTTCATGTCGGTGTTGGGAACCAGGAACTGCCGGGCAGTGAACGGTTTCGCGAGATGGCAACCCGGCCCCTGCAACATGCGCGAGCTCTTGTTCAATACGTTATTGATACTGATCGGCTGCCCGTTATTGAACGCAGTGATGATCGGATCCGCCACGTTCAGCACGATATTGGCGACAAAGGTATCGACGCTGCCGTCATAGTCCACTTTCGATGTGCCGTTGCACCAGGCTTCGCTGACGTAATCGTTGAACCAGGGCGCCTGGCCAGATCCTACGTAACGTTCCGTGATGCTGAGTTGATCGTTCATCACTGCCCAGAAGTTGGTGTACTCTCCGGTTAGGATGCCATCGATGCGAGCATCCACCCGCGTCGTGATTTTTTTGGTGGTGTCGTTATAGGTGATGGTGGAACCGCGAATCTTCACCTTGTTTTCCAGAGCGGAGCCCTTCACCTGCTTGTCGATCTGCCGCTGGCCATAGGCCTTGGCGATGCTCAGCATGCTCTGCAGCGCACGGTCGTCGATGTGAATACCAACCTGTCCGGTCTGGTTGTTCACCTCGCGATAATTCATTTCCTTCGCCATCCGGCTGCGCGCTTCCGTGGTATCGGTTGAGCCGTAATAACCCGGCTGCTCGAACCACACCGCCACGTTGGTGCCGTAGCCGCCGGCTTCCTGCGGCACGCAATCCTCGATGCGAATATCCAGGTTCGGCCACAGTGCCGGATGCAGGAACGGCTCGCGATCCGTGCGGTTGGCTTCGGTCTGGTAGCGATCATAAACGCCCAGTGCATTGCGCATCTGTTTGAACACGCCGTTTGCGGTGCCGGCAATCACATTGGTGAATGCGGGCTTGTCCATCACCATGCTGAACACGCTGTAATCGCTGAAAATACACTGATCGAATTGCAGGGCCACCATCGGCGGCGGCGGGGGAATATAGGTGGGAACATCCGGTACTGGCGTTGCTTCGCAATTCAGGCAGATCGCCGCTTGCGGCGCCTGACCAGGCTGCAGGCCGGCAGCAAATCCCAGCAGCAGCGTTGCAACCAGCAGAAAGCGTTGATCGCGCTGTGGCCCCAATTGATTCATGGCAGTCATTGTCTTAACCCTTGATCCGTCGATTTGAAAAATGGCTCGACGGGCGACTTCCCTGACTGCTACTGCGTTTGCTTCAGCCAGCGACACCCGATGCGGGGCGCATAATAAAGATGCCGCCCTGGACGGTCATGTCACTTTTCCGCAAAACAGCTGCCGTTTAGTAACGTCCTGCGTATGACTTTTGTGATGACGGACTCGCTCAGCCACCCATCCACTGGCGGATTTCGGCGACGGTAGGAATGCGTCCGCTGCTGACAACTTTCTCGTCAATGACCAGTGCCGGCGTGGACATCACGTCGTATTTCAGGATGTCTTTTACATCCATGACCTTGATGAATTCGGCTTGAATGTTGGCGGTACTTGCTGCCTCTTTGGCAGCGGCTTCCAGTTTTCTGCAGTTGGCGCAGCCGGAACCCAGAATCTTGATGGTGAGCATGGCGTGTCTCCTTTATCGGGTGAAACAGTTCAGTTTGAAGTGATTGCGTGTTGCCGGCGCCGCAGCAGTGCCAGCGCGCCCGCCAGTACGGAAATGAAAAGTCCCAGCGTCATGGCCAACGTTCCCCATCCGAGTCCGTCTACCCACGCGCCATAAAGCAGGCCGGCAAAGATGCTGAACAGGGCAACCATAACGACGTAAGCGGTGGTCTTGGTGCGACCGATCACGGCAGCCACCATCAGCATACTCTGGAAGCTGAGTTCGGGATCGGCCATCAGATAGGCCAGCAGCGGGCCGGGGTGCATCCCCAAATCCAGGAACATGCGCGCTACCGGAACTTCCACCAGTGTCGGGAAGTACATGAACACGCCGAATCCTACAGCCACAGCATTAGCCAGCAACGTGTTGCTGCCGGCCAGGGCTTCAATCCACTCGGGGCGAATGATCTGGCGCACCATGCCCACCACGAACACGCCCACTATCAACAAAACAAAAATCTGTTTTACGAAGCGCCAGGCTTCCCACAGCCACGCATGCCAGTCGTCTGCGGGTAGTTGGCGGGCAAAGTGCCAGGTCAGCCACAGCGTCAGTGCCACGCCGATTGCGCGACCAGTCAGCACGATTTCCAGTGCGCCAGTAACGGGTGTGATTTTCAGCGCGGCGACCAGCAATGTCGTCGCCGTCAGACCCAGCGCCAGCCAGGTCCAGCGATTGGCGCCTTCGATAATATTTTCCAGGCCTTTCCACGCGGCGCCAGCAATGAGCAGCAGCAGGGCAATCAGCATCGAGCCCTGGAAGCTGACACCCTCGCCACCCTTGCTGGCATCGAATGGCACCCAGCGGAACAGTGTGGCCTGCCAGGTTTCGGCCCACGATAGTGGTAATGCGAAGGAGACGACAGATGTGGTGAGCGGCCACAGTTTCAACGTGCCCGCGATCAGCAGGGCCACCAGCGCAAGCAGAACACCCAGCGCAGCCGGTGTAATGTTGGCTTTGTCGGCGAACAGGGTATCGGTGGTTGCATCGTGGCTGGCATCGTCGCGCCAGAAGATCATGGCCATCAGCACGCCGATGCCGATGCCAAACAACAAACACAGCACCAGCCGCGCGATGGCAAAGTCTGGCCCCAGAATGCTGCCGGTGTAGGCCAGGGCCATGATATTGCCCGCCGGCGCAAAGAACAGGAAGGTGACGGCCGGACCGATACCTGCGCCCTTGCGGTAAATGCCGGCAAACAGCGGCACGATGGTGCATGAGCAGACTGCGATCAGGGAGCCCGCCAGCGCGGCAGCCGGATAGGAGACATACGCTGGGGTGGTGCGACCCAGCCAGCGGGTGACACTGGCTTTCGGTATCAGTGCGGTCATCGCCCCGGCAATGAAAAAAGCGGGTAGCAGGCACAACAGCACATGCGCGGCCAGATATGAGGCCAGGCTGCCGGCACCACCACTGAGTAATTGAAGGACTAACTCCATGCGTGACTCGCCTTTTTCCTTTGTAACCGTGGTAATCCAGGCTGCTAATGGTGGGGCAATCTGGTCTCTTGTTTCGCGAAATGACCAAAGGGGCTATCCCCTGGATCATTCTTGCATCCATATATACGAAATATAATATGTTTGTAACATACAAAGCTTATTTTTCTGTCCCATATCAATATTGAGTGCCGCTTGTGCAAACCGTTTTGACCTTACGGGCCGAGACAGCCTGTTAGAATATACGAATATTCGTATATAATGATGGCCAACCTTTCAGGCAGATGGCTCCGAGCTTGAATGAACTGAATGACCGGATCAACCTGTTCGTAGTGATTCAAAACCAGGGCTAACGAGGCGACGACATGAATCCTGTGCAGTTCTACAAATGTCTGGCGGATGAAACACGGCTGCGCTGCATGTTGCTGATTACGCGGGAAAATGAGCTGTGCGTGTGCGAACTGATGGAAGCGTTGCAGGAAATCCAGCCCAAGATATCCCGTCATCTGGCGCAACTGCGCGAGTTCGGCCTGCTGGTGGACCGGCGCCAGGGTCAGTGGGTTTTTTACAGCCTCAATCCGAAATTGCCTG
The DNA here is from genome assembly GCA_013178375.1 of Gammaproteobacteria bacterium. Classification (GTDB taxonomy): domain Bacteria; phylum Pseudomonadota; class Gammaproteobacteria; order Pseudomonadales; family Ketobacteraceae; genus Ch67. The sequence continues at coordinate 128,832 of JABLXQ010000007.1, forward strand.
ACTGGGCGATAGACGTGTTGACCACCACGCTGGAGAACAATCCGTCATTCCTGGCGAAAAATATGAAGCTGCTTGGCCGCATGGGTGACAGGCCGGCACGCGCCCAGGCGTGCTGCTAGCCAACCACCCATGTTGGTTGAGTCTTCTTTTAGCCCGGAAAAAAGTTCACGAAATTGCTATACCTTTGCACCCATAGCGCCTGCCGCAGCATTCTGGCCGAGGCGGGATTCGAAACAGCAATAGGCGCTGCCTTCCGCTACACCATTGCATTGCTGGAAGGACTGATGGGCATTTTCGAGCGCAATCTGTCACTGTGGGTTGCTTGGTGCATTGCAGCCGGTGTTGCGTGGGCAATCACATACGACACTGGTTCCCGTCGTGACATCTTTTTGCAACGAGCCGTATTTATCGAAGCGTAGTGATCCGGAAAGGAGTGTTTGACATGACGATCAAGGTGGGCATCAACGGCTTTGGCCGCATGGGACGTTTGTCATTTCGCGCCGCGTTCGACTGGCCCGATGTGGAATTCGTGCACATCAATGATCCGGCTGGCGATGCCGCGACACTGGCGCATCTGGTGAATTTCGATTCCGTACACGGGCGCTGGCAACACGAAGCCAGCAGCGATAGTGACTGCATCGTGGCGGCAGGAAAGCGCATTCCCTGCACCCGCAACAAGACTATTGCCGACACCGACTGGTCCGGCTGCGATGTGGTGATCGAAGCGTCCGGCAAAATGAAAACCAAAGAGGTACTGCAGGCCTATCTGGATCAGGGAGTGAAGCGCGTTGTCGTCACTGCACCGGTGAAAGAAGAAGGTGTGCTGAATGTGGTCATGGGCGTGAATCATCAGTGCTATGAAAAATCCGCGCACCGCATTGTGACAGCCGCGTCCTGCACCACTAACTGCCTGGCGCCGGTCGTCAAGGTGATCCATGAACAGCTCGGCATCGTGCATGGCTCGATGACCACGATTCATGATCTCACCAACACCCAAACCATTCTGGACGCGCCGCACAAGGATTTGCGTCGGGCGCGGGCCTGCGGCATGAGCCTGATTCCCACCACCACAGGTTCGGCAACCGCTATTACCCATATCTTTCCGGAACTGAAAGGCAAGCTGAACGGGCATGCCGTGCGGGTGCCGCTGGCCAACGCGTCGCTGACCGACTGCGTGTTTGAAGTGAAGCGCGCCACCACGGCAGAAGAAGTGAACCGGCTGTTGCAGGCCGCCGCCAACAATGAGCTCAAGGGCATTCTGGGTTACGAAGAGCGTCCGCTGGTTTCCATCGATTACAAAACCGATCCCCGCTCCAGCATCATTGATGCGTTGTCCACCATGGTGGTAAATGGCACCCACGTGAAAATCTATGCCTGGTACGACAACGAATGGGCCTATGCCAATCGCACAGTGGAATTGATGCGGCTGGTGGGCACCCTGGACCAGACAGCAGCCTGAAACGGACGGGATTATGGGATCTTTGGCCAGGCTGTCGGCGGACGTAAAACAATACCTGATCGTGACGGGAAATTACTGGGCGTTCACGCTGACGGACGGCGCCCTGCGCATGCTGGTCGTGCTCCACTTTCATGATCTGGGTTACAGTCCGCTGCAGATCGCCATGCTGTTCCTGTTCTACGAAATTTTCGGTGTTGTCACCAATCTGGTGGGCGGCTGGCTGGGCGCGCGCCTGGGCCTGAACCGCACCATGAATATTGGTCTGGCGTTGCAGGTCATGGCGCTGGCCATGTTGCTGGTGCCGACATCGCTATTGACGGTGCCCTGGGTAATGGCAGCGCAGGCGTTGTCCGGCATCGCCAAAGATCTCAATAAAATGAGCGCGAAAAGCGCGATCAAATTACTGGTGCCAGGCGATGCGCAAGGCACCCTGTTCAAGTGGGTCGCCATTCTGACCGGCTCCAAGAACGCGATGAAAGGCGCCGGTTTTTTCCTGGGTGGCCTGTTGCTGACCTGGCTGGGTTTTCACAATGCGGTGCTCGCAATGACAGTAGCGCTGGGGCTGGTCTGGCTGGCCAGCATCCTGATCCTGAAAAGAGATCTGGGCAAAGCCAAAAACAAACCCAAGTTCACCCAGATATTTTCCAAGAGTGCTGCCATCAATTACTTGTCTGGGGCGCGGCTGTTTCTGTTTGGCGCCAGAGATGTGTGGTTTGTGGTTGCACTGCCGGTGTATCTGTCCACTACGCTGGGATGGGATCACTGGTCGGTGGGAAGTTTTCTGGCCGCCTGGATCGTCGGTTACGGTTTTATTCAGTCACTGGCGCCCCAGATCACCGGCAAGGCGAAAGGAAAAGTGCCGGATGGCCGCAGCGCGTTTGCCTGGGCATGTGTGTTGTCGGTTACGCCGGCGCTGATTGCAGTGGCACTGCATCTGGATTTTCACCCCGAACAGGCGTTGCTGGGCGGTTTGCTGGTATTCGGCGCGCTGTTTGCGATCAACTCTTCACTGCACAGCTATCTGATCGTGAGTTATGCCAGTGAAGACAACGTGTCGCTGGATGTCGGCTTTTATTATATGGCCAACGCCTTTGGCCGATTGCTGGGAACCCTGTTGTCAGGCTGGGTTTTTCAGCGTTATGGACTGGAGGCCTGTCTGGGCATCTCGACGCTCTTCGTCGCGATCGCGGCCATTGTTTCCCTGGCATTGCCTGAACACAAAGTGGTAGCCAATTCAACTCAGTAAACATCTTCCCGATACCGCCCTTCCGCTTTCAGCGCCTGCACGCTGGCGTCGAGCGGTGCAATGATCGCGTCGATGGCTTCCCTGACGCTCTTCGCCATGTCCCGGCCACCACACACCAGAATCTGCGCGCCCGCCTGGATCAGCTGGCGCAGTTCCTCGGCATCCGCGCTGACCCTGTCCTGCACGTAAGCGCCGTCGTCCGTGCGCGAAAAAGCCGTGTTCAGCTCGGTCAAACGCTTGTCGTCCAGATAACCGTTCAGTTCAGACTGATACAGAAAATCAGACTGCGGATTGCGTCCGCCCCAGTACAGGTACATGGGGTGATTAGGCGTGTTGTGCTTGATGAAACCCGTCAGTGGCCCGATGCCCGTGCCTGCGCCGATCAGAATAACGGGGGCTTTGCCAGTGGTGGGGCGAAAATCAGGATTCGGCCTGATAAAGGCATCGATGGTTTCACCGGATTTCAGATTGTGCAGGTAGCCGGAACACAGACCGTCGGTATGTTTGCGCACGCAGATTTCCAGCATGCCCTCTTTCGATGAAGATGCCAGCGAATAGAAACGGGGAACGTGGCTGCCCGGTGGCAGGATGCCGACGAGATCGCCGGCTTCAAAATAGGGAAGCCCATGGCGCCGGCGCAGTGCGCGCAGGATGCCGGCTTTGGTTTCCGGCCGCGCGGCGGTAAAGCGGAATACGGTGGTGGGCGTGTCCGTATCGGCAGCATATTCCACGCGCTCCACCAGTTGCAGCGGCGTGGTGTGCGGACGTTCCGGATTGTGCTCCAGTATCAGGTCGGTGCCGATCAGTTCGCCGATGTTTTTTCCCCAGCGGGCAAATTCCTGCGGTGACTGCCGGTCGATCATGTCGAGCGGGCAAAACGCCGTCCATCCTTTTGCGATCAGCGCAGCATTCACATCAAGAGCGAACTGGCAGAACTGCGGAAATTGCCTGTCGCCGAATCCCAGCACGGTGAAACGGAATTGCGGTACGCCGTCGAATTTTCGCAGCTTCGCCAGAAAGTGGTTGCCCGACGCGGGTGGACCACCGTCGCCATAAGTGGCCGCCAGGATAAACAGCCGCTCGGCACGGGGATAACCGGACGCCAGATTGTTCATGGGCGCGGTATGGACACGATGTCCCGCCTTGGTCAGCGCATCATGCAGGGTTCTGGCAAAGCCCCAGGTGGTGTTGCCCTCGGTGCCCACCAAAATCACGGTATCGGCTGTGTCGGCCGCGACATTGCCCGTCAGTTTGGACAGGCCCCGGCGCCGCTTCCACCAGATCTGAATACCCGTCACCGCCAGCACCGGTACGGTCAGCGCTGACAGGCCCAGCAGCAATCCCAGCCACCACAAGCCCTCGCCGGTGTGCAGCATGTAAATGAATTCATGAATTTTGCGCGAAGTGCTGTTGGCCTCATAGGACAGCAGCTCGCCGGTGGATGCATGGACGAAGCCTGCGCCCTGATTGGTGCGCACAGAATAGTTGTCGGCGGGATCGCCCGGGTAGGGGTAAACCATTTCCCGCAGGTCGTTCAGATCGATGGCTTTGAGTGCCGCCAGCGTGTCCACGGGCAGCGGCGCGGCCAGTTCGCCGGAAACGGGAAATTCCGGCTCTGCCTCCAGTGCTTCGGGAATCAGTTCCAGGGTGCTCGCCGACAGGTAAATCCCGGTCGTTGCGGAAAGCAGCAATCCGAGTACGACATAGCGACTCAACACGCCGTGCAGTCGCTGGGGCAGCGTGCCGCGCACCGGGCCCAGGATTTTGCGCCAGCCACCCAGGCGCGCAGCCAGCATCAGCGCGCCGGTAATCGCCAGCAGGACCATCAGCACCGCACCCGTGCCGGTCGCCACCCGGCCTTCCGTATCGAGCAGCAAGGACCGGTGCAGGTTCTTCACCCAGCGCATGATGGACGGGCTTTCGTAAGCGGACAGGGATTTTCCGGCTACCGGATCAAACAGGTCCACACCCGAAACGTCGCCGTCCCGGAAATACACGATGATCGATCCGGACGGCGTACGCTGAATCTGTTCGACCAGCGGATACTGCGTTGCCACCTTGCCCGCAAGGTCGGCAACACTCATCTGGCCGGCGGCAGGAACGGTGGCGCTCAACCGCTCCTGGACGGGACTGATGGACAGGAACGCCCCGCTCAGCGCCAGCACGATCACCAGTACTGCTGCAACCAGGCCGGGCAGGGAATGCAATTGACGAAGCATGTTTCCGGGATTCCAAACTCAGAAGCTGTAGGTGAACGCCTTGACGTAACCCTTGCCTGCAGTGGGTTTGCCGGCGCCATCGGTCGTCAGCGGCACCACCACTTCGGAGCGATTGTCGCGCTTTTTCTCAACCGCAGTATCGATGTGAATCTGGTATCCCGCGTCGATCAGCGCATCGGCCACTTCAACCGTCACTTTCAACGTTTTGCCACTGCTTACACTCGCACCGGTCATGCCGTCGTATTCAGCCTTGTTCAGGCTGCTGCCACGAGCCCAGTCCGCCAGATGCTTGTAGTATTTCGGCTTCTTGCCGGCGATCCACAGCGTGCGCTTGTACTGACCGCTGGCATCGGTGAGATACAGCGCCACATACGCGCCATCGCCGCTGTAAGCCGACAACTCGGTTGTCAGGGTGACGGGTTTGGCCTGCGACAGCGCCGGCAATGCCAGCGCGGTTGCGAGGGTCAAGCACATAAATTTGGTTTTCATTGGATGTACTCTCCATTGCTCATTGGTAACGATTGATCCGGGCGGGTCCCGTCACGGACTGGCGGGTGTCACCGCCGGAGCCCCATGCCGATGGTGCGGCTTGTCCTTGTCCAGATAATCTGCGGCGCGGCCACCTTTGTGAAAGCGGATTTCCAGCTCGCGGATTTCCAGCGACGCCGGTGCGAACTTGGCTTCAAAGCGATTGCCGTTGCTGTCGATGCCATCCACTTCATAGCAACCGTCGTCAACCCTGATGCGCTTGACCTGCCAACCGTTGTTCTCCAGCTCATGCCGGAGTGCGTCGCGCGGCTGCCAGTCCGCGACTGGGTCATCGCAATGATCATCTGCCAGCGCATTGCCAGCCATCAGGATGGAAAAAATGCCAAGGGCGAGCAGCTTGTTTTTCATGTTCACTCTCCTTTCTCTTTGCTGTTGATCACTTTAATCCCCCTTCCTGACAACAGCCTGAAGGCAGATCAAAGGAATGGGTGTTTAGCATGGCTGGCGTGCCCGAAATCATGGCCGGCGATTCCATATGCTTGAACCAAAGACTATTGCGGTATCCTGACAGCAACCTGAAATCCGGGTAAAAAGTACCAACCACTCTGTTCAGGCTCGTGTCAGGGTGAACCTGTACTATCTTTCAACGTAACCGATTGAAAGGGCGGACCATGCGGATTCTGCTGATTGAAGATACACCCGGCCTGGGCGAAGCGGTGCGCGACCAGATTGCGGATGACGGACATGCCGTGGACTGGGTGCAGCGGCTGGCGCAGGCGGATGCCGGCGTGCGCACCGCGTCCTACGATCTGATCCTGCTCGACCTGATGCTGCCCGACGGACGCGGCCTGGATTTTCTGAAGCAGCGGCGCAAGGCCGGTGACACCACCCCCGTCATTATCCTCACCGCCCGTGATCAGGTTTCCGACCGCATCGATGGATTGAATGCCGGCGCCGATGACTATCTGGTGAAGCCGTTTGATCTGTCGGAACTGTCGGCACGGATCGCGGCCGTGGCGCGCCGCTATCGTGGCAACCCGAATCCGCAAATGAAAATAGGTGTGCTGGAAGTTGACCTGTCCGCCAAATCAATTCACCGCGACAACAAACTCATTGAACTTACGGCGCGGGAATGGGCGCTGTTCGAAGCGTTCATCCAGAAGCCGGACATGCTGCTGTCCAAATCCCAGCTGGAAGATCATCTGTATGCATTCGGCGACGTGTTTGAAAGCAACACCATCGAAGTCTATGTCAGCCGCCTGCGCAAAAAGCTGGGCAGCGATCTGATCGAAACCGTGCGCGGCATGGGCTATCGCCTGAGGTCGCATGACCGGTAAAACCAGCCTGCAGCGACAACTGAGTCTGGGATTGACCCTGGGGCTGACCCTGCTCTGGCTGGTTGCCGTGACCGCTTCCGGACTGGTGATGCAGCGCGAGCTGGACAAGGCCTTGGACAGCGCGCTGGAAGAAACTGCGCAGCGGATTCTGCCGCTTGCCGTCGTCGAAATCCTCAACCAGGACAGCGCCACCTCACCGCAGCGCATCGCATCCCTGCAGCCGCATGATGAATATCTGACCTATCTGATACGGGACGAAACCGGCGCGATTCTGCTGCGCTCCCACGATGCCGACCAGACCGTATTTGGCGAGCAGCCCCGTACCGGGTTTGTGACCACGCCGACACACCGGATCTATGGCGCCGCTGCAGTCAGCAACACGGTCCATATCGAAATCGCCGAGCCTCTGGCCCATCGACACACGGCCATGCTGCAGGCAGTCATGGAGTTATTGCTGCCGCTGGCGCTGCTGATTCCGGTGAGCCTGGCTGGCGTCTGGTGGCTGGTACGGCGCAGCCTGCGCAATATTGTGGCATATCGTGATGCCATCGAATCACGGGGCGCGGGCGATCTCTCACCGGTGCCAACCGCTGCATTGCCAACAGAGATTGAACCGATTGCCGCGGCGGTGAACCAGTTGCTGGAAAAATTGCGCCGGGCACTGGATGCCGAGCGCAGCTTCACCGCCAACAGTGCCCATGAACTACGCACACCGCTTGCAACTGCACTGGCTCAATTGCAGCGCCTGCAACGGGAGATTCCGGCAGGCCCCCTGCAGGACAAGACCGTGCAAATTGAAGCGTCGCTGCATGGTCTTTCACGTTTGTCCGAAAAACTCATGCAACTGGCCAAAGCAGAGGGCGCCGGGCTGGTGTCCGCAACGGCGCAGGATATGGTGCCCACCCTCGTCTTTGTCGTGGGTGAATTCCGCCGCGCCACGAAAGTTCCGCTACTGCTGAGCGTGCCGGATGGAAGGCCGGTGCTATCCTGCATGGATCAGGATGCCTTCGCCATACTGGTGCGCAACCTGATCGACAATGCGCTCAAGCACGGTGCTGCCGGCAAGCCAGTGGAAATCAGCCTTGCTACGGACGGCACCCTGCGCGTGATCAATGCCGGTGCCATTGTACCGGCGGATACTCTGGCACAATTGCGCGGCCGCTTCGTTCGCTCGAACACGGACGCATCCGGGACTGGCCTCGGCCTCGCCATTGCCGATACGATTGCCAGTGGCGCAGGTGCGCAGCTGACACTGCAATCCCCCGCAACCGGCAGAGCTGACGGATTTGAAGCAATAGTGAATATCATCGCCAGCTGAACTCTGAACACTGAATACGGAAAAAGAGGAACGTACCATGAGAATATTCACACCCGGATTTGCTGCCATTGCAGGCGCTGCACTCTGCTTGATCAGCTACAACCCTGCCACTGCCGCACAGCATGAACATCAATCCGCACCTTCCGCGCAGGAGCACTCCCAGCACGGCGAAGATGCCGCACTACCCGCCATGCGACTGGATGCCGGAAAAAAATGGCAGATGGATGACCACACCAGAATCCTGTTCAAAAAAATGGAGTCTGATTTTGCGCAGGCCGATCACAGCTCGCTTGAAGGTTTGCGCAACATTGGCGGCACATTGAAGAGCGAACTGGATACGCTGATAAAAGGCTGCACCATGACCGGCGATGCCCACACCATGCTGCACGTTTACCTGACCGACTACATGACAGCGGTAGACAAACTGGCGACAGCCCCCACCGTCACCGACGGCAGAACCGAGGCGGTAAAGATCAAAGGTTTTCTTGATCGCTATGATGACTATTTCGAATAGTCGACACACCCGGCTGCCGAATTCCCGCTTACACTCAAACCAGAGCCAATGACAGTTCAAGGCGGAGCCCGATCCATGTCCACCCCCACCCCACTGCTTCCAACCCCCAAAACCATTCTCTTCGACTGGCACGGCACACTGGTGAACACTCAGGACGCCATGACCGCCGCCATGGAGGAAATGCTTCAGCAAATGGAAGAGCTGGGCCTGGTGGAACGGCTGCTGCCCGAAGACAAATGCAAGACCGAGGACGACGTGAAGCTGGTGCGCTATATCCGCATCTTCCGGCGTCTGCATCCGAAAATACTGCTCGAACGCCGCGTCAGTCGCACCGAAATTTTCAACGCCATTTTCGGCGATGACACCGAAGCCAAGTATCTGGCCCACCGCGCCTACAACAAGTGCTACCGCAATTATTACGGCAAGGTGAAGCCGTTCCAGGAAGGAATTCGTGAATATCTGGCATCGCTGAAACGGCTGGAACTTCACGTCGGCGTCGCCACCAATCGCAGCCGTGAATTTCTCGACCACGAACTGCGCACGGTGGATGACGGTTCCTGGCCGCGCCTGATCGACTTCACCACCTGCGCCGACGACGTAACCCTGTACAAACCCGACCCGCAGATCATTCGTCACGCACTGGTGAATATTGACACCTACCCCCGCCCCGATACCTGGTACGTGGGCGACAGCAACATGGATATGGTGACAGCGAAGAATGCCGGCATAACCGCCATTTTCTACAATGGCGGCTGCTGGGACATCGAAGGTCTGCGCCGGTCGTTCCAGAATGATCCGCAGCACGCGCCGGATGCCATCATCAACAGCTTCGACGAACTGATGGACCTGCTGGAAAACTGCCAGCAACAGGACACCCTGGCCTTCGCAAAAATCGTGACCAAGGCGCGGCCGCACCATTTCCCGGGCCCCACGCCGCCACCTGTGCGGGTGGAGCCGGACTGGCACCCATCGGTAGTGAAACTGACGCCGCCCAAGGTGATCCTGTTCGACTGGCACGCCACCCTCGTGGATACCCTCGACGCCATGTATCACGCGGTGGACGACATGCTGCCGGAGCTGCGGGAAAAGGGTTTGCTGGACCGCATGGTGGACCCGGCACAAAGCAAGTCCCCCGAAGATGCGCGGCTGGTGGAATACGTGCGCAATTACGCCCAGCTGCACCCCAAGGTCAAGGCAGACCGCAAGATTTCGCGCACGGATATTTTTGAAGTGCTGTTCGGCGACGATCAGGAAGCCAAACAGATCGCACACCAGATTTTCAATTTCCATTATCGCAATCACTACGGCACCGTACTGCCGTTCGAACCGCACGTGCGCCAGGTATTGGTGAGCCTGCGCATGCTGGATTTCAAACTGGGTGTGATCACCAACCGCGACCGTGAATTTTTCGAGCACGAGGTAAATGCAGTGGAAGGTGGTTCGTGGAAGGGTCTGTTCGACTGCATGATCTGCGGCGACGACACCGTGCTGCGCAAGCCTCACCCGGATCAGGTGCTGGTGGCGGCTGCCCAACTGGGCTGCGAACCGACGCGCGAGGTGTGGTACGTGGGCGACAGCACCACCGACGTGATCGCCTCCAAAACCGCCAATATCACCAGCGTGTTTTTTAACGGCGCGCAGTGGGACCAACCCTGGCTCAACAAAATCTTCCCCGGCAACGAACGCTACCCGCACAAACCAGACGTGGTGGTGAATGATTTTTCCGAATTCTGGGCACTGGTGCTGGCGTGTCTGAAGCGGGGATATGGCGAGAGTGTGTTGTCGGGGGTTTGATAACTGGCTGTACAGAGCAATCACCCCTATGGGCCGGATCGACATGAGTCTTAACCATCACGATCGTGACCGCAGGTGTCTTCTGAAAAAGTGCCTGAGAATTTCGCTGAGGATAGTGGCCGGAGCGGCCTTGCTCGCTGCCAGTAGCTATGCCGTTCTGGTGGGCATCAACTGGAATGACAGGCCGGCCGGCGCTGCGGCGCAAAAACTCGCAAAGGCTTTTGACGCCGCACCGGCTCTTCCGGACGACAAAAATGCCTATGTATACATGACTGGATTTTCAGTTGAGCAATCCGCTGATCCTTTCGAATGGGGCGTCAAACGCATTCGCTGGGCGAACCTGAACATTGCACGTTCACATTTCGGCGAAGATATGCCCGGCAATGATTTCGTATTGCCAAGCGCAGGCAATAGTTCGCTTGGCACACTGGCTGAAGCATGCAGGGAGATCGATCGCAGCTGCCTTGCCACGCTGAATCAATACGAACCGGAAATACCAAAAATATTGCAGGAAAACCAGTGGCTGCAGGACCGCTATGAAACATTGCTGTCACTGTCTCAATGGAGGGAAACAACCACGCTCGACATAAACATGCAGTTTCCTGCCTATGCCCACGTATTTGATGGCCAGAAGGTTCTGCTTCTACGCGCCTGGTCAGCGAGTACAACGGGTGATTCGGAAAAGAGCAGGGAACTGCTTGATAAGGACTTGATATTCTGGAGTAACATTTTGGCATCCACTGACATGCTCATTACCAAATTGATTGCAGCCACTGCCATCAAGCGCAATTTCGGCTGGACCAATATCATCATTAACCGTCTTCCTGCCGACCAGGCCACCCGGGCCATTCCGCATTCCCTGCAGCAAACGATCACGATTTCCGAGTACTCCATGCGACGCTGTCTGACGGGAGAATGGATTTTTGCACACAGCATTCTGGCAAGGACAAAAAATGCCACTCACAATCCCCTGGACTTATTTCAGATGGATGACTCAGACAACTCGCTGGAACCACTATTCTTGTCGCTGGCATCGCCATTGCTGCAAATTCAGGACTCGAAAAATCGATACGCAGAATTTCTGGATGCGCTTTCCGACATCTTGGAAGTACCCCTTGAGCAATATCCCCACGCGTTCCAGCAGGCGCACGAACTGGAGAGTCAAACTGCAGAGGCTGCCTCGGTTTGGTGGCGGCCCTATAATCTGTTGGGCAATCTGCTGTGGGCCATAAGCACGCCGGAGTTCACGGCTTATGCCGCGCGGATTGCCGATCTGGAAGGCATGCGACGCGCAACGCTACTGGCGATTCGATTGCGCAACCAGCTCGTCACTCCGGAAAAGGCGCAAAGCATGCTGGTCGACGCAGCAGAAAGAAGCCCTTACGACAACTCGCCATTTGAATGGGACGAAGCAGAACGTGCGATTGTGTTCAACGGTCTGGCACCCGACAAACACGCCCAAACATCCTTTCTCTACTAATCCCGGCCATGGCGCCAAAGCCCTCTGGCCCTGAAATATGCACTGCCCCGCCGGGCAGGCCCTGACCGCCATCGTCCAACTGGACTAGGACAACCCCCTCCCCCATCCCCTACCTTTTGCGCAAGGGTTAGTGCGCCCGGAATCTGCCTGAAACAGTGTCGGACGCACACAAGTGCCCGTCGTATAACAACAAAAAGGCCCTTCCCATGACCATTCAGGCGCCACTGGAGCAGCTGAACAGTCCTGCGCTTACCGAACCCACATCGATGCACAGCTGGGCGGTGGTCATTGCGCAGGCGCTGGAGCATGCCGGCGTCGACAGTCAGGCGCTGTTTGCGCAGGCGGGCGTGGAATACAAGCTAGCGGTGAATCCCTACATGCGGGTGCCCACGGCGAAAATGAACCAGCTGTTCCAGCTGAGCGTGGCCGCTACCGGCGACACCTGCTTTGGCCTGCGGATGGAGGAATTCATTCACCCCACCACGTTTCACGCCCTGGGCTATTCGCTGTTTGCCAGTTCCACCCTGCAGGATTATTGCGAGCGGTTGGTGCGTTTCTTCCGCATCGCCAGCGACAATTGCCGGCACCACATCGAGGAAGCGCCGGACGCCTTCAAACTGCGCATCGAGCTGCTGGTACCGAATCTTTCCTTTGAATCACAGGACGGCTGGAGCGCCGCGCTGGTGAAATTCGCCCGCTCCATGTACAAACCCGGTTTCAGTCCGCTGCGGGTGGACCTGCGCCGGCCGGCACCATCGGCATCAGACCAGCAGCGTTACCGCGACTATTTCCGCTGCCCGGTGCAGTTTGGCTGCAATGAGTGGGCACTGCATTTCCGCACCGACGACATGACAGCCACCCTGCCCGGTGCCAATCACGAACTGGCTCTGATCAACGACCGGGTGGTAATGGATTATCTGGCACGGCTGGAAAAATCTGATCTGGTAACCCGCGTGCGCACCCATATCGTGAAATTGCTGGCCTCGGAAAATTGCTGCAAGGAAATGGTGGCGGCACGGCTGAACATGAGCCCGCGCAACCTGCAGCACAAGCTGGACCTGCTGGGCACCTGCTATCAGGACATTCTGGACCAGACCCGGCAGGATCTGGCAATCCAGTACATGGCCAACCGGCACACCTCGATCAGCGAAATCACCTATCTGCTGGGCTTTTCCGACACCAGCAATTTTGCCCGCGCTTTCAAACGCTGGACCGGCATGGCCCCACGCGATTTTCGTGATTCCGGCCGTGATGCGGGCCTGACTGCACAGGCGATCCTGTCATGACTGAACCCGTGCTGCTTGCCACACGCCACGGCGCCACCGCCTGGCTGCAACTGAACCGTCCGCAGGCGATGAACGCGCTGAGTTTCGATCTGGTGGACGCACTGCTGCCACAACTGCAGGCACTGGCACAGGACGACAGCGTGCGTGTGCTGGTAATCACGGGCAGCGGCAAGGCGTTTTGCGCCGGCGCCGACCTGAAAAACCTGAACGAACCGAAAGCGCCGGGCGAACCCGACATTCTCGACCGCGTGGTGGAACTGCTCGACACCCTGCGCACATTTCCCAAACCGGTGATCGGCGCCGTGAACGGGCTGGCACTGGCGGGCGGCATGGAGCTGATGATGTGCTGCGACCTGATTTACGCCGCAGAAAGCGCACGCATTGGCGATGCCCACTGCAACTACGGTATCGTGCCTGGCGGCGGCGGTGCCGCCATCACGCCGCGTCTGCTGCCGCTGCCAATTGCCAAATACCTGCTGTTCACCGGCGAATTCCTGCCCGCGCAAAAACTGCTGCAATACGGCCTGCTGAATGACGTGGTGCCGGACGACCAGCTGTCCGACACCGTGGCCACTATCGCTGCCGTAATCTGTCAGAAAAGTCCCATCGGCCTGCAACGTGCCAAGCGCGTGGCCAACGAAGCACTGGACAAGACCGCCGCCGATGCACTGCGAGATGAACGCCTGGCGTCGCGGGACCAGTTCCGGTCGTGGGACTACCGCGAAGGCATCAGTGCATTTCTGGAAAAGCGCAAACCGGATTTCCGTGGCTACTGACTTCCTCAGTTACTAAACAAGGGCGCAGCTACTAAACAAGAGCGACCACTGACATGGCTTTCGACAACATTTACATCATCGGCATTGGCATGACGCCGTTTGGTCGCCACCTCGACAAATCGCTGAAGCAGCTGGCAGCCGCCGCTGTCGACGAGGCTCTGCGCGACGCGCAACTGGATCGCAGCGCTGTCGAAGAAATTCATTTCGGCAACTGTGTGCAAGGTTATATGGAAGGCCAGCACATGATTCGCGGCCACTCCATTTTCCTGGAACAGGGTTTTCAGGGCATTCCCGTCTTCAATCTGGAAAGCGGCTGCGCCAGTGGCAGCATGGCGTTTCACAATGCAGTGCGCGGTTTGCTTGCCGGTCAGGCCGATATCGTGATGGCGGTGGGCGCGGAAAAGATGGTGAGCACCGACAAGGACAAAATGTTCAATGCCTTCACCAGCGCCTGGGATGTGGCCCGCACCGACTGGCAGATGGAACAGATCGCCGCGATGGGCGCCGGCATGCCCATTCCCGCCGGCAGCACCTCCCCCAGGCCGTACAGTCCCTTCATGGATGTGTACAAGGGCGAGTTCCTGCAGCATGTCCGCATGTACGGCGTCACCCAGCACCAGGTCGCCGCAATCTGCGCCAAGAACCACCGTCATTCGGTGCACAATCCAAAAGCGCAGTTCCGCGTGGCCTACGACATTGATCAGGTTTTGGCCGCGCCGGCCATTACCTATCCGCTGACGCTGCCGATGTGCGCCCCGATCAGCGATGGCGCGGCCGCCGTGATCCTGTGCAACGCCGCTGGCCTGCAAAGAGCCGGCGTCTACCGCCAACGCGCCATTCGCGTACTGGGCAGCGTGACTGGCAGCGGAATAGAGCGTCATGTCAATGATGAATCGCGCCACATTGTGCGCCGCGTTGCAAACAAACTCTATGAACAGACTGGCCTTGGCCCGCAAGATATGCACCTCGCAGAATTGCACGATGCCACCGCCGTGGGTGAATTGCTGGAAACCGAAGCACTCGGCTTCTGCGCGCCTGGCGAAGGCGGCGTGCTGGCGGAGAGCGGCGCCACTGCGATCGGCGGCCGTATTCCCGTGAATACCTCTGGCGGGCTAGAATCCCGTGGCCACCCGATTGCGGCTACCGGCATCGCGCAGATCCACGATCTGGTGCAACAATTGCGCGGCGAAGCCGGCGCGCGCCAGGTGAACAACGCGCGCCTTGCGCTGCAATGCAATGTCGGCGGTTTCTGGGGAGTGGAAGAAGCGTCAGCCCACGTGGCGCTGCTGGGAAAATGAAACACTCATAACAAATAGAAGCAGAACAATACAAGGAAACACAACATGCAATTTCATTCGACCTTCCGGCGCCTGGCGTCGGTTTCGCTGTTGGCACTGCTCAGCGGCTGCACGCACAACATGGTGCGCGACATGGCCGGCAACGGCATGGTGAGTTTCGGCAACGAATACATTACCCCCTGGTTTATGGCCAGCGACGACACCGACGTGATGTGTGCCATGGGTGAAGGCATGGGCGCCATGACCTTTCCACTCGGCCCCGCGACCGATCCCATGGTGCCGATGCTGACGATGGCCTCCGGCATGTGTGCCGATGAACGCGCCAAGGAAGAAGAGCTGCGTTACATCCGCGCCATGCGCAAAAACGACGCCGAAGAAGCACAGGATGCCCGCACCATGCAGAAGCGCTGGGCTGAACTGGCGGCACGCCGTCAGTATTTCGGCTACCAGGCCGTTGTGCGTTACTTCGGTGAACCCGGTGAAGAGTGTCCCGATTTCGCCGACCGCAATGAACAGCTGAGCTACATGTTCGGTCTGTTCGGTGGCATCCAGGCATTCCAGACGGACCTGTCCAACGGCGGCACTGCGGGTGTTCCGCTGTCGGTCCTGCCGAAATCCCTGAAGGGTCTCGATTGTCTGAAGGGCGATGAATTCTGGGGTCTGCCCCAGGCGATCAAGGCCTCGGTCGACATCATGAAAGCCAACATCGGAGGCGAGAAGGAAGCACTGGATGTGGGCATGGCGCAAATGGAAGCGGCATCCATGATCGGCCAGAAGCAGGGCGTACGCATCGTGCAGCTGGTGCAGGCTTCACTGTACTCTGCCATGGGCAACACCGAGAAAACCAAGCAGGTGATTCGCGAGCATGTGAAACTCAAGAACACGGTCGCCGCCGATCCCGAACTGAAAATTCTCGACGAAATGACAACGCGGGGCCTGCGCCTGATCTCCGACAAGCTGTGGACGCAGAACACCGGGCAGCGTACACCCTATGCCGCACTGGGCACTTTCTGGGACGACAGCACCGCCAACAGCGCGCCCCAGGGCATGGACATTGACGACCTTTTGTAATTTTTGAACCCGACCGGGATCAGAGGGAACACTCAAATGAAAAAATATACATTCAAATCCATTCTGAAAAGCTGGATGAACGTGATCGTCCTGAGCGCTGCTGCCACTGCCAGCGTACAGGCCGCCGAGCCGGTGCCGCTGACCATGTGCGCCTTCATGATGATGGGCGAAGGCGGCCCCGAGCACCAGGCGCTGCTGGAATACCAGACGGCCGCATTGGGCTGGGGCGTCAAGCTCACACTGAAACCCTACATGAACGAAAAGGTGGCGGCGGAAGAACTCAAGGGCGGCGTGTGTGACATCACCAACATGACCAGCATGCAGGCGCGCAGCTTCAACAAGTTCACCGGCACACTGGACGCTCCGGCGACCATGCCCACCTACGAACATTTCAGAACCGTGCTGCAAACCCTGACCAAACCGTCCGCCGCGAAATACATGGTGGAAGGCGACTATGAAATCATCGGCATCCAGACAGCCGGCGCCGTGTTCCTGTTCAGCAACGATCGCAACGTGAAAAGCCTGCCCGACCTGGCCGGCAAACGCATGGCGATTCTGGATTCCATGCCCGAAGTGCGCCAGCTGGTGGTGGATCTGGGGATGACGCCGGTGTCGTCCACCGTTACCAACATTTTTCAGAAATTCAACAACAAGGCGGTCGACATCGCAGCCGGCCCGGCCATCGTGTATGAAATGATGGAACTGCACAAAGGTCTGGAGCCCAATGGCGGCATCCTGGCTGAACCCATCCTGCAGGGCAACATGCAGTTCGTTGGCCGCACCAAGAAGCTGCCTCCGGGCTTCAGCCAGAAGTCACGCGAATTCTTCCTCGCCAATTTCGATCGCAGCCTGAAGATCATCCGCGATGCAGAAGACGCTGTGCCGAAGAAGTGGTGGATTCCGCTGCCGGTCGACCAGCGCGACGAATACAACGTGCAGACCCGCAAGGTGCGCGTGGCCCTGCGCGACCAGAACCTGTATGACGCCCGCATGCTGACTCTGCTGCGCAAGGTACGCTGCAAGATGGATGCGACCCTGGCCGAATGCACCGAAGCCAATCCCGAATAAGATCTGTAACAGCAACGTACTTCAGGTAAACGAACGTGAGTGAATTGTCGATGGAGCAAACCGCAGGCGCGCAGGACAATCTGCTCGAACGAATTCCGGTTCTGGTGATTCTGGCGCTGCTGGTGTTTCTGATTTTTGCCCGCACCGGTGAAAACGTGCATGGGCAAATGACAAAGGTGGGCGAAGCAATCTGGGATGATTATTTTACCCTGCGCGCCGATCTGCCGATGCCCACCTGCAATCCCAACGCCGACATCGAAGCGCGTCTGGATGAACTGGAAAGCAAAGCCGGCGCCGCCGAAATCGACGATCTGATGGACGAATCGTTTGATCGCGAGGCAGCCCGCACTTCGCTGGTGAACCAGCAGGCGTTGTGCGTCACCCAGCATGCACAGGCGCGGCAATATCAGGAACGCCTCACCCCTGCGGTGGAGCTGTTCCGGGAAATAGAGCACCAGTTTTCCCGCGCGAGCATTTTTGCCACCGCGCAGCAACAGCTGTTCCTGGTATTGCTGCTGTTCGTGTCGGGCTGCGTCGCGACCATGAAGCGGCATCACATCGCCTTCCGTCCGATCATGACCGAAATGGACCACCGCATTTCCATTTCCCTGCAGCTGGTGGCCAACACCTCGCTGGCGGTGTCAGCCTGGGCCTTCCGCGACACGGCCATCCACGCCAGCAACCAGATCAGCAACCCGATGATCATCAATACGCTGGCCATCGGTTCCACTGTGATGGCGGTACTGTCTCTGTGGCAGCTGTTCAACATGCCGAAAGACATACAGCGCGGCGGCAGCATCAAGCACGCCCTGCTGTCCGTGCCGCTGTACACCATCGTCATGCTGATTTTTGCGTTTATCGTATTCGCGAAGCAGCAACACCTGGCGGGGCTGTCGCTCTACTTCAGCGCCTTCTTTGAAAATTCCGGCACCTATCTGGATGTGGCGCTGTACCTGTGGTGCGGCATGCTGCTGAAGCAGACCCAGGTGGGCGAGCGCGTGTTCAGCATTTTCACACCGTGGAAACTGCCGCCTGAACTGCTGGCATTTGTGGCCATCGCCGTGATTGCACTGCCCACCGCCTATACCGGCGCGTCTGCCATCATCATTCTGGCCATGGGCGCGGTGACGTACCGCGAGCTGCGCAAGGTCGGCACCCGGCGCCAACTGGCACTGGCTACCACCGCGATGAGCGGCAGCTCCGGCATTATCCTCAAGCCCTGTCTGATCGTGGTGATCATTTCGATCCTGAACAAGGAAGTCACGTCCGACCAACTGTTCGACTGGGGCGTCTGGGTGTTCCTGCTGACATTGAGCGTGTTCTTCGTTTTCGCGCTGATCACCAAGCAGGACAAACTGAGTGTTGCCCGTACCAGTGAGGCACTGCCGCCCTCGCTCGCCAACCTGCGCGCGCTGCTGCCCTACATCTTCACCTTTGCTGTCATGGCCCTGGTGTATGCGCTGGCACTGAATGCCTATCTGGACCAGTTTTCCGCGCCGGTCATTCTGCCGGTGATCATCTTCGCCATCATTGTGTTCGAGCGCAAACTCAGCAAGGCCAAGCCGATCTATCACGATCCCGAGCGTCACCCCAGTGTTGCCGGTGCACTGACCCGCTCCATGTCGGATTCCGCCACCCACGTCGGCGGCCTGCTGATTCTGATGGCCACCTTCATGATCATGACCGCACTCGGCGGCAAGGCCATGTCGATGACCTTCCTCGCCAATTTCGACAGCGTATATGCGGTGATGGGTATGCTGTTCGTGATCTTCATCTTCATCGGCATGTTCATGGAATCCATGGCGGCCATCGGTCTGGTGTCACTCACCATCGCGCCGATTGCCTATGCCCAGGGCATTGATCCGATTCATTTCTGGATGACCTGTCTGGTGGCGCTGGAACTGGGCTATCTCACCCCGCCGGTGGCGCTCAGCCACATCTTCACCCGCCAGGTGGTGGGCGAGGCAGAATGCGCGGCAGCAGACAAGGAAGGCCACAACTTCTACTACCGTCACGAACGTTTGCTGTTGCCGCTGCTGGTCATGGGTACCGTGTTGTGCATTGTGGGTTTTGGCCCGCTGCTGGTCGGCTATCGCTGACAGCCAGTCAACAAAAAACCGCCGCAATCCCTTGAAACGGGAGCACATTTTCCTTCACCGGATGTGCTCCCGTTTTCACGTTCCCGCCCCGTAAAAACCAGCCAATCCACCCGGATTTTTGCGTAAATCGTGCTTGATGTTTATACCTGCGTGGTATACGGTGTACACCTAAAGGGCAGGCATTGTCTGCCTCCACGTATCACCTATTCCAAGAACAAAAATTGCAGAGAGGAACCCGTCATGTATATCGGCTACACGTTGCCCCAGCGCCCCATTCCCTTCGATCAGTTCGATCCCGATATCCTGCCCAAGTTCGTGCGTGAAAAAGTCATGCCCACGCTGGAAGGCGAGCGCCGCCGTCTGGTGTGCCAGAACTTTCTGGATCACGCCTCTGCCGAGTGCAAGGGCGATTTCGATACCCTGATGGCCAGCTGTTCGCGCCGCCGCCAGGATTATCGCCGCTGGGGCAATGGCGACGACGGTCTGATGGACGGCATCCAGCCGCAGTCCTACGAAGAACTGGAAGTGTTCTACGGCAACCTGGTGGCGTTCAACCTGTTCGTGATTCACCTGGAAACCGAAAAATTCCTGGTGGCGGAAGACACCATCTGCATCGAAGGCAACGTGCACCAGATGTACCCCGGTTCCATGCTGCCGATCGCGTTCGGCATCGACGTGGATGATCCGGATGCCGTGTACATGCTCACCATCCGCATGTCGCTGTTTTTCATATTTGACGAAGACGGCCTGGGCTGCGGCGAGCAGTCCTACACCAATGGCAATCCGACCCGCGAAAGTTTTGTCAAAGTGCCCCACGAATATGTGCCGCAACGGTTCTGGGACAACAAGAAAAAATACGAGGAAATCGGCCGCGGCGAATACAAGGACATCATGTAAGCGTTTTTATTGATTTTTTTGCAGGAGACTTGTCATGTCGGCCAAGCCGCAATTACCCCCATCACCGAAAGACAACAAATTCCGCCAGGCCCTGGGCCTGGGCATCGGGATTTGGGATTATATGGAAAAAAACCAGCGCGAGCTGGGTGGCACCTTCACCCTGATGCTGCCGGGCCAGGGCCCCATGGTGTGGACCACGGACCAGAAGATGATCAAGGACATCCTCAACCTGAAGGAAGAGCAGGTGGATGCATCCCTGGTGCAGTTGCCGATGGATCTGGGCGAAAAGAACACGGTGTTCCTGAATGAAAAAGCGCACCAGGATTCGCGCAAACTGGTGATTCCGTCATTCAACACCACGCGCCTGAAAGCCCGCGCCGGCGTGATGCACGACATAGTTACCGAGCACATCAATTCCTGGAAACCGGGCGACAAACTCAACATGCCGCGCATGGTGGGCGACATCACGCTCGACGTAATCTGCTACACGCTGTTCAACCTGCGCCACGGCGAACGCAAGGAACGTTACAAGCATCTGATGCTGTACTGGATGCTGGAAGCCACCAGCGACACCATGTTCACACTCGCCTCCGCCGTCGGTGCCAAACGTTTCCGTCAGTGGATGAACAAGAAATATCTTAAGCGCACCGCCCAGCGCAAACCCGGCGACGGCAAGAAAGGCTTGCTGCCCTGGAAACGCGCGGTGGATCTGAAAGTGCAGCTGGCAGACATGGTACGCGAAGACATCCGCGCCATTCGCGCACGTGGAGATATGGAAGAAACCCATACGCTGTCGATCCTGTGCCGCGCCACCGATGAAAACGGCCAGCTGCTGGACGAAGAGCGGATTATTTCCGAGAGCATCGGCCTGATGATCGGCGGTCACGAAACCAGCGCGGCCACGGCAGCCTGGTTCATGATCTGGTTGCAGCAAAAACCTGATGTGAACAAGAAAATCCGCGACGAAGTAATCGACAGCATCCGCAAGGAAGGCCATTTCGATGCGATCAAAGTATCGGAACTGCCCTACCTCACTGCCTGCCTGAACGAATCCCAGCGCGTCACGCCGTCTGCTGTCGGTTTCATCCGCTGGCTGCGTTACGACACGCAGATTGGTGACTGGCTGTTGCCGGCAGGCACAGCAGTGCTGCCGAACATTTATCTCACCCAACGCGATCCTGCAATCTTCGGCCCCGACGCCAACGAATTCAAACCGGAACGCTGGCTGCAGGGTGGTGGAAAATTCGCGCCGTCGGAGTTCATGCCGTTCGGTGGCGGTCGCCGCGCCTGCGTCGGCATGAACCAGGCCCGTCAGCAGCTGCGCATCATTTTTGCCGAACTGGCACGGAGGGTGGAATTCACTTCGGAATTCCAGAACACCACCGCACTGCCGCGCTCGCGCATGATCGGCGGCCAGACCGAACCGGAAAAAGGCGTCTGGATTACGGTGAAGTCGGTGCGGCCGGAAAATTTCGGTTTTGAAGACGCGAAAAATACGCCGGCGGAAAAACTGTCTGCCTGATACAACACTCAGCCCACTGCTACGCCGCCTGCCCAAAACAGGCGGCTTTTTTATTCAACTCTCTGAATAGAAATACAAAATAGCCCGCACTCCGCACCACTCCCATCATTGCATCCCAACAAGACACTGACCAAGCACGACAAGAAATGAGACATTTTGTCTATTTTGTCTTGAAGCATCACAAACAGGGTGATAGCCTCAGAATCGCAGTCAGATCGATCTGAACAACAAAACCAAGACAACTCAAACAATAAAACCAGGCGGTATGTATTGCTCCGCCACGAGGGTTTGACCATGCATTTCCAGCCAAAAAAGGTGCCACTCGGCAGAGCGGCAACCGCAGCGTTTTATTGCCTGTCAGCTTCACTCGGTTTCCTGGCGCAATCCGCCAGCGCCTATGTCCATGATGATGATCCCAATGCACTGCTCGGCAGCACCCGGGGCGGCAGCGCCCAGTGGGATTACTGCTATGGCAAACCCGACGACGCTCCACTGCCCGTCGATCCGCGCACGTTGGTGCAGCCCGGCATCAGCGACGGCAAGGCCGTTCACTTCAATGCCTACTGGAAGGAATGCCACGTCGATCCGGAGCTGGTGAAAGAAGCGGGCCATCCGGAAACCTGCGGCGAGCTGCGGGAGGTTTTCTACCGTGGCGAAACCCTGATGGACACGGGTAGTGAAGGCGTGGCGGCACTGTTTGCCGGTACCCGCTACAACGCCCTGTCAGCAGCAGCAGGTATTTCCACCTTCCCCGCCGCGCAATACAACAAACTCTGGACCATCTGGGGTGGCTACAGCCAGCGCCCGGAGGACTTCGACAGACTGGTGTCCAACCGCTACGGTTCCGGCATACACGACGAGCCCAACCCCTACCCGCTGCCGGGCGAAGATCCCAACCTCACCAATGGCGGCAGCGGCCAGTTGCCGGAAATGTTCACCCAGGTACGCAAGGCGGACGGCAGCTGGAGCGGCCGCATCGGCGTCACCTGCCACGGCTGCCACAGCGGCGAAGTGGGCAACAAGCAGCAAGGCGAAGACCTGGGCTTCATTTTCGGCGGCAGCAGCGCCACCGACCTGAACCTGTTCCTGCGCGACATGCTGCCACTGGGCTATCTGGCCTCGGGCGTCACGCCGCTGAACCTGACCCAGACCCGCGGCACCAACAACGCCAGCGCCGTGAACATCGCCTTTCTGTTTCCGCAGAAAGGTCTGCCCAGCATCGGCGGCTTCCTGAAAATCCTCGGTTCCGGTTCCACTGGCAGCATGGATTCCCCACCCTTCTGGAACATGGGCCACCGCCCGCTGAAATTCGTCGATGGCCTGTTCCCGATGGATGCGCCTCGGGTGGATGCCGTGTTCTACACCCCCTTCTTCGGCCTGTTTGGCGGCACCTCCGGCGGACTGGGTAAAGAGGGCATGGCCTGGATGCGCCAGCACGGTCCGGAAATGAACACCTGGGTGGAAACCCTGAAAGCCCCGCGCTACCCTTACCCGGTCAACACGGCCTTGGCAGAAGCCGGATCAGTCCTGTTCCATGAACTGGATCTGTGGGCTCCGGAGCGCAACAACAAAGTGGCGCGGGCTGAAGGCAATGGTTCCTGTGCCAGCTGCCACGGCGCCTATGCACCGCGCTACGTGAATGATCCTGAATTCCTGGCAACGCCGGAACTGGAAGGCATGGCCGGCTACATCGTGCCCACCCGCATCATCGGCACCGACAAACGCCGTGTCGCCACCAACACCGAAGGCATGCAGGTCACCGGTTCCAAAAACTTCTTCGGCTACCCGGAAACCATGGGCACGGAAAACGATTGCGGCCCCCAAGGCCAGAAACGCCTGCGCGGCGACCGCGAGATGGGCTACCTGGCGCAACCACTGTATGGCGTGTGGGCATCGGCACCCTACTTCCACAACGGCTCGGTACCCAATGTGTGGGAAGTGCTGAAACCGGCGGACCGCAAACCGATCTGGCGCCGCGTCTCGGCACCGCGACTGGAAGGCGCCGAAGGTGAAGTGGTGATGGGCTACGATACCGATCTGGAACGTGCCTTCGATCAGGACAAGATGGGCTGGAAGTATGACGAGATCCCCTGCGTGAACCTGCCACCGATGGTGAAACCCGGCTTCAACTGCAGCACGAAGAACATCAACGTCACACCCTGGCCGCAGCGGTTACTGGAAGGACTTTACGGCAGCCTGACCGGCGCCTGGAACGTGGATTTCCCCTATATCCGCACTACGGAAAACATGGAGAACCGCAAAATCTACAACACGCACATGTACAGCCAGGGCAATGAAGGCCACGAGTTCACCAGCGTACTCACCGACGCCGAACGCACCGCCATCATCGAATACCTGAAAACGCTTTGAGAAGGCAGCAGTAGAAAAGGGCAACGGTTTACGCCGTTGCCCTTTTTTTTGCGGAAAACAATATGCTGAATACAGATCAGGCGGCGGCGACCGGTTCCGCTTCAGTCGCCTGATCCGCTGGCAATGTCACGGACCCGATTGCCGCCAGCACGCTGACCGGCACACCATTCACCACCGCCATCCCGGTCAGGCCGTCCACCAGCTGGTGATCGGTGATGTCGTTCATGCTCACGCCAGGCCGGCGGGCTGCCTGCTCCAGCGCCACACCATCGCGGTCGTGGCCATAACCGTGGGGCATGCTCACCACGCCGGGCATGATGGCGTCCGACACCCACAGCGGCAATTTCACGCGCCCGGTTGCTGACTGCAGCCACACATCGGCGCCATCCTGCAGGCCCAGGCGCTGGGCATCGTCCGGATGCATCATCAGATTGCAGCGGTTCTTGCCCTTCGTGAGACGCGTGCTGTTGTGCAGCCAGGAATTGTTGCTGCGCAGATGGCGGCGGCCGATCAGTTGCAGCGGCTTTTCCTCACCGTTCTGCTGCTGTTCTTCCCAATGCGCGCGCAGGCGTGGCAGATCGTTCAGGAACAGAGCTGGCGCCAGATCGATTTTTCCGTCGCGGTGAAAAATCCGGTGGTGCAGCAACGGCTGCAGCGGGCCCAGATCGATACCATGCAACGACGCCCGCACCGCCGCCAGATCCAGATCAGTGGCCGGCGCCAATGCCCCCTGCGAGCCGTAGGCGGTGGATTGCAATCCTCGCTCCCAGCGCGTCGAACGTTGCAGCCGGTTCAGCAGTACCTGCGCCACCGCATTTTTCATGCGTCGGGTGACTGCAGTTTTATCCAGTATGCGCGACAGTCCGTGCAGCGATGTAAAACCTTTGCCGTAAGGCCCCAGCCGGATCAGCCAGTCCAGCAGACCTTCATCCCCCAGCCGCTGGATCAGCGCCAGCTTGGCCTTGGCAACAGCAGCGCTGGCGCCGGCGCGCATTTCCAGCCGTGCAGTCAGTTCCGCCAGAATCTGCCAGTCGTGCAACGCACCGGGCGGCGGCGTCAGCAGTGGTGGCGAATATTTCACGGTGTTGCGCACCGCCACGCCATGCAGGCCCAGTTCGTAATGACCGTGTTCCAGCGGACCCGTGGATGGCAGGATGTAATCCGCCAGGCGCGAGGTTTCGTTCAGATAGATATCGATGCTCACCAGCAGGTCCAGCTGCCCGAAAGCCTGCTCCAGCAGCTTGCCATTGGGCACCGACAGCACAGGGTTACCCGCATGAATCACCATCGCGCGAATCTGGCCGGGGCCCGGCGCCAGAATTTCCTCCGCCATGGTGGCCACGGGAATCTCGCCGGCAAATTCCGGCAGATTGCGCACCCGGCTGCGCCAGGTGTCGAAGGTTCCGGTCTCGCCCGCCAGCCCCGAAAGGCCCACCAGATCGATGGCCGGCAGCGGGAACATCAGCCCGCCGGTCCGGTCCAGATTGCCGGTCACGATGTTCAGCACATAGATCAGCCAGGCGTTGAGACCGCTGAACAGCGACGTACTCACACCCACGCGGCCATAAGCCGCAGCACTGGGTGCGGAGGCGAATTCCCGGGCCAGACACACGATCACGTCCGCCGGCACACCGGTGGCGGCACTGACGGTATCCGGCGCATAAGGCGCGCAAGCCTGCTCCAGCTCACGCAGCTGTTTCACCCGGCCTTCAGCAGCCCCCAGACGCACGCGGCCCTCCGCAAACAACACCTGCAGCAGCGCCAGCAACAACAGACTGTCGGTGCCCGGGCGGATGAAATGATGCTCGTCGGCGACGTCGGCAGTTTCCGTGCGACGCGGATCGAACACCACAAAGCGGCCGCCGCGCTCCCGCAGCAACTTCAAGCGTTCCTTGAAATTCGGCGCCGTCATCACGCTGCCGTTGGACGCCAGCGGATTGGCTCCCAGGCACAGGAAATAACCGGTGCGGTCGATATCCGGAATGGGAAAATTCGCAAAATGGCCGAACAGCTCCAGACACGCCAGCATGTGCGGCAACTGGTCGCAGGAGGTGGCGGAAAAACGCGAGCGCGTGTTGAGCGCCTTGATGAAGGGCGCCAGCATCAGCAGCGCGCCATGGTTGTGGGCAGTGGGATTGCCGACGTACAGGCCCACCGCGTCGCGGCCGTGATGTTGCTGGATGGCACTGATGCGATCGGCCACCTCGTCCAGCGCCTGGGGCCAGGGGATTTCCTGCCAATGGCCGTTCACTTTTTTCAGCGGCCGGCGCAGGCGATCGGGATCTTCCTGCAGATCCTGCAGCGCCACACCCTTCGGGCAGAGATAGCCCTGGCTCAGGGGATCGAGTTCGTCACCCCGGATCGACAGAATGCGGCCGTCCTGGTGCCGGATCTCCAGCCCGCAACTGGCCTCGCAGATATTGCAGGTACGAAAATGCACCTGCACTTCCTTTTCCTGAACGGCAGTATTCATATGGCTCCCCTTTTCACGCTGCGCAGACTTACGGATTGCACACAGCGTCGGCCTTCAGGCAGGCGGGCACAATTGCCAAACACGCCACACGTGCGCGCGTTTTTGCCAGTGGCCACCTTTTTGCCAGCGGCCACAATGGCGGGGATTGAAGCGGGGATGAAGTCTGAATAGGGTGCCAACGCCGAAGCGCGACACCCTGCAACCTTAGTAGGTCTGGTGGGCGATGGTGACGACCATGCCTTCCATGTCATCGGAAACAGTGACCTGGCACGACAGGCGGGAATTGGGTTTGAAGTGATCAGTGCTGGTCACCAGCTGGTTCTCGTCTTCGCTGCGCTCACCCAGTTTGCTGAACCAGTCGCCTTCCAGGTACACATGGCAGGTGGAACAGGAACAGACACCACCGCACACGGCTTCGATATCGCTGTAACCATTATCCCGCAGCGCCTCCATCAGGGTTTCGCCGCTCTTGGCCTTCAGCGTGGATACCTTTCCCGACAGATCGGTGACTTGAATGTTTGGCATGGTGCTTACTCCCGCAATTCTTATTGAATATGAAATTGTTTTTGTTCGATTTCCCGGTGAATGGCCGGCACAGGGCCGAGATTGGCACAGGAAAAAAGCGGATTTACTATTGCTTCCGGAGTATACACCGTATACTTTATGGCAAACAAAATCAAGCCTGCCATTGCAGGTACAATAGGCAACGGCACGACATTTCGACTGCAGGGGAAAAGAAGTCATGACGCAGGAACAACAGGTTTGCATCATCATCGGCGCCAGCCATGCCGGCGCCCAACTGGCCACCAGTCTGCGCAAGGAAGGCTGGGCCGGCCGCATCGTCGTGATCGGCGACGAAACCCAGCTGCCCTATCACCGCCCGCCGCTGTCGAAGGCGCTGCTGATGAAGGAAAAGACGCCTGACCAGATCGAGATTTTCAAAGCCTCCGTTTATGAAAAATCCAACGTGGAATTCAGGCTGGGCCTGAGCGTGGAAAAGATCGACCGCGCCGCCAAAACCGTTCTGCTCAACAATGGTGAAACGCTGCCTTACAACAAGCTGGCCCTGTGCACCGGCGCCCGCGTACGCAAACTGGACATTCCTGGCGCCAACCTGAAAGGCGTGCACTACCTGCGCACCCTGGCCGACGCAGAAAAAATCCAGAGCGAAGTGAAGTCCGGTGGCCACGCAGTGATAGTGGGTGGCGGTTATATCGGGCTGGAAACGGCGGCGTCGCTGCGCAAACTGGGCATGGACGTGACCGTGCTGGAAATGATGAACCGGGTACTGGAGCGGGTTACTGCGCCGGAACTGTCGGCTTACTACACCGACCTGCACCAGCGCCACGGCGTGAAGATCATCACTCACGCCCAGGCGCTTGAATTGCGTGGCCATGATCGCGTGCAGCAAGTGGTTTGCAACGAAGGCCGTGTACTGGACGCGGATCTGGTGATCATCGGCATCGGCGTGATTCCCAACACCGAACTGGCGGCGGACGCCGGGCTGGAAATCAGCAACGGCGTGGTGGTGGATGAATTCGCGCAAACCTCCGACGCGGACATCGTTGCAGCGGGCGACTGCACCAACCATCCCAACGATCTGCTGGGCTATCGTCTGCGGCTGGAATCCGTACCCAATGCCATGGAGCAGGGAAAAGCGGCGGCGGCCTCGATCTGCGGTTTGAAAAAAGCCTATCATGCACTGCCCTGGTTCTGGTCGGATCAGTACAACGCGAAGTTGCAGATCGCAGGCATGAATCGTGGTTACGAGCGGGTGATTATTCGCGGCGTGCCGTCCACGGACCAGTTCGTGGCGTGGTACATGAAGGGTGATCAGGTGCTGGCGGCGGATTGCATCAACAGTGCGAAAGAATTCATGGCGGCGAAGAAGATCATCGGGCAGAAGCTGGTGATAAAGGAAAGTGATCTGGCGGATGCGGGTGTAGATCTGGCAGCGGTGGTGAATGCGATGGGGACTGGGGCGTAAGTTGTTTTGAAATTTGAATTCGCACGGAATACGACAAGAGAGGGTGTCGAGGCTGGGGTTTGAGGACGTCAGCGGCCATGGATGGCCGCTGTCGAGCCTACAGGGACGTACTCGTGGCGTGCCTCAAACCCCAGCCTCGACGCCCGCCCCTCACACCAACCTTATGATTTATTTGTCTTTTATCCCCACGCCCCAATATATGCAACTCAATTGCAATATTAATGCACATTTCTTATACTGACCCATAACCACCCCATCCCCAAACGACAAGAATACGAGGGACATCCCATGTCCGACCCCGCAGTAGCGGCCTTGCTGGAACTGGTGACGCCGCTGGTCAATCGCCGCGTCGGCCCCTATAACGGCTGGAACCCGGTCACCCGCACCCAGATCTGGCAGTGGTGCATGGCCATGGGCGACGAAAACCCGCTCTATCTGGACGACGACTACCGCGCCGCCAACACTGATTTCACCGGCGCTGTTGCACCGCCCACCATGATGCAGATGTGGACCATGCGCGCCGTCAACGGCGATCACGGCCCCGGCTCCACCCGGCAGAATCCCTACGAAATTCTCGCCATCATGGAACAGCACGGCTTTGCCGGCGTCATGGCCGTGAGCTACGACCAGACCTTCCACCGCTATCTGCAGGAAGGCGACCAGGTGCATCACTACAGCACCATCATCAAGATTTCCGATCTGAAAACCACCGGCGTCGGCAAAGGTTTTTTCGTCACCGAAAAAGCCGAGTACATGGATCAGAACAATGAAGTGTTCGCCGAAGCGCTGATCACCTATTTCCAGTATCAAACACCGCCGAAACAACCGGGCGCAAAAAAGGCCGCCGCACCGGGCAAGATCAACCGCGTGCATCCGGTAGAAAATCAGGACACCGCCCATTTCTGGCAAGGCCTGCGCGACGGCAAACTGCTGATCCAGCGCTGCACCAGCTGCAACACACTGCGCCATCCGCCCCAGCCCATGTGCGAGAAATGTCAGTCATTGCAGTGGGACTGCATTGAATCCACCGGCCAAGGCAGCGTGTACACCTTTACTGTCATGCACTATCCGGAAATTCCGCCATTCGATTATCCCAACACCATCGTGCTGGTGGATCTGCAGGAAGGCGTGCGCATCGTGTCGCAACTGATCGACACCAAACCCGGCGACGTGCACATCGGCATGCCGGTGGCAATGCAGATCAAGGAAGTGCAGGACGGCATGTCGCTGCCCCTGTTCAGACCGGTCCAGAAGTGAGCGCGCCCCGATGACGACTATTCACAATCTTCAGGCTTCTCAAATCCAAACCGGTGACAAACTGCCGGAATTCGCCCTGCCAATCACCGCGCGGCTGGTGGTATCCGCCGCCATCGCCACGCAGGATTTCCAGGACGTGCATCACGACAAGGCCGCCGCGCAGGAAAAAGGTACGCCGGATATTTTCATGAATATCCTCACCACCAATGGTTTTGTCGGCCGCTACCTCACCGACTGGGCCGGCCCCGGCAGCCGCATCAAAAAAATCCGTTTCAATCTGGGCGCGCCAAATTATCCCGGCGACACCATGATCATGAGCGGTGAAGTAAAAGAACTCAGCGAAGAAAACGGCCTCACCCTCGTGCACGTGGAATTTCGCGGCAAGAATGGCATGGGCAACCACGTCAGCGGCAGTGCCATTGTTCAACTGGCCGATAAAGGAGCGTCGAAATGAGCGCACCCCACTCTTCCGCAACCCTTTCGCGCAAGGCCGCCATTGTCGGCATCGGCGCCACGGAATTCTCCAAGGATTCCGGCCGCACTGAAATGCAACTCGCGCTGGAAGCGGTGAAAGCCGCACTGGATGACGCCGGACTGAAAGGCAGCGACATCGACGGCATGTCCAGCTTCAGCATGGATCACAACTGGGAAAATGAAATCCTGCGCCAAGTGGGCGGCAAGGAACTGAAATTTTTCTCGCGCACCGAATTCGGCGGCGGCGCGGCCTGCGGCCCCTTCGTGCACGCGGCCACCGCCATTGCCTCCGGCCTGTGCAACACCGTCGTCATCTACCGCGCGCTGAACGAACGCTCCGGCCTGCGCTTTGGTGCCGGCCAGCTGTTCAATACCAGCCCGCTCGATCCCAACATCATCAACTTCAGCCACTATTTTCCGTACGGCTTCATGACACCGGCCGCCTGGATCGCTTTCAGCGCCCGCCGCTACATGCACGAATTCGGCGCCACCAGCGAAGATTTTGGCCGCGTCGCCGTCGCCATGCGCGATTTCGCCGCCACCAATCCCAACGCATTTTTCTATCAAAAGCCCATCACACTGGAACAGCACCAGACCTCGCGCATGATCGCCGATCCCTTGCGTCTGCTGGATTGCTGCCAGGAAAGCGATGGCGCAGTGGCGTTCGTGGTCACATCAGTCGAGCGCGCGAAACATCTGGCCAACATCCCCGCCGTGATTGCCGGCGCCCGCCAGAGCATCGCCAGCACCACCCGCATGATGACACCCTTTTACGGCGAATCGATTTCCGGCATTCCCGAATTCGATGCCTGCGCCGATGACGTTTATGGCATGGCGGGATTGTCACCCGCCGACATTGACATGGCCTGCCTGTACGATCATTTTTCACCGTGGGTATTGCCGCAGCTGGAAGCCTTCGGTTTCTGCAAGCGCGGCGAGGCAAAGGATTTCGTCAAGGACGGCCACATTGGCCGGGGCGGAAAACTGCCGGTGAATACCCATGGTGGCCAGCTGGGCGAAGCGTACATCCACGGCATGAACGGCATTGCCGAGGCGGTGCGACAGATTCGCGGTACGTCCGTGAACCAGGTGGCCAATGTTAATCATGTGCTGATCACGGCGGGTGCCGGCGTACCCACCGGCGCAGCGATTCTGGCAAAAGGCTGAGATGCGTGAGTAATTCCACCAACAGCAATCCCATTCCTGAAGGATTCGAGCCCAACACCGAAGGGCCCTATTCCAACCTGATCGGCCCGCTGCTGTACAAACGCGAAATGGGTGCTGACGGCCACTATAAAGGCACAGTGGGATTGCTGCTGAAGGACCATCATGTCGGCGGCAACAACCGCGGCCACGGCGGCCTGATGCTGACACTGCTGGACGAAGCCATGGGAATGAATGCCTATTTCCAGAAAGACAGCCTGCCCACGGTTACCGTGTCCATGAGCGTGAATTTTATCGCGCCCACCCTGCCGGGCGAATTCGTATATGCCACTGCGGAAGTCACCCAGGTGACCAAGACACTGGCTTTCATGGAAGGAAAAGCGTATTGCGGCGACACACTGGTGGGCACCGCCAACGGCGTGTGGAAATACCTGAACCGCGCGGCGCACCAACAGACGAAAGAACAGACGCACCAACAGGCGCAGCAACAACAATAATTATTTTCGCAACGGAAAACGGAACTGCCCATGTCCGACTTCAGCAACAAGAGCGTCATCGTCACCGGCGGCACCAAGGGCGTGGGCTTTGGCATCGCGCAGGCTTTTCTACAGGCCGGCGCCCGCGTGTTCATC
The DNA here is from genome assembly GCA_013178375.1 of Gammaproteobacteria bacterium. GTDB lineage: Bacteria > Pseudomonadota > Gammaproteobacteria > Pseudomonadales > Ketobacteraceae > Ch67. The sequence continues at coordinate 161,062 of JABLXQ010000007.1, forward strand.
TGCGGCCGCAATGCACCGGTGCAACTGCCGCAAGGCAACGGCCGGCAGGCGGAATTCATCGCCGCCGACGTGCGCAAACCCGAAGAATCGCAGCAGTTGATCGACACTGTACTGCAACGCAGTGGCCGCCTCGACGTGCTGATCAACAATGCCGGTGGCAGTCCTCCTGTCAAGGCAGCCGACGCGCCGCCTAAACTCACCGAGTCCATCATCCGCCTGAACCTGATCGCGCCTCTGGTGTTTTCCCAGCAGGCGTATCACGCCCTCTGCAAAAATGAAAACGGTGGCAGCATCATCAATATCGCCAGCATTTCCGGCGTGCGTCCATCTCCAGGTACCGCTGCTTATGGCGCCGCGAAGGCCGGGCTAATCAACGTGACGCGCTCGCTGGCTCAGGAATGGGCGGCGGACAAAGTGCGGGTCAATGCCATCATCGCCGGCATGATAAAAACCGAAGCGTCGGAAGATCATTACGGTGGGGAAAAAGGCATCGCCCTGATCGAACAGTCGCTGCCGATGGGGCGCATGGCAGTGCCGGCGGACATCGCCAACGCCTGCCTCTTACTTGCTCAGGACAGCTCAAGCTACATCAGCGGCGCAGCACTGGATGTCACCGGCGCCGGCGAGCCACCGATGTTTCTGCAACTGGCGGAACAGGCAAACGCACTGGCGCAATGAAGGGCCGTGCTTAACACGACCCTCCAACACAAAATCAGGGCAGGATGTAATTCGCGGAAAGCGCCAGGAAGTAAGTCTCAACCCCCATTCGCCCCGGGCAACCACTCTTCACCAGCTGGCCAGGCCTGCAAGTGGGGGTATCGACAGGCTGGCCGTCGGCATCGTATGGCTGGGCAATTTCATACTCCACCTTCGCATAGTTGAAGCCCACGTCATACTGCCACTTGCCTGCCCTGATGCCATAGCCAACGGAATAGGAACCCTGCTTGTCTGCAGGCGGCGGCGTGAAGGCGTTGGCATATTCCGGCGGCGTGGCACTGTTGCCAAAGTTATGGCCAAAGCGCAGCCATTGGTGGTCATCCAGTGAATATTCCAGACCGAAACTCCAGCCATACACATCCTTCCAGTTCAGTGTCTGGCCCAGCTGGTTCAGACCTGTCTGGATGAACAGCGGCTCCTTCAGCTGCACCACAAATTCCTTGTTGGCTTCCTCCAGGTACAGATGGCGCCAATCGACCGCGAACAGCAAGCCAGGGGTGACACGCAGCGCAAACCCCAGCTCAATCTCCTTGGCTGTTGACCAATCGATCTCGGAGTCGATGTCGGACGCAATCCGGTCGGCAAAACTACCAATGGTGTCATCCAGCTGTGCAGCCAGCAGCGGGCCGATATCGGGAATCGCGTTGAGTGTTTCCGCCAGCGTGCCAATGGGCACGTTACCCAGAGCACCCAGCGCCTGTCCCACCAGGAGGTTGGATTTCAGAAACAGTTGGGTATCGCCCTTCATCGTGGTGGTGACTTTGGAACGGTAAGTCGCCGCGACACTGAAGTAGGAAGTGACGTCATACGTAACGCCCGCCATAAAGCCCGGTGTGCCCACACCGTACATTTCGGATTCCACCTGCGCATAACCCAGACCATAGGAACCGGCGGCCTGCTCCGGCGGAACAAACGCACCAACGATATCTTCAGAAGTCGTTTGCGTGAACATGCCGAAGGGAAAGCGGATGCTCAGACCCACCCGCAGGTCGTCCCGGATCTCGTAGCTGAACGGGAAAGCCAGCTCGAACAGCGCCAGTTGCACCGTTTCATCCCGTCCGTACGGCGGACAGTAATCGTTGTACTGGGCGTCGTTGTTCAGCACAACGCCACCGCCCGGCGTCACGATGAAAACATCGTCCAGGGAATCGGTGCAAGTTCTGCCGGTGCCATATTGCTTCACATCCTCGTAACCACCGCCAAAGCCCGTCGACATATAGACGGCCCATCCCATGGTGAGATCGTCGGACACCCGCTTCTGGTAACCCATGAAAGGCAGCGGCGCGACGATCCAGGGTGAATCCTCAACGTTGTCGGGGCCAGCGAAAGAGCCGGTCAATTTCACGACCAGCGCGGTGATATCGAACTGCTGCTGACTGCCACGGGTGGCGGCCAGGTTCGCCGGGTTGTGCATCACGGCGGCGGGGCTATCCAGATGAGCAATGCTGGCACCGCCCATGCCGTTATTGCGCGCATCATACATGGCGGGCGCTTCCGAGTTGGCACTGGCCACCCCCGGCACGCACAACACCATCGACAACGTCAGGACAACGTTCTTCTTATTGTTGCTTCCCATACCCAGTCCTTTCACGAACAAAACAGGTCTTCAGGTTTTTCTGATCCGGTGTCGCCCAGCCCCGGGTTGTCTTTATTTTTCTATCAGGTTCTTCTGTTTTGTTTTTGCACCGGTGAGGGCTGAAAACCACCATTCTGAAGAACTAGACAATTGGCACTACAGTACATAATACTGCTTATTATTCCCGCCATTCCTGACCGATAGTGACCAATTCAGCATATTTATGCAATATGATTTGCAAATATATTCACTTAAATTAAACAGCCTGTATGCGGTTTTGTGACCAAGCGCCCAGGCGCGCACAGGGCTGACGCGGGAATACAGAAAAGTCGCGGGAAACAAAGGGAAATCAGGCGCCACCGGGGAGGCGACACCGACATGCAGAGGGTACAGACATAAAAAAAGCAGCCACCGGTTTCAGGCCGGTGGCTGCTTTTCAGAACAACAAAAAACGGGTTATTTGTTGTTGCGCTTGCGCTCGTTCTCGGTCAGGAATTTCTTGCGGATGCGGATCGATTTCGGCGTCACTTCCACCAGCTCATCCTTGTCGATGAAGTCCAGCGCCTGTTCCAGCGAGAACTTGATCGGCGGCGTCAGGATGATGTTTTCATCGGAACCGGACGCGCGCATGTTGGTGAGCTGCTTGCCCTTGGTGGGGTTCACCACCAGATCGTTGCCGCGGGAGTGAATGCCGATGATCTGGCCTTCGTACACTTCCACGTTGGGGTCCACGAACAGACGGCCACGCTCCTGGATGTTGAACAGCGCATAACCCAGCACCTTGCCGGCGATCATCGAGATCAGCACGCCGTTCTGGCGCTTGGTGACTTCACCTTCCTTTAGAGGCCCGTAATGGGAGAAGGTGGAGTTCATGATGCCGGAACCGGACGTCATGGTGAGAAATTCAGAACGGAAACCGATCAGGCCCCGCGACGGCGCGATGAAATCCATGCGCACGCGACCTTTGCCATCGGGCACCATGTCGGTCATCTCGGCCTTGCGCAGACCCAGTTGCTCCATGACGAAGCCCTGGTGGTTTTCCTCGATGTCGATCATCAGGTTTTCGTACGGCTCCTGCTTCTCGCCGTCGATTTCCTTCACGATCACTTCCGGGGAACCCACGGCCAGTTCGTAGCCTTCACGGCGCATGTTTTCGATCAGCACCGACAGGTGCAGTTCTCCCCGGCCAGAGACACGGAAACGGTCCGGGCTGTCGGTGTCTTCCACCCGCAGCGCCACGTTGTGAATCAGTTCTTTTTCCAGACGGTCACGGATGTTGCGCGAGGTGACGTACTTGCCTTCCTTGCCCGCGAACGGCGAGGTGTTGACCTGGAAAATCATGCTCACCGTAGGCTCATCCACCGACAGCGGCGTCAGGGCTTCAACCTTGTCCGGATGGCAAACGGTGTCGGAAATATTCAGGCCGTCGATACCGGTGATGCAGACGATGTTGCCGGCTTCGGCCTCGTCGATGTCCACCCGATCCAGACCCATGTGACCCATGATCTTCAGGATCTTGCCGTTGCGGATATTGCCTTCACGATCCACCACTTTGACCTGGGCACCGGCCTTGATCTTGCCGCGCTTGACGCGACCGATACCGATAACGCCCAGATAGTTGGAGTAATCCAGCGAGGAAATCTGCATCTGGAACGGGCCGTCGGAATCCTCCTGGGGCGGCGACACTTTATCAATGACGGTTTGAAACAGCGGGGTCATGTCGTCAGCCAGCTTGTCCGGGGACAGACCCGCGACGCCGTTCAGCGCCGACGCATAAATGATGGGGAAGTCGAGCTGTTGTTCAGTGGCGCCCAGACGGTCGAACAGATCGAACACCTGATCCACTACCCAGTGCGGACGCGCGCCGGGGCGGTCCACCTTGTTGATCACCACGATCGGGTTCAGGCCCTGGGCAAAGGCTTTCTTGGTCACGAAACGGGTCTGCGGCATGGGGCCGTCCTGCGCGTCCACCAGCAGCAGCACGCAATCCACCATCGACAGCACGCGCTCCACTTCACCGCCGAAATCCGCGTGTCCCGGGGTATCCACGATATTGATGTGGTAGCCGTTCCAGCTGATGGCCGTGTTCTTGGCCAGAATGGTGATGCCGCGCTCTTTCTCCAGATCATTGGAGTCCATGACGCGCTCACCTTCATCCTTGCGACCGAGGGTGCCGGATTGTTGCAGCAGTTTGTCGACCAGCGTGGTTTTACCATGGTCAACGTGCGCGATGATGGCAATATTACGAATCTTCTCGATCACAAACCTACAGCCTCTGCCTTATGGGGGAAATCGGGGCGGCAGTATACATGATTCCCCTGTCAACTGCTCAGGCCCGTTTACACTTTCGCCACAGGAAACCGCGTTTTTCCGGTATAATGCGCGCCCTTTTACCGAATCCCGACAAAGTTACACGAGAATTATGGCTATTCAACGACGCGCAATTGCACTGATTTCTGGCGGCCTCGATTCCATGCTGGCGGTCCGCGTGATCCAGGAACAGGGCATCCTGGTGGAGGGCGTGAATTTCTTCACCGGTTTCTGCGTTGAAGGCCACACCCACGCGATCCGCAAGAAAGACCAGCAAAAACAGAAGCGTAACAACGCGCTGTGGGTAGCCGAACAGCTCGGCATCAAGCTGCACATCGAAGATATTTCCGAAGAATATAAAGACATCGTGCTGAACCCTAAGCACGGTTACGGTGCACACCTGAATCCCTGCCTGGACTGCAAGGTGTTCATGGTGGGCAAGGCCAACGCCATGCTCAACAAGGCGCGCCAGATGGCGGACGAAAAAGGTTTTGATTTCATCATCACTGGCGAAGTGATTGGCCAGCGTCCCAAATCCCAGCGCAAGCAGACCATGCCGCTGATCGCCCGCGAATCTGGCGCTGACGACCGCCTGGTGCGCCCGCTGTGCGCCAAGATACTGCCCCCCACCCTGCCGGAACGGGAAGGCTGGCTGGACCGGGAAAAACTCTATGATTTCAACGGCCGCAACCGCAAACCTCAGATCGCGCTGGCGCAGCAATTCGGCCTGCTGGATTTTGCCCAGCCCGCCGGCGGCTGCTGCTTCCTCACCGATGAAAGCTATTCCCGCAAGCTGGCGGACCTGTGGCAGGCGCAAGGTCGCAAAGATTACGAACTGGACGACATCATGCTGCTGAAAGTGGGCCGCCACATCCGCCCGGCGCCCCACTACAAGCTGATCGTCAGCCGCGAGGAAGGCGAGAACAACTTCATGTCCGGTTACAAGAAGCAGTTCCATTCTGTGCGCCTCATCAGCCACGGTGGCCCGCTCACGCTGGTGGACGGCAATCCGTCCGACGAGGAACTGCTGTACGCCGCCCGTATCGCGGCCCGCTTCAGCCAGGGCCGTGACGCCGAATCGGTTCAGGTGGAGATCCAGTCCAAGGGTGGCGTGGGTCGGGTGCTGAACGTCACGCCGGTGTCCGCCGACGATATCGCCCCCTCTTGGTACATTTGAGGGGGTACGTCTGACATGGCCGACCACAACCTCGACACCCGCGGCCTGCTCTGCCCGATGCCGGTGATCAAAACCCAGAACGCCATCCGCAAGCTGCAGGCCGGCGACGTGCTGACCGTGACAGCCACCGACCCGGGCGTACTGCACGACATCCCGGCCTGGTGCCGCATCAACGGCCACAAGGTATTGGAGCAGAAGCAGGAAAACCGCGAAATCGAGATCCGGATCGAAGTCTGCGAGAGCTGACCGCCCCGCTTTGGCGCACAAAGGTCTATTTTGGTGCGACAAGTTTTATTTTCGCACCAAAATAGGGCTGGCATTATTAATGATCAGTTCGACCCAACCGGACTATCTGTTCCCGCCCCCTGCACCATTCCCCGTTTTCGCCGGTCCAGCCCGCGCCGTCCGTGGCTGTCAGCGGTCGGCAAAAAAAACGTGGGCCTATTTCCGCCGCCCCCTTTCAAGTCAAAAACCAATGGCATATTCTTTGCCTTCTTGTGAGGCAAGACCAAACCATCCACCTTCTAAACAGGTATGATTGGCCGTCTTGTGACTGACCTGGTTGCCGTCAATCACTGTCGATCGACCGTCGCATAAGCCGGTAGAAGCTGTCGAATCCCCGGGGCACCGCCAGCATCGACTTCACTTGGTCACACCCCGAATATTTAATATCCAATTGGAGGAAGTTTCCGAATGTCTGCAAAGACTCTTTCACTCGTCAAAGAAAATAATGCCCGCTGGATTGATTTCCGCTTCACCGACACCCGCGGTAAAGAACAACACGTTACCTACCCCTCTTTCACTGTCGATGCAGACACATTCGTATCCGGCAAGATGTTCGACGGCTCCTCCATCTCCGGCTGGAAAGGCATCAACGAATCCGACATGATCCTGATGCCGGACGACAGCTCGGCCGTCATGGACCCGTTCGCTGACGAAGCCATGGTTATCCTGCGCTGTAACATCGTTGAACCCGCCACCATGCAGGGTTACGACCGTGATCCGCGCTCCATCGGCAAGCGCGCCGAGGAATACCTGAAAACCACTGGTATCGGCGACAAGGCCCTGTTCGGTCCCGAACCCGAATTCTTCGTCTTCGATTCCATCAAGTGGAAGATCGACATGCACACTGCGATGCATGAAATCTTCTCCGAAGAAGCGGCGTGGGTTACCCACGAAGATTTCGACCGCGGCAACACGGGTCACCGTCCCCGCGTAAAAGGCGGCTACTTCCCGGTTCCCCCGGTTGACTCCCTGCACGACCTGCGCGCCGCCATGTGCGCTGCCATGGAGCAGATGGGCCTGGTTCTGGAAGTACACCACCACGAAGTGGCAACTGCCGGCCAGTGCGAAATCGGCGTTGGTGCCAACACCCTGGTGAAGAAGGCTGACGAAGTACAGATCCTGAAGTACTGCGTACACAACGTGGCACACGCTTACGGTAAAACCGCTACCTTCATGCCCAAGCCGATCGTGGGCGACAACGGTTCCGGCATGCACGTGCACCAGTCCATCTCGAAAGACGGCACCAACATCTTCGCGGGTGACGCCTACGCTGGCCTGTCGAAAGAAGCGCTGTACTACATCGGCGGTATCATCAAGCACGCCCGTGCAATCAACGCCTTCACCAACCCCGGCACCAACTCCTACAAGCGTCTGGTTCCTGGCTTCGAAGCACCGGTAATGCTGGCGTACTCCGCCCGTAACCGTTCCGCTTCCATCCGGATTCCGTGGGTTACTTCCGCCAAGGCCCGTCGTATCGAAGCGCGCTTCCCTGACCCGATCTGCAACCCATACCTGGGCTTCGCTGCCCTGCTGATGGCCGGTCTGGACGGTATCAAGAACAAGATCCACCCTGGCGATGCTGCCGACAAGGATCTGTACGATCTGGAGCCGGAAGAAGCCAAGAAGATCCCCACCGTCTGCTCCTCGCTGGAACAGGCGCTGGATACCCTGGAACAGCGCGGCGACTTCCTGCTGGAAGGCGGCGTGTTCTCCGAGGACATGATCAAGGCCTACGTGGAACTGAAGCGTGGCGAAGTGGAGCGTCTGAACATGACCACTCACCCGATCGAGTTCGACATGTACTACTCCTGCTAAGGATCAGATGCCGGCGGACCGGATTTCCGGCTCCGCCAGCTCCCGGGCCCTCCCGGGGGCCTTGGCAATCTGCAAAAAAGCTCCCACTTTCGGGAGCTTTTTTTGTATGGGCGGCCGAAAATGGTTTTAAATGAAGGCAGCCACTACAAAAATGATTGGGAGAACACCATGGCACGCACCTTATTGGCCCTGTTTGTACTGCTGACTGCATGGCATCCGGCCCTGGCCGAAACCGTTTACAAGTATGTGGACGAGAACGGCAATACCGTCTTCACCGACGAGCCGCGCAAGGGCGCCGAGCAGATGGATGTGAAACCCATTCCCACCGTACCGGCACTGCCCACCCAGCCCCCCCAGAAACAGCCGGTGGCGGCCGGCCCTTTCAGTTACAACAAGATCCTGATTGTCAGCCCGGAAGATCAGCACAACTTCATCAATGAAACCGATCCGGTGGTGGTGCAGGCGGCGGTATCGCCCAATCTGCGGACTGCGGATCGTGTGCAGCTGATGCTCAACGGTAGCCCCCACGGCAGCCCCATCTCGTCCACCGCCTTTACCCTGGACAGTCTGGACCGGGGCGAATACCAGGCCCAGGTACGCATTCTGGATAAGGACGGCAAAGAACTGGGCATCAGCGACATCGTGACGTTTCAAGTGAAGCGAAATTCGGTGAACATGCCAGGCCAGCAGAAACCGGCGCCCAAGCCGAAACCCAAGACCTGAACAGCGACCTCCCCACCCCACAAGCACTTTTTTGGTGCACCCTTATCGCCCCCTGAACTAAAATCGCCATCATCAGCCAGGCCGGATACCCGAAACAGGGCAACCGGCCCAGGCCTGCCCCAAGTCGACGCGCGAACGTGCCAAAGCACAGATACTGCCGCCTTTTCTACCGGTTGGACCCTGCCATCACCAGGGTTATCAGCCTGCCCGAAGGACAGTGCGGGAATCGAACCGGACATGCTGGTTTGGTTTTTGCATTCTCATATCCAACCCGTGTTGCAGCTGCCATGACGGCGCTGCCACAAGACAACCGATTCAGTACCGGATTCAATGAATTACGACCTGCCGAAAAGCCTGCTCGATAACCTCACCACGGCCGTGCTGCTGCTGGATGAGAACCTGCGGGTGCGCTACCTGAATCCCGCGGCCGAGCATCTGCTGGCAGCCAGCCTGTCACAGCTGGTGGGGACTCCGATCCGCCAGCTGATCAGCGAGAACGATCCCAACGCCCACGCCGACATGGAAACCGCGCTGGCGGAGCTGCATCCCTACACCAAGCGCGAAGCCCAGCTGCACGTAGCCAATACACCGCATGCCGCCACCGTGGATTACACCATCACGCCGCTGGTGGAACCCGGCTACCCGCGCAGCCTGCTGATGGAGATCCGCCCGCTGGACCGCCTGATGCGGATCAGCCGGGAGGACGGCATCATCAACGCCCATCAGGCCACCCGGGCGCTGGTGCGGGGCGTGGCGCACGAAGTGAAGAATCCCCTGGGGGGTATTCGCGGCGCTGCCCAGCTGCTGGCGCGGGAACTGCCCGACGAGACGCTGCGGGAATACACCGACATCATCATTGATGAGGTGGACCGCCTGCGCAATCTGGTGGACCGCATGCTGGGACCGCGCAAGCTGCCCTCGCTGGCGCAGGTGAACATCCACGAGATTCTGGAGCGGGTACGGGCGGTATTGCTGGCAGAGGGCGACGAAATCGCCGTGGAGCGGGATTACGACCCCAGCCTTCCGGAACTCTGGGGCGACAAGGATCAGCT